>JBMFHN010000028.1:0-21410 GCA_049976805.1 Occallatibacter sp. | reverse complement strand
GAGTTCAAAAGCCGGGAGGAATCTTCGCCGCGACCGCTCTTGCTGTGCATTGGCCGGGCTTGCGAGCGAGAGCGTGAGCCGGCATCTTGTGACGGTTGTCGGGCCATTTCGCGCCCTCACGCGCTGGGCGATGCGGGGTGAAGATCGAGCGGCACAATCTCCGCCTTCACCCCGCCATCCTGGTCTGCAATCAGCAGTCCCACGGTGACCGGCAACTGGAAGCGCCGCGGTCCGCAGGAGCCCGGATTGAAGTAGAGCACGTTCTGTTTCGTATGAAAGCCGGGCACATGTGTGTGTCCGCTCAGCACCGCTGCGAATCGCGCTGCGGCCGGGTCCAGCCGTAATGTTTCCAGGTCGTGCAACATATAGATGTAGCTGCCAGCGAAGCGCACGACCTCCGTTGCCGGCAGTTCAGCGCAGGGTCCCTCGCGGTCCACGTTGCCGCGAACGGCAGTGACGGGAGCGATCCGCCTCAGCTCATCGAGCACTGAGATCTTGCCGATGTCGCCCAAGTGCAGGATGTGCTCGACGCCGGCGAGCGCCGAAGCGACCTCCGGACGCAGAAGGCCGTGGGTATCGCTGACGACTCCAATTCTGACGGCCGCGCCCATCGTCAGATCCCCAGTTCCAGCCGGGTGCGCGGGTCGAGCTGATCGCGCAGCGCATCGCCCAGGAAGTTGAATCCCAGCACCGAACCGGCAATCGCGGCGGCGGGAAAAAGCAGCAGGTGGGGCGAATCGAACAGGTGCAGCCGTGCGTCGTTGAGCATCGATCCCCAACTGGGCGCGGGCGCGGGAATTCCCAGGCCGAGAAAAGAGAGCGTGGCCTCTGCCAGGATCACGCCCGCCATGCCGATAGCGGCCTGAACCAGGATCGGCTGCAGAATATTGGGAAGAATATGGCGAAAGAAGATGCGCAGACCTCCGGCGCCCAGAGCGCGGGCCGCGTCCACGTATTCACGGTCGCGCACCGCCATCACCTGCGCCCGGACGAGGCGCGCATAACCGGCCCAGCCGCCAATGGCCAGCGCCAGGACCAGGTTGTCGAAGCCCGGACCCAGAAATGCGGCAAGAGCGATGGCCAGCAGAATGCCCGGCAGAGCCAGAAAGGTATTCATGACAAAGGTTGTCAGCGCCGCATCCACCCATCCGCCCCAGTATCCGGCCAGTCCGCCGATGGCCAGTCCCACTGCCAGCGAGGCCGCGACCACGCTGACCGAGACGGCCAGCGAGATGCGCGCGCCATAAAGCAGCCGTGAGAGCGTGTCCCGGCCCAGTTCGTCGGTTCCGGCCCAGTGCGCGGCCGACGGACCTTCCAGCCGGTGCGGCAGATCGATGCGCGCGGGATTGGCAGGCGCCAGCCAGGGTGCGCCCAGCCCGCCGACAACAAAGACAATCAACAGCAGCGCGCCTGCCACGGCCAGTGGTTGACGGCGCAGGCGGCGTCTCAGAAAATCAAACATTCGATCGACAAAAAAAAGCATGGGCACAGCCAGAATAACGCGACAGCCGCGCCAGGACCGGGTCTAATCAAGAAATGAGTTTTCTTCGGCAAACAATGGCATTGTGTCTGGCGTTGGCTGCCGCCGCGGCCTGGGCGCAAACGCCACCCTACCCATCGTTCCAGGTGCAAAGTTCTCCATCGCTCCAGGCGGCGGCCCGGCAGCTTGCTGCGCTGATCAACCGGGATCGCATGGCGCAAGGCATCCGGCCGTTGCAATGGGATCCGGCGCTGGCCGAGGCCGCCCGGCGGCATTGCTGGCGCATGGTCGAGGAGGGCACGATTGCGCACCGCTACGACGACGAGCCCAGCCTCTCCAATCGCGCCGCCGAGGCGGGTGCGCGTTTCAGTTTGATCGAGGAAAACGTGGCGGTCGGTCCCGATCCGTCTGCGATTGAAACCGCATGGATGCATTCGCCCGGCCACCGCGCCAATTTGCTGAACCCCGGCATCGACCGCGTAGGAGCAGCCGCAGTGGCAGACCATGGCGTGCTTTACGCCGTGGCTGACTTTGCTCGTGCCGTCCCCGCGCTGACCCGGGAGCAGGTGGAAGCGGCGATTGCCAGCCTGGTGCGTGTCAGTGGCGTTGCCGTGCTGCCCGATCCAGCCGCCGCCCGTGCCGCCTGCAGCACCGACCAGGGGGTTCCCACCTCCATTTCCGGCGTACTTCCCCGGTTCATTATGCGTTGGCAAGGTTCGGACCTGAACCGCCTGCCCGGGGATCTGGCGGAGAAATTAGCCTCGGGATCCTATCGGCAGGCAGCGATCGGCAGTTGCCCGCCCCATGAAGAACAGGGCGGGTTTACAGCCTACCGCGTTGCGGTGCTGCTTTATTGAGAACGCCACGGCGATGCTTTTTCCCGGACCGGTGGTCTCTGGTCCTGCCTGGAAAGATGCAAGGGGATGGCGAAGCGTCCTGCTCCCCCCGGTACACACCGTCCGCAAAGAGGCTGATTCCAATCAAGCGGCGCGCCTGTGCTGGCGGAACAGCGGGTGAAATCATGGGCTTGCTCCGCTTGCTTGCACTGGCCTTGCCGCGTGATGCTGGAATTCCGATGGGGCCGGAAAGCCGGTCCTTGAAACGATCCGGGCAGGCGGCCTGACGCACCCTTTCGGAGGCCCGGTCCTTTTCTCATTGCGTCTCCTTTTGCTATACTCAAAAAGTTCACCCCTGTGCGGAGGTGGTGAAATTGGCAGACACACCAGCTTGAGGTGCTGACGCCCACAAGGCATAGGGGTTCAAGTCCCCTCCTCCGCACCAAGTTTTTGTCCGGATCCACCGGAAGAAGACGGGAAGCAGCGTTTACGATGAGCTTTTTCTTCTACGTTGTCGTGGTTTTGCACATCATTGTGTGCCTTTTTCTGATCGGGGTCGTTCTCCTGCAGCAGGGCCGTTCGGCAGATCTGGCGGGAGCTTTCGGCGGTCAGGGTTCGCAGACCGCCTTTGGTCCCCGTGCCGCAGCCACGGTGCTCACCCGACTCACCACCTGGTCGGCGATCATCTTCATGTGCACTTCGATTTGTCTGACTGTGCTTTACGAGCGCTCGACCGGTTCGCATTCGGTGCTGGGCAACTCCAGTCCCGCACCTGCTTCCGCTCCCGCCCGGCCCGGCAAGTAAGCTCTTTAGCAAAGCGATTCTTTCATCCGCAGCCTTTCTGGGGGCTGCGGAGCAGGCCCGTGTGCGAATCGTTCCTTCTGCGCCCGGCTGCAGGGCGCTCGTCCTTTCGCCCATCTCTGGCGGCGGCGCGGCTTACAATGAAGCCATGATTCTGGAAACCTTTCCTGTGGGTCCGCTGGCATGCAACTGCACGATCCTGGGCGACCAGGAGAGCGGCGAGGCGATCGTCATCGATCCCGGCGACGAGGTGGGGCGCATTCACCGCCGGCTTGCCGAGCTTGGTCTCCGGCTCAAGCAGATTCTTGTCACCCATGCCCACATCGACCATGTGGGGGGCGCGCTCAAACTCAAACGGCTGACCGGCGCGCCTGTCCTGTTGAATGAAAACGATCTGCCGCTGCTGGAAATGATGGCGGCACAGGCCGCCTGGCTCGGCGTGGCAACCCCGGAAACTGCGCCCCCGGATGAAGGCCTGGCGGAGGGTCAGCAGGTTGGGCTGGAACATTACGCCGCCCGCGTGCTGCACACCCCCGGACACACGCAGGGCTCCATTTGCCTTCACTTTGCGCCGCTCAAGCTGCTGATTGCCGGCGACACGCTTTTCGCCGGCAGTATCGGCCGCACCGACCTGCCCGGCGGCGACTACGGCCAGATCATCGAATCGATCCAGAACCGTCTGCTCCTGCTTCCGGATGAAACCCGGGTGCTGACAGGCCACGGCCCGGCCACCACCATCGGTCAGGAACGGCGCAGCAACCCCTTTCTGCGCGGGTGGTGAGCGGCCAAGCGGGCAGGCACCGAGCAAAAATCGAGAACCGGATTGCGCGTCGATCCGTATTGACTTCGCAGGAGGAGAGAATCTCATGCGTTTGCTCGACGCGTATCTGTTTCCCGTCCTTTGGATTGCCTATCTGGCTTTCTGGCAGATCATGGCAGCAAATGTGAAGGCAACGAAGCGCCTGGAACCCGCCGGATCGCGCGTGCTGCGGACGGTTCTGTTCTTCGCCGGGGTTACGTTGCTGATCGAGCCAAACTACCTTCCGCGCGTGCTCGATTGGCACTTTTTGCAAGTCGGCAGGCTCAGTTTCTTTGTGGGCGCTGCCATCGCTGCCGCGGGATTGCTCTTCTCGGTCTGGGCGCGTCTTCATCTCGGCCGCAACTGGAGCCGGTCGGTCACCATCAAGGAAGACCACGAACTCATTGTCACGGGGCCCTATGCGCTGGTGCGCCACCCGATTTATACGGGTCTGCTCACGGGCTTTCTCGGCACCGCGATTGCCACCACAGAGCTTCGGGGCATCCTGGCTTTCGTGTTGATCTCTGCTTCTCTTTGGACCAAGCTCCGGCTGGAAGAGCAATGGATGCGGGAGCATTTCGGCGCGCCGTATCCGTCGTATTGCCAGCGCGTGGCGGCGCTGGTCCCGTTTTTGCTCTGAGTCCGAGCCTCCGAGCCGACGACGAACCACGTCAGCCGTATCGGTGGCCGCGCCAGTCTGCGGCGTCAGCCCGGATCAAGCGGTCCGCTTCTCCAGAAAGTCGGCCAACTCGCAGACCCCACGGCTGAACTCCTCCACCGGCCCGAGCAGGCTCACCACCAGCCAGCCCGAGTCCGGCATTGCGAAGAAGTAGCCGGGATGGACCCAGACGCCGCGTTCGAGGAGAGATCGTACCGTCTGTTCGTCGGGCGCGAGTGCCGGAATGCGCAGCACCGCGTACCAGCCGCCTTCGACTTGGAGACGGCTGACCGCCGGAAGTCGATCCAGTTGCCGGTCCAACTCCGCCAGATTGGCCGCCAGGCGCGCGCGAATCTGAAGCTGGATGGCCGCACGGCCTTCGATCCAGACGGGCAGCGCGCACTGCACGGGCGCATTCATGGAGAGAAAGGTGTCGGCAATGACCTCCAGACGGTCGAGCGCGGCCGGCGCAACCGGCCCGGCGGCTACGATCCAGGCGGCTTTCATCTGTGGCAGGGCGGCGATCTTGCTCAGCCCGCTGACGACAAAGACGGGAAGATCCTCCAGCCCCGCGGCGAAACTGGAAACAGGGCCGGAATCTCCCGATTCCAATCGATAATCGAGAAAAACCTCGTCCACAATCAGCGCAAGATCGAACTCCCGGCAGAGCCGCGCCAGCTCCGCTGCTTCCCACGGCTTGGTGAAGTGGCCGGTCGGGTTGTTGGGATGCACCAGGACGATGGCTCGCGTGGCGGGCGTCAGGGCGCGACGAATCGCCTCCGGGTCAATCTGCCAGCCATGCTCATAGACAAGCGGGGCAAAGCGCAGACGCACATCGTCGAGCGCGGCCAGAAAATCGAAGAGCGGATAGCCGGGCTGAAAGGTGAGGATTTCCTCGCCCGCGTCCGCGAGCAGCCGGAAAAGGAAGCTGTAGGCCTCGCTGGTGCCGGTGGTCAGCACGATCTGTTCAGCAGCGAGGCGGACCCCGTGTTCAGCATAGTAGGCGCAGATGGCTTGCCGGCTGGGAAGCAGTCCGAGCGGCTGAGGATCGTAGTCGAGCGCCCGGGGGTCGCCGAGCGAAGCAAGCAGGCGGGGATCGTATGCGAAACCGCAACGGGTGGGATTTGAGATGGTCAGGTCGGCGATCGGGTCTCCGGAGCCTTGGCGCAGCCGCCGGGCCTGCTCCAGTTCGCTCATCTCCGTATTCCAGCCGGTTCTTCGTGAAAGACGCATCGAGAATCGTTCTCCGCGATTCCGCCCGGAATCCTGTTTCTGAGCGGATTGCCGGGGCACATCGGCCACAGCCAAAACAGTGCACCTTTCAACACTACACGAGCGCGGCGGGCAAGGAAGATGGTCCCGGGAGCGTCCGTCTGGAGGGAACTGGCCAATTTTCGCCGCGGAAACAGTACACTTTCTCCATGGCCTTCCTTCTTTATGCCGCCACCACCAATCGGGGCAAGCTGCGAGACTTCCTGGTTGCATCCGCAGCGCACGCCGTGCTGATCGAGCCCCTGAAAGACATTGAAAACATCTCCGCGCCCAGGGAGGACGGCCTGACCTTCGCGGAAAATGCCTCGCTCAAGGCCATTTATTACTCCCGTTTTGCTCCGGGCGAATGGGTTGTGGCCGACGATTCAGGTCTGGAGGTAGACGCACTCGACGGCGCGCCGGGCGTGCGCTCGGCTCGTTTTGCCGCCGACGCCGGCGTCGTGGACTCGCCCGACGCCAATGACAATACCGATGTGTGGAACAATCTGGTTCTGATGCAGCGAATGGCGGGCGTTCCCGCTGCCCGGCGCACGGCACGGTACCGCTGCGTACTGGCGGCGGCCCGCGACGGCCAGTTGCTGTCTACCGCCGAGGGAGCCGTCGAAGGGCTCATCCTCGAATCTCCGCGCGGAACCGGGGGCTTCGGGTACGACCCGCTCTTTTATCTGCCCGCGCTGGAACGTACCATGGCGGAACTCGACCTGGAAACCAAGCACACGCTCAGCCATCGCGGCCGCGCCTTTCGGGCCTTGCTCGACCGGCTGGATCTTTTGCCGTGAAGCTCTTCCCGCGCGGTTCGCGCGCGGTTTGCCCTGTTTCATGCGCCCCGGGGATTCTCGCGGCCTCGGCATGAAACAGGCTCCGCTGGGGAAAAGCGGAGCCTGTTGGCGAACATCACTGGGGGCGGGGGAATCAGTTCTTTTTTTCCGCCGTGGCCAGCTTGGCCTCGGCTTCAGCGATTACGTGCCGGGCCCGATTATAGGCATCGAGATTGTCGCCTGCCTCTTTCAATTGTTTCTGGCCACGCTCCAGTTGCTGCTGGGCGCGGGCCACATCGATCTCCTCGGGCTTGAGGGCGTCCGAGGCCAGGATGGTGACCCGGTCGGGCAACACCTCGGCAAAACCCCAGCTGACGTTGTACCTCAGCTCTGCGCCGGACTCTTCACCGCTGACGCCATGCAGGACCACCTCGCCCGCGCCCAGTTCGGCCACCAGCGGCGCGTGCCCGTAAAGCGCTTCCATCTGCCCGGAGCGCGAAGGCAGCTCAACCGCCTCTGCCGTGTTTTCAAAGAGCGTGCGCTCGGGCGTTACCAGGCGGACGCGCAGCAGTTTTGTCTCCTCTGCCATACATGCCTTTCAGAGATACATCGCTCAGGGATCGGAGTTCAGGGCTCAAAAGATGCCGTGCGCTCCAGGGTGCGCCATCGGCATCCGATTCCTCAGCCTATACACTTGCTTTCATCTTCTCTGCCGTCTCCAGAACTTCCTCGATGGCGCCCTTCATGTAGAAGGCCTGTTCGGGAACGTCGTCGTATTTGCCTTCGAGCACGCCCTTGAAGCTGCGTACCGTATCGGCAACCTTGACGTAGCGTCCGGGAATGCCGGTGAACTGTTCGGCCACGTGAAAGGGCTGCGAAAGAAACTTCTGGATCTTTCTTGCCCGGGCGACCGTGAGCTTATCCTCCTCGGAAAGCTCATCGATACCAAGAATGGCGATGATGTCCTGCAGATCTTTATAGCGCTGCAGGATTTTCTTCACGCCCTGGGCCACGTCGTAATGATCCTGGCCGACGACGCGCGCCGTGAGAATGCGCGAGGTCGAGGCCAGCGGATCGACGGCCGGATAGATGCCCAGCTCCGACAGTGGACGGCTGAGCACGGTGGTCGCGTCCAGATGGGCAAAGGTTGTCGCCGGAGCGGGATCGGTCAGGTCGTCGGCGGGCACGTAGACGGCCTGCACCGAGGTGACCGACCCCTTGCTCGTCGAGGTGATGCGCTCCTGCAGCTCGCCCATCTCGGTGGCCAGGTTGGGCTGGTAGCCGACCGCCGAGGGCATGCGGCCGAGCAGCGTGGAAACCTCCGAGCCGGCCTGCGTGAAGCGGAAGATGTTGTCGATGAACAGCAGCGTGTCGGCGCCCTCCACGTCGCGGAAGTACTCGGCCACGGTGAGCGCGCTCAGAGCCACGCGCAGGCGCGCTCCGGGCGGCTCAGTCATCTGGCCGTAGACCAGCGCGGTCTTCGAGTTGGCCCAGTCGCCCGGCTTGATGACGCCGCTCTCGGTCATCTCCAGCCACAGATCATTGCCCTCGCGGGTGCGCTCGCCCACGCCGCCGAAGACCGAGTAGCCGCCGTGGTTCTTGGCCACGTTGTTGATCAGTTCCATGATGACGACGGTCTTGCCCACGCCGGCGCCGCCGAAGAGACCGATCTTGCCGCCCTTCAGGAAGGGCTGGATCAGGTCGATGACCTTGATGCCGGTCTCGAACATCTCCTCCTGCGTCGACTGCTCGTCGAACAGCGGCGCGGGGCGGTGGATGGGCATGCGCGTCTTTTCGCCGATCGGGCCCAGTTCATCCACCGGCTCGCCGATCACATTCAGAATGCGTCCCAGCGTCTCCTTGCCCACGGGAACGCGGATGGGGCCGCCCAGATCGATGGCCTTCATGCCGCGCACCATGCCGTCGGTGGCTTCCATGGCCACCGTGCGCACGCGTCCCTCGCCCAGGTGCTGCTGGACTTCGAGAATGACCGAGATGGGTGTGGGCACGTTGAAGCCCTCGCTGACCACGCGCAGCGCCTGATAGATGGGCGGCATCGTCGCTTCTTCGAACTGCACATCCACCGCGGGACCGGAGACCTTGATTACCTTGCCGATGTTTTCTGCCATTTTTCTGCCTTCTTGTGTGGGCTTTCAGCTTTCAGCCGTCCGCCTTTTCCTGCGCGAATTCCCTGGTACAAAACCTGTCATCGCAGCTGATGGGCCGAAAGCCGAAAGCTCGCAGCCTGTCTTAGAGCGCTTCTTAGAGCGCTGCGGCGCCGCTGACAATCTCGATGATCTCCTTGGTGATGGCCGCCTGGCGCACGCGATTCATGTGCAGCGTGAGCGCGTCGATCATCTCCGAGGCGTTGCTGGTGGCCGAATCCATCGCCGTCATGCGCGCCGCGTGCTCGGCCGCCACCGACTCCGTCATGGCGTGGTAGAGCATCGAAGCGACGTACTGCGGAATCAGTCCGGCGAACAGCTCTTCGGAGGGCTGATCGTAGATGTAATCCACCTGCGCCGTGCCGAATTTGCGCGCTTCTTCCTCGGCCTCGGCCGTGTCCACCGGTTCGATCTCGATGCCCGCCGAGAGTGCCGCCTCGGCGGCGCGTTCCTTTTCCTTGGTGGTCGGTTCGGTGGTTCCGGTGATCTGCGGAATGCCGATCTTCATCAGCGGCAGCAGTTTCTCCACCACCAGCCGTTGCGAGATCACGGATTTGAACTCGTTGTAGACAATGTAGGCGGCGTCGATCTCTTCGTGCGCGTAACGGTCGACGAGGTTTTCGGCCAGTGCCTGCACGCGGCTCTGTTCGAGTTTCAGCAGCATCCCGGGATGATCGCCCGTGATCTCGACCGGAGCCTTGCGCTCCCGCACCCGGGTGCTGCTGCCGCTTGCCTCGGTTTTCTCGGTGTAAACTGCCAAGGGAAAATGCCGGCGCATCAGGTCGCGGCCCTTGCGCCCGACCGCCTCGATGTCAATCTGCTTGTCCGGGTTGCCAGAGATGAACTGGAAGGCGGTCTTGAATATGTTGGCGTTGAAAGCCCCTGCAAAGCCCTTGTCGCCGCTGACCACGATGAGCAGAACCCGCTTTTCCGGCCGCGTCACAAAAAGCGGATGGCGCAGGTTGTGGGTCACCGGATCGAAGGTGTCGATGCGGCGGGTCAGCGATTCAAGAACACTCGTGATCATTCTGGCGTAAGGCCGGGCCGAGATGGCCCGCTCCTGCGCCCGGCGCAGTTTGGCTGCCGAGACCATCTTCATGGCCTTGGTGATCTGCCGCGTGTTCGTCACGCTGCGGATGCGCCGCCGTAGATCGAGTACGTTTGCCATTTATCCGGGATCTCCGATTTCCGTTAGGCGTTGACTGCAGCGCGCTCGGCCTTGAAGTTCTCCGCATACTCTTTCAGCGCCGCGTGCAGGCGGCCGCGCAGATCGTCGTCGAGCGCTTTCTTTTGGGTCAGATCGCCGATCAGCGCCGCTTGCCTGTTCTCCATGTACTTGTAGAGGCCATTCTCGAAGGCGCGAATCTCGGTCACTTCCAGATCGTCCAGGTAGCCCTGCGTTCCGGCGAAGAGGATGACCATCTGCTGCTGCCAGGTGAGCGGCTGGAACTGCGGCTGCTTGAGCAACTCGGTCAGCCGCTGGCCGCGGTTGAGCTGCTTCTGCGTTAGCGGATCCAGATCGGAGCCGAACTGCGCAAAAGCCGCCAGTTCGCGGTACTGCGCCAGGTCGAGCTTGAGCGTTGCGCCCACCTGCTTGACTGCCTTGATGGCCGCCGAGAAGCCCACGCGCGAGACCGACAGACCCACGTTCACCGCCGGGCGGACGCCGGAGTTGAACAGGTCGGTTTCCAGAAAGATCTGTCCGTCCGTGATGGAGATGACGTTGGTCGGAATATACGCCGAAACGTCTCCGGCCTGGGTCTCGATCACCGGCAGCGCAGTGAGCGAGCCGCCGCCCTTTTCCTGGCTCATTTTCGCGGAGCGTTCCAAAAGGCGCGAGTGCAGGTAGAAGACGTCGCCGGGATAGGCTTCGCGGCCCGGCGGGCGGCGCAGCAGAAGCGAAATCTCGCGGTAGGCCATGGCGTGCTTGGACAGGTCGTCATACATGACCAGCGCGTGCCGGCCCGAATCGCGGAAATACTCGCCGATGGCGCAGGCCGCGTAAGGAGCAATGTAAAGCATCGGCGCCGGCTCGGAGGCCGAGGCGGCCACGATGACGGTGTGGCCCATGGCGCCGGCTTCGCTCAGAGTCTGGACGACCTGGGCAATGGAAGACCGCTTCTGGCCGATGGCGCAATAGATGCAGATCAGGTTGTTCCTGGCATTGTTGATGATCGTGTCCAGCAGCACGGCGGTCTTGCCCGTCTGGCGGTCGCCGATAATCAGCTCGCGCTGGCCGCGGCCGATAGGGATCATGGAGTCAATGGCCTTCAGTCCGGTCGCCATCGGCTCGCGGACCGGCTGCCGGTCGATGATGCCCGGAGCCAGCCGCTCAATCGGCAGGGCGGTCGTGGAGGCGATGGGCCCCTTGTCGTCGATCGGCTGACCGAGCGCGTTCACCACGCGGCCGATCATGCCCTCGCCCACCGGTACGCTCAGGATTTTTCCCGTGCGCTTGACCTCGTTTCCCTCGCTCAACTCGGTGTAGTCGCCCAGAATCACGGCGCCTACGGAATCCTCTTCCAAGCTCAGCGCCAGTCCGGCGATGCCGTGCGGAAAGCTGAGCAGTTCGCCGGCCATCACCTTGTCCAGTCCGCGCAGCCGGGCAATGCCATCGCCCAGCGAGGTGATGGTCCCGACTTCATCCACCTGAACCTTCGCTTCGTAGTTCGCAATCTGCTCGCGAAGAAGCTGCGTAATCTCATCTGCCTTGATCTGCGCCATCTATAGTGAACAGTGGTCAGCGGTCAGCAGCCAGATTTCCGGCGTTGCCGGGCCTGTCCGCGTCGCATCGCTGAACGCCTGCCTCCCTTTCGCAAACTTTGAATCCCGATCTCAATCCCAAAATTCCGCGCTGTCGTTTCCGGCCACGATCTCCGCCGGTCCTACCCGCTCATCAACGCTTCTTTCAACCGATCCAGCCGGCCGCGGACCGAGCCGTCGTAAACCGTCGAGCCGATACGCACCACCGTGCCGCCGAGGATGGATGGATCCAGCCGGAAACTGGCTTCGATCCGGGTTCCGGCGAGCTGGCTGGCTCCGGCCAGAAGCCGGGCGCGATCCTGCTCGTTCAGCTGGCGTGCAGTGACAATCTCGACCTTGCGAATTCCCAGCCGGTTCCGTATTTCGGCGTGACAGGCCGCGGCCACTTCGCCTACCTGGCCGATGCGGCTGTGGTCGATCAGCACCGCCAGCAGGTTGCGCAGTTCTTTCTGCAAACCAAGCCGGGTGTTCAAAACATCCAGGATCGCCACCTTTTTCGCAGCAGTTACGGTGGGGTTGGCGAACAGTTCGCGCAATTCGGCGCTGGCATTCCAACTGGCCAGGAAATCTTCCCATTGCCGATCGAGCGCAAGGAGATCCAGATTTTTCTCCGCCACGACATCGGCAAACGCACGGGCGTAGCGCGCAACGAAGGCTGCCATCTAATTCTGCTCTCCTTTCGGTGCGCCATCGCGGGCTACGCCGCCAAGAAATTCAGCGATCAGGGCGCGATCGGTCTCCGGCGTGAGGACAATCTGCTGAGCGGCCTGTGCGACGGCCAGTTCAGCGGCAAAGTGGCGCAGCGAGCGCCGGATCTGTGTTGCAGAAGCGTCGATTTCCTGGCTGGCCGCGGCTACGATGCGGGCGCTCTCTTCCTGGAGTGAGGACTTGATGCGGATCTCGTCCTGCTGGCTTTCTTTCTCGACCTGGGCGCGCATTTGGGCAATCTCTCCGTCCAGCCCGGACAGCCTGGTTTCAATGGCGAGAAGCCGTTGACGGGCATCCTCGGTCATCTCGCGGGCTGAGGCGATGCCTTCACGCACCTTTTCAGCATGGCTGCGCAGCGCTTTGGGCAGCCGGCGGTACAGGGGAATGCCAATGGCCAGCACGAGAACCAGAAAATTGATGCCTTCGAGGATGCGCGCCATGGTTGCAACACGCAGGTGGAAAATCTTGGCCACCGACCGCACAACGGGAGCGTGAAGGTAAACATTGTCTTCCTGCTCCTCGGACTCGGGTGCCTTCGGCGCCGTCGTTGCGCCGCCGCGGGCCATCGAGATCCGGGCAGGCCGGGCTGGCTGGGTGGCGGAGACCGGCTGCTGGGCCACGGCCCAACGGGGAACCGAGAATCCCAGGGCGGCTGCCAGGATTGCCCACAGAGCGAACCGGACGACTCCAGGGGAAAGAAGCTGAAGAAGGAATCGAAGCCGTGCGGTCAAATCTCTCAATGCACCCCTCCTGCGGTCATGGGCAGCACTGCGCCAACCACCTGACGGGCCAAATCCACCGACAGAGCCTGAATGGATTTCCGGGCAAGAGCCGCCTCGGCCTCCATTTCGGCCTGCGCCTGGGCCACTTTCCGCGCGGCGGCCTCGCGGGCTGTTTCCAGAGCCGCATCGCGCTCGGCCATCCACTGCTTCAGACGCGCCTCGCGCATCTGCAGGATGGCGGCGCGCGCCTGGTGCAGCTTGAGATCGTACTCGGCCGCCCGAGCCTCGGCCTGGGCAATCGCCTTGCGCGCTTCTTCGATGGCGCCCTCGGTGCGGGCGCGGCGCTCTGCAAGCGTGGCCGTCAGCGGCCTCTGCACCAGGAACTGATAGGCCACGACCAGCACGATGAAAATCAGCATTGTTGGCACGGAGCCAAGCAGGAGTGTTCCGATTTGTTGGAAAAGTAGCATACCCCTCCGCTCGTCCGATCGTTCAGGCTTTCCGTCTCTCGTCGCGTGCGGGTGGAACCCTTTTTTGTATCAAGAGCGCATCCCCAAGTCAACGCGAAAGACCCCGGTTTCAACTTCTCGGTGACGGGGGTCACCGTTGGGAATCCCTGTCTAAAAAAGACTTGATTTTGACGCAAACAAGCCTAAACTGAGAGTACCACCTAGACCCGGTCCAGGGTCCAGCGGGCCGCCAGTTTCGGGAAGACCTTCCACTCCCGAAAAGGGCGGCCCGCTTCTTGTCTGCTCCCAATCCGGCCGCCGGTTCGGAGAAGGATTGATCCTGCCCTGAGGCGTTGTTCCAGGGCAGCGAACCTGCGGTGGCAGCCGACAGGGCATTGCGCCCGGAAAAGCCCTCCGGCACCTTCTGGCAGCTTCTGCGTTCTGCGCGGGGCGGGAATGCGGTGGGCGGGCAGCAGTTCACATCGCCGCACAGCCTCGCGGACCTGCGAAAACTGCAACCCACAATTTCAGCGCTCGTTGCCGATTCCAGTCGGCAGCAAGACAGGAAGAGAAACCGCTTTCCGCGGGTCTGTTCCCGTGCCGGGCGGGAAGCACCCCGCATCCGGCCGGAGGGAAAACCGGATCAGTACGTTTTCAGATCGATGATGGCCTGGAGGATTGTCTCCGGCTGGGGGAGAATTGCGTTTTCAAGCACGGGCTGATAGGCGACGAAGGTGTCCAGCGAGCCAATGCGGCGCACCGGGGCGTCGAGCGCGTCGAACAATTCGTCCGCGATGCGCGCGGCGATCTCGGCGCCGTAGCCCCAGCTGAGCATGTCCTCGTGAGCCACGATGACGCGGCTGGTCTTCGTGACCGAAGCGGCGATGGCCTCCCAGTCGTAGGGGTTGAGGGTGCGCAGGTCGAGAATCTCGACATCGATGCCGTGCTGGCGCTGGGCGCGCTCGGCGGCCTGCAGGGCGCGGGGCACGAGGGCGCCGTAGGTGATCAGCGTGAGATCGGCGCCGGGGCGGACGACGCGTGCCTTGCCGAAGGGAATGGCGAAATCCGGCCCCGGATAGGGCGCGCGGCCGTGCGTCTCGCGGTAGAGCCGCTTGTGCTCGAGAAAGAGAACCGGATCGTCCGAGCGGATGGCGGTGCGCAGCAGGCCGTTGGCGTCCAGGGCGTTCGACGGAAAGACGATGCGCAGGCCGGGGGTATGGGTGAAAAGGCTCTCGCCCGATTGCGAGTGGTAGATGGCGCCGCCGGTCAGGTAGCCGCCGATGGCGACGCGAACAACCGCAGGCGAGGCCCACTGGCCGTTGGAACGCCAGCGCATCAGGGCCAGTTCGTTGCGAATCTGGTGGAAGGCAGGCCAGATGTAATCGAAGAACTGGATCTCAACGACCGGCTTCATGCCGCGCAGGGCGTAGCCGATGGCGCGGCCGACGATGTTGGCTTCGGCCAGGGGCGAGTTGAAGACCCGATCGGAGCCGAACTCGGACTGCAATCCGGCGGTGAGCTTGAAAACGCCGCCCTTGCCTTTGACCTCAGCAAGAATTTCCTCGCGGCTGGCGTCGGCCACGTCTTCGCCGAAGACGACGATGCGCGGGTCGCGGCGCATCTCGTCGAAGAGGCAGGCGTTGATGAGGTCGGCCATGGTGCGCGGTTCGGCGCTCGGGGCGCTGCCGGTGTGGCCTCCGCTCACCGTGCCCGGCGCGGCGGCCGCTTCCGTGGCAAACTCCGCGCGGGTGGGGTCCAGGTCTTCGGAGTACACGTGCCGTCCGATCTCTTCGATCTTGGGCAGCGGTGCGTCGAGCGCGTGGCCGGCAGCCTCGGCAATCTCATCGTCCACCTGCCGCTCCAGAGCCGCGATCTGCTCGGGGGTCAAAATGCCTTCGTCCCCGAGGCGGCTGCGCATCCGGAGAAGCGGGTCGCGGCTGGCGTCGGCCATGCGTTCGGCCTGGCTGCGGTAGAGACGGTCGTCGTCGGAAAGCGAGTGGGAGTAGGCGCGCATGCAGTGACCATGCACAAGGGCCGGCCCGCGGCCGGCGCGGCAGTGGGCCACGGCGGCCTGGAAAGCTTCGAAACTGGCCTCCGGATCATTGCCGTCCACCTCGGCAAGATGGAAATTGGGAAAGTTGGACACCAGGCGGGAGATGCTGCCACCGGGCGTGTTGACCTCGACCGGCGTGCTGATGGCGTAGCCGTTGTCCTCGACGCAGAAGAGGACGGGCAATTTCCTGTTTGAGGCCGTGTTGAGCGCCTCCCAGAATTCGCCCTGCGAGGTTGAACCCTCGCCCAGCGAGACGTAAACAACCTCGTCGCCTTGAAAGCTCACATCGCGGAAAGCGCGGTAATCCTGAGGGGTTTCGGGCGCCGCCGCAGCCTGGGGATGACGGCTGAAGTAGCGGCCGGCTTCAGCACAGCCGACGGCGTGGAGCAACTGCGTGGTGGTGGCCGCCGAAAGGCTGACGACGTGCAAAGCCGGGTTGCTCCACATGGTGGGCATCTGGCGTCCGCCACTGGCTGGATCGGTTCCGGCGCCGACGGCTTGGAGTAACATCTCGGCGGCAGAGACGCCCAGCGCGAGGCAGAGGGCACGGTCACGATAATAGGGGAAGAACCAGTCGTATCCGGGGCGCATGGCCAGGGCGGCGGCGACTCCCAAGGCTTCGTGGCCCGCTCCGGAGATCTGGAAGAAGATCTTCTGCTGGCGCTTGAGCAGGATCTCGCGGTCGTCCACGCGGCGGGAAAGAAACATCAGCCGATACACTTCAACCATCTGTTGAGGGCTGAGAGAGCCGCCTGCGGACACGGACGGGGGGACGCTGGAAACTGTCAGTTCCATTCCGTTCACTCCTCAAAAAAGCCTGGTTTTTCCTCACGAGCGGGGAACTCGAACTCGCAAATCCGATTGTAATTGTAACAATCCAGCGCAAGAGAGAAAAACGGAACTCCGGACTTCCGGCCGGCCGAATCGCAGCTGTGCGGACGGCAGGCGGCGGCAGAGAAAAGGAAGGATCGATCTTCCGGGGTTTCCGGCGGAGCCTGAGAGCCAGGAGGCGCACGGTGCACGGCACAGCAGCCGGACAGACGGGAACGAGCGCAGGCGAGAGGGCAGGGGATATTCTGAAAAAAGGAGATGCGGAATGGATTCTTCGGAACTTTTCTCTTCCCTCCTGATGGGCTGGTTTGCGCAGGGGCAGTTCATGGGTAAGGTACTGAACGAGTGGGCCTCTGACTCGCAGGAGTTTATCCGCGACCGGCTGCCCCACCTGGTAATGGTCGCGATTATCGCTTTTGTGCTCAGCCGCCTGCTGCACCTGCTGACGGCGCGCATGATCCGCATTGCCGAGCAGCACGCTCCCGGAGCCGACCGCATCTCACAGGTGAAGACCCTGGCCGGGGTGATCCGCACGACGGGACTGGCCGTGATCGGGGTGCTCGTCAGCTTGCAGTTTCTGGCTGCCGTGGGGGTGGATCTGGCTCCGTTGCTGGCTTCGGCCGGAGTCGCCGGAATTGCCATCGGACTGGCCGCCCAGAACATCGTGAAAGACATGCTCAACGGCATCCTGATCCTGATTGAGGACCAGTTCAACGTCGGTGACCGGGTGCGCGTGGCCGGGGTGAGCGGAATCGTGGAGGCGATGACCCTGCGCAAAACCAGCATTCGCGACGACGACGGCGCGCTGTACATCGTTCCCAACTCGCAGATCACCACCGTGGCCAACCTGAGCGCGGGCTATTCAGTGGCAACGGTCAACGTGAGTGTGGATTTTTCAGCCCCGCCGGACCGGGTCATGAAACTGTTGACCGGCATTGCGATGGAACTGCGCAACAGCGAGCAGTTCCGGGAGATTTGTGTCGCCGACCCTCAGGTTCTCGGCGTGGATGCGATCAAGGGCTCGGAACTGATCTTTCCGGTGCTCTTCAAGACGCTGGCCACGAAGCAGTACGCCCTGGTGCGGGAGTTCCGCCGCCGCGTACGGCTGGCTCTGGAGGAGCAACACCTGCTGCCGGGCGATCCTTACCGTGTCTTCCACGCCTTTGAGGAGCAGGCCGATGGTGTGCGCCCGGAACCAGCCGCGGTCACGGAACCGCTGCCGGATTCCACCGCGACCCATTCCCAGCAGGATCATCCCTTCTGCTGAAGGGAACAGCAGTTTCGCTGGGCCGCCAGAGCCATGCGCTGGCAGCGCGGCAGTTTTCAGCGCTCGCACATCGAGGTGGAGCGCTCCGTGCCTGGAGCGCGGCCGTTTTGCCAAAAAATGAACTGTCGTGGGAGCGGTGGAGAGGGTAAAAGAGAGGATAGGCGGCGCCCGTTCTTGCGGGGGTTCATGGTGGTGATTCCGCGGCGCGGCCGGGGGGCAAAATTGAAGATTTTCAGCTTCCGGGCAGATTCGAGGTTGAACAGCCGGTTCGTGGCCGTTTTTCTCTCTTTGTGCGTGACGGCCTTGCCGTTGAGCGGCGGAGCCCAAACGCGACGGAAGGAGCATTTGAGCGCCAGCCGCGCGCAGGCCCGGCAACAATTGATTGCCAACCTGCGCGCGCATATTCGCCATGTTTTCGTGATCTACCAGGAAAACCGCTCCTTTGACTCCTACTTTGGATCCTTTCCCGGAGCAGACAACCTGAGCACGGCTGAGGCGCGCGCGCACGGCTTCCGCCAGTGGGACGCGATCGGCCACCAATGGATGACGCCGTTTCCGCTTGTGGCCTCCGACACGGCCGACGCCGACCACTCGCGCAAGGCGCTGATTGCCAAGAGCGACCACGGCCGCATGGATGATTTCGTGGGCTACGAAGAAGCGAAGGGAAAGTATTTCCTTCCCGGCAGCCGGCAGCGCGCGCGGCAGATGGGCCTGCTGACCATGGCCTACGAGGATTGCCGCACGATCCCCTTTCTGTGGATGTACGCGCACCGTTTTAGTCTTTATGACCATATCTTCCAGGCGATGTATGGTCCCTCGACGCCGGGCAATATTGATTTGATTGCAGCGCAGACCGGCCAGACCCAGGCGGCGCGCGACCCGGAACAAGCCGATCGGCCGGGCAGCGCCGCGGGAGAGCCGGTGATCGGCGACGCCAACCCGAAATTCGGCCCGTATGCCAATCCAGCCGAGGCGAAAGAGACCCTGCAGAACGACCAGACCTACGCTACGCTGATGCTTTCGCTGAGCGGCGGCAAGGCGCGGCGGGTGAAGGTCGATACCGATGACGTGAAGGACGACATCGGCGAACTGGCCCGCCTGAACCACAGCGCTGTTGCCTGGGCCTGGTACCAGGAAGGCTTCGGCAACGGCGAGGGTGACAATCACCCGGCCTACATTCCGCATCACAACGCGCCGCAATACTTCGGCTACATTCGCCGGAATCCATCGCTCTGGAGCGGCGAGCACGACCTGCTGGATTTCTTCGACGTGATCGGCAAGCGGGAACTGCCCTCCAGGAGCGTGGTTTTCGTCAAGGGAGGAAGCCGCAACCCCTTCGGATGGAAGCCCGCCAGCCCGCTGGCGGCGGGTCTTCTCGGTGACGACGATCATCCGGGATACTCCGATTCGCAACTCTCCGAATCAATGGTGGCGAAGGTGGTCAACGCCGTTGCCCGCAGCCCCTACTGGCGGGATTCGGCCATCATCGTTCTCTGGGACGATTCTGAGGGCTTCTATGACCACGTTCCACCACCGCAGTTTGAACCCTGTCCGGACCGGCAGCCTTGCGGCGACGGGCCGCGCGTGCCGCTGATTCTGATTTCGCCTTTCGCCCGGTCGGGCGCGATCGTCTCCGACCCCGGCGACCACGCCTCGTTCGCCAAGTTTCTCGACCTGCTCTTCAACCTTCCGCCGCTGGCCTCGCTGCCCGACGAGAAACCCTACCTGCCCGAGGGTCCTCGCGACACAAACCCGCAATTGACCGACCTGCTGGGCGGATTCGACCCGGCGCGGCTGGCTGGTACCCGCCCGCCGATCGCGGCCGCGCAGGCGGAGATTCCCGATGCGGTCGTCAACCATTTCCCGCCCGCCATGACCTGCCGGCAGACGGGCGTTACGCCGGTCGTGATTCCCGGAGCCTCGCTGACTCCGCCAAAGGATTTCACCCTTCCGCTGCCCTGAGCGCGAGCAAAGTGCAGCGGAAGGGCGAATGCAGCCGCTTCAGCGAGACTTGAGCTGGAAACCTTGGTGGCGGGAGGCGGGATCGAACCGCCGACCTACGGGTTATGAATCCGTCGCTCTAACCATCTGAGCTACCCCGCCGGAAGGAGAGGCTCGGGCCGCGTGGAGCAGACCCGAAGGGAGTGGACGAATCGGCGAAACTCACCCGCAACTCCCTTTTCCGATGATACGGGTGGTGGGGGCACAGGTCAAACCTGACTCTTTCCCCATACAAGATGAGTCGTTCATGACCGTACCGGTCACAAGGGAAAATGAAAATGGAAGTTGCCGGAGGTCATTTTCAAAGGAGCCCGAAGGGGCGGTCCTGCTGGGGTGTGAAGATCCGCATGGACGAGGCAGAAAAGTTGAGGTTGAAGACGATGGGCCGGTTTACCGGGGCCAGCGAGGAGATCCGGTTTGCGGCCGAAGACCGCCGGCCGTCCGACGGCGGGAGGGAGCAGGTGTTGCGCTGGCTGTCATTTTGGACCGCAATGGCGGAAACAGAAAATTTTCACACACGCTGGAGAAGATGAATCAGGCGAATATCCGGCACTCGAAAATCACTTCCCAATCCAAAGGGACACCTGCATCTCGCTCACCCCACCTGGATCGGAGATGAGCGAGATGCCTTATCGAACACTGCTTCTCAAGCAGAAGTCCGTTTACTGCACCGCAACAGTCACGTTGGTTGAAGTGATGATTTGCGAATTGGCTGAATCTGTGCCCGTCACGGTGAAGGTGTAGTTGCCGGCGGTTGTGGCCTGGGTCGTGGCACCGCCTGCGCTGCTTCCGCCTCCGCCACAGGAAGACAGGCCCAAGGCTGCCGCGACGCAGAGAAGAACCAGCATCGACAGCCAGCGGCGGCGGCGCGAGGGTATGCCGAAGAGCAGCAGCGCGGCCAGAACCGTGCCCCCGCCGCCGAGTTTCCAAAGGCTCCGCCCGTTTGGCTGCGCGAGCGCGCTGGTTGAGGCGGCCGTCGTCTTCACCGTCAAGGTGCTTGTCGCGGTTCCGCCCGCGGTGAACGTGACGCTGGTCGGATTCAGGCTGCAGGTCGGCACACTCTGCGCGCCCGACGGAGAACTGGCCAGGGCGCAGCTCAGATTCATCGTTCCGGAGTAGGAACTGCTAGCCGTGAGGGTCGCGGTTGCAGCGGTGCTCAATCCGGGCGAAACCGGAGACGGCGCAGGTACGGAAATCGCAACGGGAGGAGGAGGCGCTACCAGCTCCACCACGCGGTTGTTGGGGTCGGTATCCGCGATGTAGATGTTCCCCTTGGAATCCACCGCGACGCCTTCGGGATCACTCAACGCAATACCGCCGGGAGTGCCAACATTCAGCACGCTGGCCACGCCGGCTGCCGTCACTTCCACTACACGGGCGTTGCCATCGTCCGCAATGTAGACATCGCCCGCGGCATCCACCGCGACTCCATAAGGGCTATTCAGCCCCTTGCCGCCGGGGGTGCCGACTTGCAGCACGCTGACTGTGCCCGCTGCCGTCACCTCGACCACGCGGGCATTGCCATCGTCCGCAATATAGACATCGCCCGCTGCATCCACTGCGACGCCCAAAGGGACATCCAAGGCCGTGCCGCCGGGGCTGCCGACTGACAGCACGCTGACCGCGCCCGCCGCCGTCACCTTCACCACGCGGTTGTTCCCGCTGTCGGCAATGTAGACATCGCCTGCGCTATCCACCGCCACGCCCGTGGGGCCATTCAAGGCCGTGCCGCCGGGGCTGCCAACAGTCAGCACACTGGCTGCGCCCGCCGCCGTCACCTTGACCACGCGACTGTTGCCGGCGTCGGCAATGTAAACATCGCCGGCGGTATCCACCGCTACGCCCAT
>JBMFHN010000027.1:0-21853 GCA_049976805.1 Occallatibacter sp. | reverse complement strand
TGAGCAGCAGAGCCCAGAGAGCCCAGCGAGCCTTGTACAGCTTGCCGCGCCACAGCAGGAATGCCGACACGATCATCACTAGGGCGAACCAGGTTCCCAGGCCAGCCATGATGTGGTAGGCGTAGTAGAGCAAAGGAAGCGCCGTGGGCCACCGATCGCGCGGAATCTGGTCGAGACCTTCCACCTCGGCCTTGCTGGTGCCGTAAATCAGCAAGCTCAACGCGTCATTGACAACAATCGGGTTGTCGATCTGTCCGGTTTTCTCGTTGGGCTGGCCCATGAGCACGATGCCCGCGCCGGTTTCGGATTTGAACAGCCCCTCCATCCCCGCCATGGCCGCCGGCTGGTTGCGCGCCACGAACTTGCCCTGCATATCGCCCGTCGGGAAGATGATGAGAATGGTCGAGAGGATGCCGACCGTAACGCCTACCTTCAGAAAGATCCGCGCGTAGTTCTCGTGCTGGCGAGCCAGCAGGTAGTAGGCGCCAAGGGCAGCCATCACGAAACTGCCCGTAATCACCGCACCGGTCATGTTGTGCGCATACTGCCGCAGCCCCCAGGGATTGAGCATCAGTTGCCAGAAACTGGTCATCTGAAACTGTCCGTCCGCCTGGAGGGCGTAGGCGACCGGGTGCTGCATCCAGGCGTCGGTCATGATGATGAAGAAGCCGGAGATCCACGAGCCGATGAAAACCATCACGGACGAGAACCAGTGGAGCCGCCTGGAGAGTATCTTTTCCCCATACAGAAGCAGTCCCAGAAAGGCCGATTCCATGAAGAAACTGAAGACGCCTTCCATGGCCAGCGGCTGGCCGATGACACCACCCGAAACCTGGGAAAAACGCGCCCAGTTGGTGCCAAACTCGAACTCCATGGGAATGCCGGTGACTACGCCGAAGACGAAGTTGATGGCGAAGATCCGGCCCCAGAAGCGCGCCGCCCGGTCCCACTCAGCGTCACCGGTCCGGAGCGCAACCGTCTTGAGCACCACGATCAGCAGAGCCAATCCCATCGTGAGCTGGGGAAACAGATAATGGAAAGTGACGGTAAAGGCAAAGTGCAGCCGGTGAATCAACTCGGCGTCCATGGAATCTCTCCTGATGCACGGCACGGCTACGGCGCGGAACGCCGGACCCGGTTTCTTGCTGTTTTTCGCGGCTCGAGCAGCGGGCCGTTCCCGGCCCTGCCGTAGCTGCATGGGATTTTACGGCATTCAATCGGCAAAACGAAATCGCGCCAGCCGTCCCTGCTTTCCGGCCGGCGCCCGCGGGGCAAAAAAGATTCCGGGCCGGTTTTTCTCCATCGCTGCGCGCCGGAATTCGCCCGCCCGCCCCGCGGCAATGCAAATAGGAGGATTTTTCTCCAAAATCATCCGGAAAGTGTTATTTGACCCGCAAACGAAAGAACCGTCTGTGATCGCGATTACATACCGGTGTGATAACGGAATCGAATTGCCCGTCTTCTGCCGGAGCGTTCCCTCCGGTCTGCGCACCCGCCTGCGCCGGCAGGCGGCAACGTAGTAACATCATACCAATCTCCGCTGGCGGCTGCGACCGAAGCGCCGCAGGACGAATTTTTCATGAAGCGATCCAATTCCTCAATGCAGTTGACGCGCGCCGCCGATTATGCCGTCCGTGTGCTGCTTCACATGGCGACTCTGCCGGCTCACGAGCGCGCCGTGCTGCCCGCGCTGGCCAAGTCCACGGATGCTCCGGAAAGCTTTCTCTCCAAGGTGTTGCAGTCGCTTGCGCGCGCCAAAATGATCTCTTCGCGGCGCGGGCAGGCGGGAGGGTTTGAAATTCTGCCGCGCGGCCGCCGGGCCTCCATGCTCGACGTGATCGAGGCCATTGACGGCCCCATCCGGCTGAATGTCTGCCTGGTTTCCGGAAAATCCTGCAATCGAAAGGCATGTTGTCCGGCGCACCCCGTCTGGGTCGAGGCGCAGCAGGCTATGCTGAATGTCTTGCGCCAGACACGGATCGGCGAACTGGCCATGCAGAGCGGCGATGGGCGGCCGGCAGATCAACCCGCGCTTACGATCCTCCCGCAGGCGCGGCCCACAACCGCGAGGTGATGCGGCCTCTGTTCGGGCGCTTTTCGTTCCTCTTCCGTGCGCGGCCACGGAAGCTGTTTTAATGAAGCTTTGGGGGCGAGGATGCGGACAGCGGTCATCGGAGGCGGTATTGCTGGACTGGCGGCCGCATATGAATTGGAGCAGGCGCGCACCGCAGGACAGAATCTGAGTTACACGCTCTTTGAGTCGCGCCCGCAGCTGGGCGGGTGCATTTCCTCGCAGATTGTGGAAGGCGCGGTCATCGAGCGCGGTCCGGATTCCTTCCTGAGCGAGAAGCCTGCCGCTGCCGAGCTCTGCCGTGAGCTGGGACTGGGCGCCGATCTGACCCCCTCGAACGATGCTGGCCGCAGCACGTACATCGTGGTGCGCAACCGTCTCGTCTCCCTGCCCGAAGGGCTGATGTTCCTGGTGCCCACCAAATTGGTTCCCACCGCGTTGAGCCCGCTCTTCAGCCTGCGAACCAAGGCACGCATGGCCCTCGAACTTCTGCACCCGCCTCGGCCGAGTGAAGGCGACGAGACCGTGGCCGCGCTGGTCGAGCGCCACTTCGGCCGCGAAACCGTCGACCGGCTGGCTGATCCGCTGCTCAGCGGCATCTACGGAGGCGACGCGCGCCAACTGAGCGCTCGCGCCGTGCTGCCCCGTCTGGTGGAGATGGAGAGCCGCTACGGCTCGCTGACGCGCGGCATGCTGGCCGCGCATGCCGCCCTGCGCGCCCGCGCCAAGGCCTTTTCCTCCGGCAACGGCGGCGCCCCGGCATCCCGGGCCATCTTCACCACGCTGCGCGGCGGCCTGCAGCAGATGGTCGACGCCCTGGTCGCGCGGCTGGATCCGTCTTCGGTGCGGCTTTCGGCGCCGGTTGGCGGCATCGAGAAGACTGCGGAGGGATGGCGGATCCAGGCCGGAGCCGGACCGGCAGAGTTGTACGACGCGGTGATCCTGGCCGTGCCGGCCTGGGCCGCCGGCTTGCTGCTAGCTCCGGTGGACGCGACTCTGGCCGAGGATCTGAGCGCCATTCCCTATTCCTCGTCGATCACCATCAATCTGGTCTACGACGAATCCTGCCTGGGTCCTTTGCCAGCCGGCTTCGGTTTTCTGGTGCCGGCGGTGGAAGGCCGCGCGATGCTGGCCTGCACCTTCGTTCACCGCAAGTTCCTGGGCCGCACGCCGCCAGGCAAGGCCGTGTTGCGGGCGTTTCTCGGCGGAATGCACCACGAGGCGCTGCTCAACGCCCCGGATGAGGTGCTGGTCGCGACCCTGCGCCGCGAACTGACAGAGATTCTCGGCGAGCGGGTCTTGCCTGCCTCGGCCGTGCCCGAGCACGTCGCGGTGGCTCGCTGGCGCCGGTCCATGGCCCAATACGCCATCGGCCATCTTGAGCGGCGCGAGCGCATCGCCCGGCGCGTGGCGGCGCTCGAAAGCCTGCGCCTGGCCGGCAACGCCTACGATGGCATCGGCATTTCCGATTGCATCCGCCTTGGCCGCAGAGCGGCCGCCGAGCTGCTTGCCGGAGGTTGATCGAGCCGGCAGGAGAGAACGGACCAGCCTGCCGGCTGCGATTCGATTGAATGGAGCAAAATGGGGTCAGCGTTTCCCGTATGCCTTCGATGACCGAGACCCAGCAGACGCCCGATGATCTCGCCGGACTGGCGAACCGGACGCGCGTTCTGGTTCGCCGCGCCGGTGTCCCGCGTCCCGGCGCGCGCTGTGTCGTTTACTGGATGCAGCGCGCCGTGCGCATTGCGGAGAACCCCGCGCTCGACGTCGCCGTCGAGGCCGCCAACCATCTCGGGCTGCCCGTGGTGGTCTACTTCCAGGTCATTCCCAACTATCCCCACGCCAACCTGCGCCACTACCATTTTCTGCAGCAGGGTCTGCGCGACGCGGCCGAAGACGCCTCTCAACGCGGCGTTGGCTTCGTTGTGCGCCGCTCGCCCCAGGCTTCTCTCGAAGCATTTCTCGAGGAGGCGGGCGCCGCGCTGCTGATCGGCGACGAGAATCCCTGCCGCGAGCCGGAGCGCTGGCGGCGCGTGCTCACCGGCCGGCTCAGGATACCGTACTGGACGGTCGACGCCGATGTCGTCGTTCCCTCGCGCGTCTTCAACCGCAGCTTTTTCCTCTTCCATCACTTTCGTCCGCATCTCCGCCGCGAGCTGCCCAACTACCTCGTTGCGCCGCCCAGCATCGAACCACTGCATCGCTGGGAACCCGCCAAGCCGCTGCCCGGCTTTGACCTGGCCGGCGACATCACGGCAGGATTCCGCCAGATCGACCGTTCCATCGGCCCGGTCGACAGCCTGACCGGCGGCACACACGCTGCGCTCCGGCGCCTGCGCGCGTTCATCCGCCAGGACCTGGCCGCCTACAGCCAGGGTCGCAACCACCCGGAAACGCGCGGCACCAGCCGCCTGTCGCCCTATCTGCACTTCGGCAACATCGGTCCGCTCACCATTGCGCTGGCCGTCGAAAAGGCCTCCGGCGCGGGCGCGATCTCCGCCGAGGCCAGGGCTGGATTTCTCGACCAGCTCATCGGCTGGCGCGAACTGGCGGTCCTTTTCGTTCGCCACGAGCCCCGCTATGACAGCTGGGAGTGCGCCGCGCCGTGGGCGCAGAAAACCCTGCTGGAACATGCCGGCGATCCGCGCCCCTGGCGCTACGGGCTGGAGCAGATGGAACGCGCCGAGACGCACGACGAACTGTGGAACGCCGCGCAGCGGCAGATGGTCCTGACCGGCTGGATGCACAACTTCATGCGCATGTACTGGGCCAAGAAAATTCTCGAATGGGCGCCCGATCCGGCCACGGCCTTTGACTGGGCCGTTCTCCTCAATGACCGTTACGAACTGGACGGCCGCGATCCCAACGGCTATGCGGGCATCGCCTGGTCGATCGCCGGCCGCCATGACCGCCCCTGGTTCAACCGTCCCATCTTCGGTCTCATCCGGCCCGTCTCCGGGGCATCCTACGCGCGCAAATTCGACGCCACCGCCTACATCCGCCAGAACAGCGGATCGTAGCCGCTTTCACCTCGCCTGCCGGAGGCGATCACAGAGCCGCCGTCGCGCACCCGCCTCCGACAGCAAAACGGCCGCTCTCCGGAGGGATTCGGCCCCGGTGGAGAGCGGCCCCGTTGCGCTGATCGCGGTTAGCCGAGGATGGCGGCCAGGTCGTCGTCAGCCGTTGTGATGGGCATCAGGTTGTAGGCTTCGCCGAGCAGTTTGAGCACGGCGGGAGAGAGAAAAGCGGGCAGCGTGGGCCCGATGCGAATGTTCTTCACGCCCAGCCAGAGCAGGGTCAGCAGAATCGAGATGGCCTTCTGCTCATACCAGCTGAGCACGAGCGAAAGCGGCAGATCGTTTACACCGCACTCAAAGGCCTCCGCCAGGGCCTGGGCAATCCTGAGTGCCGAGTAGGCGTCGTTGCACTGTCCCAGATCGAGCAGGCGGGGCAGTCCGCCCAGCGTGCCGAAGTCGTCCTTGTTGAAGCGGTACTTGCCGCAGGCCAGGGTCAGGATGATGCAATCCTGCGGAACCTTGTGCGCGAGCTCGGTGTAATAGTTGCGGCCCGAGCGCGCCCCGTCGCATCCGCCGATCAGGAAGAAGCGGCGCAGCGCACCGCTCTTGACGGCGTTGATGATGGTTTCGGCATGGTCCAGCACGGCGGCATGACCGAAACCAACTGTGATCGTGTCGCCGGGCCCGTCCGCTTCGAATCCGGGCGCGGCCAGGGCGGCGGCAATGACTGCCGAGAAGTCGGTCGCATCAATGTGAGGCACGCCGGGCCACTGCACGGCATTGATGGTGAAGATGCGGTTTCTGTAACTCTGTTTCGGCTGCTGGATGCAGTTGGAGGTCATCAGGATCGCGCCCGGAAACGCAGCAAACTCGGCGGCCTGATCCTGCCAGGCGCCGCCGTAGTTTCCGGCCAGGTGCGCAAAGGCCTTGAGCTTGGGATAACCGTGCGCGGGCAGCATCTCGCCATGGGTGTAGACGTTGATGCCGAGACCCTCTGTCTGGACAAGCAGCTGATAAAGGTCGTGCAGGTCGTGGCCGCTGACCAGAATGGCCTTTCCCTTGAGCGGATGGATGCGGACCTTTGCCGGCGCAGGCGCTCCAAAGGTTTCGTTGTGCGCGGCATCGAGCCGCTCGATGACCGTGTAATTGAGTTCGCCGACCGCCAGCGCCAGCCCCAGCAGTTCCTCGGCGGTGTGTTTTTCCGTGAGCGCGCACAGAATCTCGTGCACCTTGGCATAGGCCGCGGGCACTGCGCAACCGAGCATCAGGGCGTGATAGGCATAGGCCGCAACGCCCTTGAGTCCGTAAATGACCAGTTCTTCGAGATCCTTGATCTCCTTGTTGCCGGAGTCGATTCCGTTGCCGCCAAGGTAGACGAGCGGAATGGCCTGCTCGCGGCCTTGTTCGAGCAGAGCGAGCCGGTCGCTGGCGGGCTGGAACCGGGCCGGACCGTCGAGGCTCTCGGCGGCGATCCCGGCCCTGGCCGCGGCCGCCTCGTAGAGGGCGCGGGCTTTGTCCCGGACTGCCGCGGCCCGATCCACCAGACCGGCAACCGCATCTTCGTCGAAGTTGACGTTGGTCAGCGTGGAGAAGACACCCTCAATGGTGAAAGCGTCAATCTCCGCATCGGCAGCGCCGAGTTGGGCCGCGCGATGGGCATACTGGCTCACGCCCTTGAGGGCGTGGATCAGCAGATCCTGCAAAGCGGCTGTGTTCTCATCCTTGCCGCAGACGCCGACGATCTGGCATCCCTGGCCTTGCGAAGTCTGTTCACATTGGTAGCAAAACATGGCAATCGTTTCCTCGGATCATCAAGATCTGAAACAAGAGTAGTGAAGTCCGGAAAGAGAGGAAGCGACTTTGGTCACAGGGACGGGGATGAACCGAGCGGGAGTCGGAGCGCCGAGACCGGATTCCCGGGCTTCCCTTTCAGAACCCTGCCGGCGCGGAACCGGCTTGCGCAATGCCGCCGGAACGGAGGACTCGCTCCCTGAATTCCGATGCGGCAGTGAGAATGCGACATCGGAAGGAACCCGTGGTGACAGGAGGCCCGTTTCCTTCGCGCGGCGCCCGGCGGGCTGCAACGCCGCAAGGGACCGGGCATTTTTCTGCTTTTCTGCCGTTGAGGCGTCCGCTTGACCGCTTGAAGCGCGCGCCGCAGAGAAAGGATCAACCCTCGTCGCGCACCAGAATCACGTGCAGGAAGCGCGGCCCGTGAACGCCCTTGATACGCGTCATCTCAATGTCGGCCGTGGCGCTGGGGCCGGAAATATAAGTGGCCAGCGCGGGCGGCTGGGAACAGCGGTCGAAGTACTCCGGCAGGGTTTCGACCACCTGGCTCGAGCGGAGAACGCAGAGGTGCCAGTCGGGCAGCAGCGAGATCACGCGGCGGCCCTCGGCCGCGGAGTGGTGGAGCACGATCGTCCCCGAGCTGGCGACGCCGCAAGACGAAGCGGTCAGCACGGCCGAGGCCGCTTCGATCTCCGCGACAGGTAAATCATGGTCGATCTTCCAGTCGATGCCGTCGACCAGCCACTCGGCAGCCAGTCCGGCAGGCGCGACGACACAGCGCTTGCCGCCCGCGGCAAGCTGGGCGGCGATGGTGACCGGCAATTGCTCCGGCAGGCACTCCACCACCTCGGCGTCGTACTCGCGCAGCCGCGTCATCATCAACTCCACGCACTCGTCGTGCGGCAGCGCGCCGCGGCGCTGATAGGTGCGCGGCAGAGCCGCATAGTCAGACTGGCAGTCCGGGCGGCCCGGAACGGCCAGATCCGCCGTGGCGCGATGAATGCTCCTGAGCATGCGCTTTCGGGAATCTGCCAGAGCGCTCATTTTGCCTCCTTCGCGCGCGCCGCCCACCATTCGTGGAAGCTCTGGGCGGGCAGGCCGCGCAGGTCGCGGGTCTGAGTCCACTTGCCGCCGATGCTGGGCAAGCGGTGAATCCATCCGTCCCTGCCGGTAAAAAAGCGCAAGCCAATGCGGCCCAGCCGCTGCGCCAGATGGAATCGCGGGGCGCTTGCGAAGAAGAAGTCGGCGATGCGCAGTCCCAGGTACATCGGATCCGAGACGCGGGCGGGCTGCCTGCGCTGCCGGTCGATCACCTGGGCCCGCAGCTCGAGCAGCACCTCGGGAATATTGATCCTGACCGGGCACACCTCGTAGCAGGCTCCGCACAGCGACGAGGCAAAGGGCAGCGACTGGGCGTGCTCCATGCGCATCAACTGGGGGGTGAGAATGGCGCCGATCGGCCCGGGATAGACGGAACCGTAGGCGTGGCCTCCGGTCTGGCGATAGACCGGGCAGGCATTCATGCAGGCGGCACAGCGGATGCACTTCAGAGTCTGGCGCTGCCTCGGGCGGGCGAGAATCGACGAGCGGCCGTTGTCGAGCAGAACCACATGAAGGCGCTGCGGTCCGTCGCCCGGCTTCACGCCGGTCCAGATCGACGTGTACGGATTCATGCGCTCGCCGGTGGCCGAACGAGCCAGCAACTGCAGCATCACCTCGAGATCCTGGAAGCGGGGCAGAACCTTCTCGATTCCCGCCAGGGTGATCATCGTGCGGGGCAGAGTGAGGCACATGCGCCCGTTGCCTTCCGACTCGACGATTGCGACCGAACCGGTCTCGGCAATCAGGAAATTGGCGCCGCTGACGGCCGTGGGAACGGTGAGAAATTTCTGCCGCAGAAAGGTCCGGGCGGCGTTGGTCAGTTCCTGCGGGTCGTCGGAGAGATTTTTCAGGCCCATGCGGCGCGCAAAGATCTCGCGCACCTGGCTGCGGTTGACGTGCAAGGCCGGAACCACGATGTGCGAAGGCTCCTCCTCGCCCAACTGCAGGATGATCTCGGCCAGATCGGTCTCATAGGCGTGGATGCCGGCGGCCTCCAGCGCCGGGTTCAACTGAATCTCCGCCGAGGTCATGGTCTTGATCTTGATCACTTCGCCGGCGTTTTCCTGGCGCAGCAGGTCAAGGATGATCCGGCGCGCCTCGGCGGCATCAGCCGCCCAGTGCACCACCCCCCCGGCGGCCGTGCAACGGGCTTCAAACTGCTCAAGATAGGTTTCCAGGTTCTCCAGAACATGCATGCGGATGGCTGCGGCCGCCAGGCGAAGCTCCTGCCAGTCGGTTTTTTCGGCCACCAGTTTGGCGCGCTTGGCCTGAATCACGTCGATGGCGTGAGCCACGTTCTTGCGCAGTTGCGGATTGCGCAGCACGGGCAGCGCGGCCTGCGGAAAGGGCGGCGCGAAACGGGGATCGAGCACGGGATGGGCTTCGGCTGCCGGGTTCATCGCGTTTCCTCCGCCGGAGCTTCTTCGGTGCTGGCCAGAATCTGGGCCAGATGAATCGTTCGCATTCCCAGATATTGACGGTGCATGGCTCCGCCCAGATGCATCAGGCAACTGTTGTCGAGCGCGGTGCAATATTCGGCGCGGGTGGAGATCACGTCCTGCAGCTTGGCCGCGAGCATGGCCGAAGACACTTCCGCGTTTTTCACCGAGAAGGTGCCGCCAAAGCCGCAGCAGCGCTCGGCATTGGGAATAGGAACCAGCTCGAGTCCCCGCACCCTGGCCAGAAGCCGGTAAGGCCGCTCGCCCAGGTGCAGCAGGCGCACCCCGTGGCAGCTGGCGTGGTAGGCGACGCGATGAGGAAAATACGACCCCACATCCTCGACGCCCAGCTCGTCGATCAGAAACTCGCTCAGCTCATGAACGCGGGGCAAAAGAGCCGCAAGCTGGCTGCGCAACTGCTCATCGCCCAGTTCCTCGAAGAGCCGCGGATACTGCTCGCGGATCATGGCCACGCAGGAAGAAGACGGAATCACCACGCTTTCCGCGTCCTGATAGAGGCGGACGAAGCGGCGGGCCTGCGAAAAAGCTTCCGCGCGGAAACCGGTGTTGGCGTGCATTTGCCCGCAACAGGTCTGTTGCGCATGAAAGTCCAGCTCCACGCCCAGCCGCTCGAGCAAGGCAACGACGGCCCGGCCCGTCTCCGGAAAAAGGGTGTCGTTGTAGCAGGTGATGAACAGGGACGCGCGCATATTCGGCACCGGTGGACAAGAGATCGTCGAGCGAACCCGGATCATAGGCGAACCTTGATGACATTGTCAACTTTCTTGACTTTCCCGAAGATGAAATATAGAATCATACGCCGTTCCGGAGAGTGATTGAATTCGCCGGCGGAAAAGGACACACCTCAATGAGCACAGCGGCAGTCAAGCCCAAACATTATGAAATGTTGATCGACGGAGAATTTGTGACTTCGGCCAGGACGATCGAAGTCGTGAACCCCACAACCGAACAAGTCATCTCGGAGTTTCCCAGCGGAACGGTCGAGGATGTGAATCGGGCGGTGCTGGCGGCTGAAAAAGCGCAAAAAAGCTGGGCCAGGCTGCCCGCCATTCAACGCGCCGCCCACTTGCGGGAGATTGCAGGACTGCTGCGCGCCAACCGCGAGTTCCTGGCCCATGTCATCACCGAGGAGCAGGGGAAGATCCTTTCTCTGGCGCAGGTCGAGGTGGATTTCTCGGCCGATTATCTGGATTACATGGCCGAGTTTGCCCGCCGTTACGAAGGAGAAATCATTCAGAGCGACCGGCCCGGGGAAAACATTCTGCTCTACAAAGCGCCCATCGGCGTCATTGCCGGCATCCTGCCCTGGAATTTCCCCTTCTTCCTGATCGTGCGCAAGATGGGGCCCGCGCTGGTGACCGGCAACACCATTGTCATCAAGCCCAGCAGCGAAACCCCCAACAACGCCTTCGAGTTCGCCAAGCTGGTCCAGAAGTCATCGCTGCCCAAAGGCGTCTTCAATCTGGTTTCCGGGGCCGGCGGAGTCGTCGGCAACGCTCTCGCTGCCCATCCAAAGGTGGGGATGGTGAGCCTGACAGGCAGCGTGGAAGCCGGTGTGGCCGTGATGCACGCCGCAGCGGACAACATCACCAAGGTCTCGCTCGAACTGGGCGGCAAGGCCCCGGCCATTGTCATGGCCGATGCCGACATCGATCTCGCCGTGCGGGCTATCCACGCCTCCCGCGTCATCAACACCGGCCAGGTGTGCAACTGCGCCGAGCGCGCCTATGTCCACGAATCGATCGCCGAAGAGTTCGTCACCAAGATGATCGCGGCCATGCAGAAGACCGTGATCGGCGATCCCATGAAGGCGGAAACGGAGATGGGCCCGCTGGTCAGCAAGCGGCAGCTCGAACTGGTCGATGCGGCGGTCAAGCGCGCCATCGAGCAGGGAGCAAAAGTGGAGTGCGGAGGCTCGCCGCACAAGGCCATCCCGGCCGGCTACTACTACCAGGCCACTCTGCTCGTCAACTGCCGTCAGAACAGCGACATCATGCAGAAGGAAACCTTCGGTCCGGTGCTGCCCATCACCACCTTCAAGACCTTCGACGAAGCCGTTGCCTACGCCAACGATTGCGAGTACGGGCTGACCTCTTCCATCTACACCCGCAACCTCGACATCGCCATGCGCGCCGCCAACGAAATCAAGTTCGGAGAGACGTACATCAACCGCGAAAACTTCGAGGCCATGCAGGGTTTCCATGCCGGCTGGCGTAAATCCGGCATCGGCGGCGCCGATGGCAAGCACGGTCTGGAAGAATATCTCCAAACCCACGTCGTCTACCTGGACTACGATCTCAACAAGCAATAGACGGCGCGAATCCATCATCCGTGCGATAGGCCGCGCGCAGGCGGTGGGGGCCTTGAGGCCCGGAGCTGTCTTGTGCGCGGCATGCGCGCTTGTCACGCACAATCTTTCTTCGTTTTCCGTGCCGGCCAATTCCCTGCGGAACCGGCGCGCCGGTCCGATTTGTTATACTCGCCGCGGATGCTTCCCGGCGAGGCTGCTGCGCGTCCAATCCGTACCGGCGATGGGGCAGGCAGAAGGCGGAGTTGAACTGTTCTCAGGTGCCAGAAAGTTTCCTGCTGTGTGACGGGCGCGGCCGGGGCAGCCTCCGGCAAACCCATTGAAGGCCGCGGCAAACGATCCGTGGCGGAAACGATAAGGCTATGGAGATCAGTCCTTCGGCAGGCAAGCCGGCCCAACCATCCATGCTGATTGATGTGCCCGGCCTGATTGCGGCCTACGCAACCGGCATTCCCGATCCATCCGTTGCGGAGCAGCGGGTTTCCTTCGGCACCTCGGGCCATCGCGGATCATCGCTGGACTGCTCATTCAACGAGCGGCACATTCTGGCCATCAGCCAGGCGATCTGCCTCTACCGCGCCGAGCAGAAGATCGATGGGCCGCTCTTTCTGGGCATGGACACGCATGCGCTTTCGGCGCCGGCGCTGGAAACGGCGCTGGAAGTGCTGGCGGCCAACGGCGTCGAGGTGATGCTGGCCGCGGACGACGAGTTCACGCCGACCCCGGCGATCTCGCACGCCATTCTGACCTACAATCGGGGCCGGCGGACGGGTCTGGCCGACGGCATTGTCATCACGCCCTCGCACAATCCGCCCAAGGACGGCGGGTTCAAATACAATCCGCCCAACGGCGGCCCGGCCGAGGCCGGCATCACCGGCTGGATCGGCGCCCGGGCCAACGCGTTTCTCGAAGACAATCTGCGCGGGGTGAAGCGGATCTCCGCCGCCCAGGCCCGGAGCGCCGCCACCACCCACCGCCACGATTACCTGAGCGCCTACGTCGGCGACCTGGGCAGCGCGATCGATCTGGATGCGATTCGCGATAGCCGGATCCGCCTGGGCGTGGACCCGCTGGGCGGCGCAGGGGTGCACTATTGGCCGCGCATCGCCGAGCAGTACGGGTTGAATCTCACGGTGGTCAACCCGGCCGTCGATCCCACCTTCCGCTTCATGACAGTGGACTGGGACGGGCAGATTCGCATGGACCCCTCCTCGCCCTATGCGATGCACAGCCTGATCGGGCTGAAGGACCGCTTCGACATCGCCTTCGCCTGCGATCCGGACCACGACCGGCACGGCATTGTGACCCAGAGCGCCGGTCTGCTGCCGCCCAATCATTACCTGTCGGCCGCGATCTTCTATCTCTTCCAGCACCGGCCCGGCTGGCCAGCCAGCGCCGCCGTGGGCAAAACCCTGGTCAGCAGCCGCATGATCGACCGCGTGGCGGCCCAACTGGGGCGCAAGCTCTACGAGGTTCCGGTGGGATTCAAATGGTTTGTGGACGGCCTCTTCGACGGCTCGCTCGGCTTCGGCGGCGAAGAGAGCGCCGGCGCCTCGTTCGCGCGGCGGGACGGCGCGGTGTGGACGACCGACAAGGACGGCATCATTCCGGCGCTGCTCTCGGCCGAGATCACCGCCCGGCTGGGCCGCGACCCCGGCGAGATTTACAAGGAGTTGACGGACAAGTTCGGCGCGCCCGTTTACGATCGCGTCGAAGCCGCCGCCACGCGGGAGCAAAAGGAGATTCTGGGCCGGCTTTCGCCTCAACAGGTGCGCTCGCGCGAGCTGGCCGGAGAGCCGATCGAACAAACCCTCACCCGCGCGCCCGGTAACGACGCGCCCATCGGCGGGCTGAAGGTGGAGACAAAGAGCGGATGGTTCGCGGCGCGGCCTTCCGGAACCGAGGAAATCTACAAAATCTACGCGGAAAGCTTTCAGGGTCCGGATCATCTGCGGCGCATCCTCGCGGAAGCGCAAACCATCGTCAGCGACGCCCTCAAGACATCGGCGGCAACGGAGAATTCATGAGCGAGCCAACCGGCGCCAGGCACTTGCTTTACGAGACGCTGCCGAGGGAGATCGAGGGCTTCGACCTGCTGGCCGAACTGGCGCTCGACATGCGCTCGGCGTGGAATCACGCGACCGACGAGGTCTGGCGGCGGCTTGACCCCGAACTGTGGGCGCTGACTGCCAATCCCTGGGTCGTCCTGCAGACGGCGTCGCGCGAGCGGATCGAAGAAGTGCTGACGGATGCCGGGTTTCGCAGGGATCTCGACCGGTTGATCGCGATCCGGCGGCAGACAGCCGAGGCGCCCGCCTGGTTTCAGCAGAGCCACGGTCCTGCCGCGCTGCATGGCGTGGCCTATTTCAGCATGGAGTTCATGCTCAGCGAGGCGCTGCCCATCTATTCGGGCGGACTGGGCAACGTGGCCGGCGACCAGCTCAAGGCGGCCAGCGATCTGGGCGTTCCAGTCACCGGCGTGGGGCTGCTCTATCAGCAGGGCTACTTTCGCCAGGCGATCGACAGGTACGGCCAGCAGCAGGCGCTTTATCCCTACAACGATCCCGGGCAGTTGCCGATTACGCCGCTGCGCCAGCCGGACGGCAAGTGGCTGCGGCTGGAGATCGCGCTGCCCGGCTACTCGGTCTGGCTGCGCGCCTGGCAGGCGCAGGTGGGCCGGGTCAAACTCTGCCTGCTGGACAGCAACGACGCGGCGAACTTCCCCGCGCACCGGGGCATCACCAGCGAGCTGTACGGCGGGGGGCCGGAACTGCGCCTGCAGCAGGAGATTCTGCTCGGGATCGGCGGCTGGCGCCTGCTGGGAGCGCTGGGAATCGAGCCGGAGGTCTGCCATCTGAACGAGGGCCACGCGGCCCTGGCCGTCCTCGAACGGGCGCGCTGTTTCATGGAAAAAACCGGCCAGAGCTTCCCGGCAGCGCTTGAGGCCACGCGCGCCGGGAATCTGTTCACCACGCACACGGCGGTGGCTGCCGGCTTCGACCGCTTCGCGCCCGCGCTCGTCGAACAGTACCTGCGCGCTTACGCGGAGCGGAAGCTGGGCATCGAATTCCGCGACCTGCTGGCCCTGGGGCGCCGCAATCCCCGCGACCCGGCGGAGGATTTCAACATGGCCTACCTGGCCATCCGCGGCAGCGGGGCTGTGAACGGCGTCAGCCGCCTGCACGGCGCGGTGAGCCGGAAGATCTTTTCTTCTCTCTTTCCGCGCTGGCCGGAGCACGAAGTTCCAGTGGGGCATGTGACCAACGGCGTGCACGTTCCCAGTTGGGACTCGGCCGAGGCGGACGCATTCTGGACGGAAAGCTGCGGAAAAGGGCGATGGCTGGGAACGGCCGAGACTCTCGAAGAGGATCTTCGCTGCGTTTCCGATGCCCGGCTCTGGCAGTTTCGCGACGCAGCCCGGGTCGCGCTGGTCGAGTACGCGCGGCAGCGTTTGTCGCTGATGCTGGCCAGCTCGGGCGCGCCGCCCGACGAGATCGAGAGCGCCCGCCATCTCTTCGATCCGAAGGTGCTGACGCTGGGCTTTGCCCGCCGCTTCGCCACCTACAAGAGACCGAACCTGCTCCTGCACGACCGAGAGCGCCTGCTGCGTCTGCTCACCAACCCGGAACGGCCCGTGCAGCTCATCCTCGCCGGCAAAGCGCACCCCGAGGACCGGGAGGGCCAGGCCCTGATCCACGAGTGGATTCAATTCATTCGCCAGCCCGAGGTCCGGTCCCACATCATCTTCCTCAGCGACTACGACATGCTGCTGACCGAGCACCTGGTGCAGGGCGTGGACGTCTGGGTCAACACCCCGCGCCGGCCCTGGGAAGCGAGCGGAACCAGCGGCATGAAGGTGCTGGTCAACGGGGGCATCAACCTGTCGGAACTGGACGGCTGGTGGGCCGAGGCGTACACGCCCGAGGTGGGCTGGGCAATCGGCGACGGACAGGAGCACGGCGACGACCCGGGTTGGGACGCGGCCGAGGCCGAGGCGCTTTACGACCTGCTGGAGCGCGAGGTGGCGCCGGAGTTTTATCAACGCGACAGCCAGGGCATTCCCGCCGCATGGGTGAAGCGGATGCGGGAGAGCATGGCGCGGCTGGCGCCCGAATTTTCCGCCAATCGCAGTGTGCGCCAGTACACCGAGGAGTTTTATCTTCCCGCCGCCGCTTCCTACCGCGCGCGTGCGGCCGGGCAGGGTGCGGCTGGACGGGCGATTGCCGCCTGGCGCCAGGCTTTGGAACAGCACTGGGATGCGCTCCGCTTCGCCGGGATGAAGGTGGAAACCGACGGCAGCCGCCACGACTTCGAGATTCAGATCCATCTCGGCGGCCTCGACCCGGAGGCGGTGCGCGTGGAACTCTACGCCGAGGGGATCGAAGGCCAGCCGGCTTTCTGCCAGCCGATGCAGCGGCTGAGCCGGCCGGCCGAGGAAGACGGGAGCTTTCTCTATTCCGCAGCCGTTCCGGCGAACCGCCCGGCGGAGGACTATACCGCGCGGCTGATTCCGCACTTCGAGGGCGTGGCCGTGCCGCTCGAAGAAGCGAAGATTTTGTGGCAGAAGTGAATCTTTTCACAGAAAAGGGGAGATACATGGCGACCCAACTTGCGCCATTGAGGGATCGGGCGGCATGGAAAGCCCTCGAAGCCCACGCACAACAGATGGAGGCCGCATCCCTGCGCCGGCTCTTCGCCGCGGATCCGGGACGCGCCCAGCGGATGAGCCTCGAAGCCGCGGGCATCTATTTCGATTACTCGAAGAACCTGGTGACCGATGAGACGCTTTCGCTGCTGGTTCAACTGGCCGACGAATCCGGCCTCTCTGCGGCGATCAGCGCCATGTTCGGCGGCGAGAAGATCAACGTCACCGAGAAGCGGGCCGCGCTGCACGTGGCCCTGCGCGCGCCCCGTGGCCAGCGCGTGGAATTCGAAGGCAAGGACGTGGTGCCCGGAGTGCAGGCTGTTCTGGACAAGATGGCCGCTTTTGCCGGGCGGCTGCGCAGCGGCGCATGGACGGGATACACCGGCAAGCCGATCCGCAACATCGTCAATATCGGCATCGGCGGCTCCGACCTGGGGCCGGTCATGGCCTACGAGGCACTGCGCGCCTATAGCCAGCGCAACCTGAGCTTCCGCTTCGTTTCGAATATCGACGGCACGGATTTCTACGAGGCCACACACGATCTGGACGCCGAGGAGACACTGTTCATCGTCTCCTCGAAGACCTTCACCACGCTGGAGACGATGACCAACGCGCGCACCGCCCGCGATTGGACACTGGCGAAGCTGAAGGAACCGGCCGCCGTCGCCCGGCATTTTGTCGCCGTCTCGACCAACGCCGAGCAGGTGGCCGCCTTCGGCATCGACACGGCGAACATGTTCGAGTTCTGGGATTGGGTCGGGGGCCGCTACTCGATGGACTCGGCCATCGGCCTGTCCACCATGATCGCCATCGGCCCGGAGCATTTCCGCTCGATGCTCTCGGGCTTTCACCAGATGGACGAACACTTCCGAACCGCCCCGTTGGAACGTAATCTGCCCGTGCTGATGGGGCTTCTGAGCCTCTGGTACAACAATTTTTTCGGCGCGCAAACGGTGGCCGTGCTGCCCTATGAGCAGTACCTCAAGCGCTTTCCCGCCTATCTCCAGCAACTGACGATGGAGAGCAACGGCAAACGCGTCACACTCGATGGGAAGGAGGTTTCCTATTCGACCGGACCGATCTACTGGGGCGAGCCGGGAACCAACGGGCAACACTCCTTCTATCAGTTGATCCACCAGGGAACCCGGCTGATTCCCTGCGACTTCATCGCCTTCGAGCGGCCGCTGCACGCCCTGGGCCGCCACCACGACCTGCTGCTGGCCAATGTCTTCGCCCAGGCCGAGGCCCTGGCCTTCGGCAAAACCGCCCCGGAGGTGGAAGCCGAAGGCACACCGGCCTGGCTCGCGCCGCACCGGACCTTTCCCGGCAACCGTCCCTCGAACCTGCTGCTGCTCGATCAACTGACGCCGGAGGCTTTGGGAAAGCTCGTCGCGCTCTACGAGCACGCGGTCTTCACGCAAGGCGTGATCTGGCAGATCGACTCCTTCGACCAGTGGGGCGTCGAACTGGGCAAGGTGCTGGCCAGCCGCATCATCCCGGAACTGGAGGCCGAGACTGAACCTGCGCTGACGCACGACAGCTCGACCAGCGCCCTGATCCGGCGCTACCGTAGCCGGCGGGGCCGCTCGTGAGGAGCCGGGAATGTTGATTCTGCTGTGAACAAAGCGACGGCGCTGGCGGACAAGCCAGCGCCGTCGCTTTGTTGGAAAACCCACCGGTTGAACCGCCTCGCTCTCTCGGCAAGGGAAACTGAACCGATCGAAGAACGAAGCCCGAACGCCTTTTCGCAATGAGGATTCCGGGCGCAGCATCCCGCGCCCGGTTCTGAAAACGCTTTAGAAGAGATTCCAGAGCGACTGGTTGTACACCTCGTGGTGGAACTGTACCTCGGAGCCCTTGACGAAAGTGCCCAGTTCGCGGGGGCTGCGGTTGGCCGCGGCCTGCTTCAACTCAGCGTAGCGGCCCTGCACATCTCCGCCCAGGATGGTCGCAATCCAGGCCGAGGACTGGAAGTCGTCGATGGCCTTCTGGATGTTGTCGGGCAGGTAGCGGCCGCCGGCGCGCAGATCCTTGTTCTTGGAGATCTCCCCGTCAAGGCCGGTTTTGAAGATGCCGTAGAGAGCCAGGTAGGGGTTGGCGTCCGGGGCCACGGCGCGGACTTCGGTACGCATCGAGCGGTGGTTGCCGATGGGCACGCGAATCATGGCGCCGCGATCGACGGCCGAGGCGCGAATCTGGTTGGGGGCCTCGAAGTGCGGGTCCAGACGCCGGTAGGCGTTGACGCTCGAGTTGAAAACCAGGCAAAGGTCGAGGGCGTGGGTCAGAATGCGGTCCAGGAACTCCCAGCCGAAGGTGGAAAGCTGTTCTTCGCCCTTCTCGTCCCAGAAGAGGTTGGTCTTTCCCTTGGAAACCGAGACGTTGGTGTGCATGCCGCTGCCGTTGACGCCCACCACCGGCTTGGGCAGGAAGCTGGCCGTATAGCCGTAGTTGTTGGCAATCTGGCGGCAGAGGAGCTTGTAGATCTGGATCTGGTCGGCGGCGGCTACGGCTTCGGCGTAGCTATAGTTGATCTCAAACTGGCTGGGCGCGACCTCGGGGTGGTCCTTTTCATTCTGGAAGCCCATGGCGCGCTGCACCTCGGCGGCGGTGTCGATGAACTGACGCAGCGGGTCAAGCGGCAGGGAGTGGAAATAGCCGCCGGTATTGATGAATTCAAACTTGCCGGTCTCGTGGAAGGTGCGCTCGGCGTCCTTGCCGGCGAACAGAAAGCCTTCGATCTCGGTGGCCGCGTTGAGCGTGTAGCTCTTTTCCTTGAACAACTTGTCCGCGTAACCCTTGAGCACGCCGCGCAGGTCGCCGGCGTAAGGAGTTCCGTCCTTGTCGATGACGTTGCCGAAGACCAGCACCTTGCCGTTGCCGAAGACATCGGCGGGAACCCAGTAGAAGGCGCTCCAGTCGGCGCCCAGCCGCAGATCGCTTTCCTTCTGCGCCGTGAAGCCGCGAATCGACGAGCCGTCGAAGGTCAGATTTTCGTGGGCCCCCAGCAGAAACTTCTTGTCGTAATCGAGCAGGTGGAGGCGGCCCTCGAGATCGGAAAACAACACCGTCACGGCCTTGATCCGCTTCTCGTCGGTCAGGTATTTCAGCCGTTTCTCACGGATTTCTCCGGCCGGAACACGATTGGCGCGATCCGCTTTGGCTTCCAGATTCTTCTCTTCCAGCTCCTCGTAGGAGAGGGCCAGAAAATTGCGGTAGTCAGTGGTCATGAGGCTCCTTTTGGACGCAAACTGTGGATTGGTGCATGCAGTTTTATCGTAGAGTTCCTCATATAAGGAACCCATGAAGATTTTTAGCCGAGCCTGTGGAAAAAAGCTCCCCAACCCTGCCCCGGGAAAAACAATTCCTCGCGCCAGTCCGGCCGCTAAGCGTTCAACTGTTCCTGCAGTTTGTTCAGCATGCGGTGCAGGTCCTTGTCGACGCGGCGCTGCTCGTCGATCTTGGCAATGGAGTGCATCACCGTCGTGTGGTGCTTGTTGCCGAACTGGCGGCCGATTTCGGGCAAACTGGCCTCGGTCATCTGCTTGGCCAGGTACATCGCGATCTGGCGCGGCACCACCACGTTGCGCGAGTTGTTCTTCTGCTTCAGGTCGGCGATCTTCATGCCGAACTGCTCGCTGACGGCGCGCTGAATGGCCTCGATGGTAATCTTGCGCACCTGCAGGTCAATGAACTGCTTGAGACAGTGCTGGGCCGAGCTCAGCGTGATCTCCATGTGGTTCATCTGACACCAGGCAATCAGCCGTGTCATGGCGCCTTCCAGCTCGCGCACGTTGGTGCGCACGTTCGAGGCCACAAACAGCGCCACATCGATGGGCAGCGTGACCTGTTCGCTCTCGGCCTTCTTCTGCAGAATGGCGACCTTGGTCTCCAGATCCGGCGGCTGGATATCGGCAATCAACCCCCACTCGAAGCGCGAACGCAGCCGGTCCTCGATCTCCGCCAGTTCCTTGGGCGGACGGTCCGAGGCAATGACGATCTGCCGCATGCTCTCGTGCAGCGCATTGAAGGTATGGAAGAACTCCTCCTGCGTGCGCTCCTTCTGCGAGATGAACTGAATGTCGTCAACCAGCAGCACGTCCACCGTGCGGAAGCGGTCGCGGAAACCGGTCATGCGGTCGTTGCGAATCGAGGTGATCAGTTCGTTGGTGAACTTTTCGCCGGTCACATAGCAGATGCTGGCCACCGGCTGGCGGCGCTTCACCTCGTGGCCGATGGCCTGCATCAGGTGGGTCTTGCCCATGCCCACGCCGCCGTACAGGAAGAGGGGATTGTAGGCCTTCGAAGGCCGCTCGGCCACGGCCAGCGAGGCCGCGCGCGCAAACTGGTTGCCATTGCCGATCACGAAGGCGTCAAAGGTATAGCGCGGGTTGAGCTGCGCTGCGCTGTTCCAGTCAAAACGCGCCTGCTCGGGTGCGCGCTGCGGCGCAGCCGGCGCCGTGGGCGCATGCGCCGGTACCGGACCGAAACCGCCATCCCTGCGCTGCGGCGGAATCGATGGATCCTCCTCGGCGGTCACGAAACTGACTTCGTCCAGCTCCAGCCCCAGTTGCTCAATGGCTTCCTGAATCAGGTCGCTATAGCGGTCCCCCAGATGCTGAAACTCCGGCGAGGGAACACGCACGTAAAGCGTGCGTCCCGCCACGTGACTGTAACGGGTGGGTTTCAGCCATGTCTCGAAAGACTGGCGAATCACCTTCATCTCTAATGCCGAAAGAATCTGGAGCCAGGGATTGAGGGCCGCCGCCGGCGAAATTGCAAATGCCATCGTACTTGTCCTTGCCTGCGCCGTTGTATGGACTGCCGATACGGTTCATCCATCGATTTTGGGCAGAAAAATGCGATTGCGAAAAGCACTCTGCCTTTCGCCGGGCTTCCACCCCGCCGATCATCTGAATTCCTGCTGGTCAGCTCCTGAATTTTACCTCGGAGCCTGGGATAAAAACCGCTTCCGCGTGACGCTGGGAAACTTTGTCGAACGGTCACAAGAGTAGCACATCTGGAGGGCATTGCAATCTCTCTTTCACACAACTTTTGACTTGTCCCGGCCAGTTGCACCAAGGGTGGTGAAAGTATCCAGCAAGAGGCTCGCAGCGGCGGCGGCAGAGGCCCGGACGGAGGGCGCCGGCCACGTCGGCCGTTCCCCTGATCGGCGGCTGGCCGCGACGGGCTGCGGCCGCACCGCCCGGTGATTTTCCTGCCCGAGCGCGCACCCGGCTGGATTCCTGGCCCATCCTGCGATACACTTAAGACTTGCCGTGATGGCGCAAATTTTTCAAGACCACAGGAGCGCATTCTTATGCCCAAGCGCACATTTCAGCCCAACCGCCGCAAGCGCGTGAAAACCCATGGTTTCCGTGCGCGCATGAAGACCAAGGCGGGAGCCGCGGTGTTGAGCCGCCGCCGCGCCGTTGGCCGCAAGCGGGTTTCCGTCAGCGCCGG
>JBMFHN010000026.1:0-21893 GCA_049976805.1 Occallatibacter sp. | reverse complement strand
GATTGACGCCGTTTCTGGTGGTGGGCACGGCGGGAACGGTCAACACCGGGGCGGTGGACGATCTGTCCGGACTGGCCGATTTCTGCCGCCGGGAAAATCTCTGGTTCCACGTCGATGGCGCTTTCGGCGCGCTGGCCCGGCTGGCTCCGGACCTGGCTCCGAAACTCGACGGCATCGAGCGTGCCGATTCCCTGGCCTTCGATTTTCACAAGTGGGGACAGGCGCCCTACGATGCCGGCTTTGTTCTGGTGCGGGACGCCGCGGCGCACAAGAACGCCTTCGCCTCGCCTGCCGCCTATCTTGAGCGCGCCGATCGAGGATTGGCGGCCGGATCGCCCTGGCCCTGCGATTTCGGGCCGGATCTCTCGCGCGGCTTTCGCGCCTTGAAGGTCTGGTTCACGCTGAAGGTCTTCGGACTGGATGAGCTGGGCGCTTCCATCTCGGGAACATGCCGTCTGGCCCGCTATCTGGAAAGCCGGATCGTGGCCACGCCGGAACTGGAACTGTTGGCACCGGTCGAGCTGAACATCGTCTGTTTCCGTTACCGTCCCTGCAACCCCGATCCCGTGCATTTCAGCCCGGACGACTCAGACCGGATCAACCGGGAAATTGTGATCGCGCTCCAGGAGTCGGGCGTGGTGGCTCCCTCTACAACCCGAATCGATGGCCGGGTGGCCATCCGCGCGGCCATCGTCAACCATCGCACCAGCCAGGCGGAGATCGACGCCCTGGTGGACCACGCGCTGGCGCACGGGCGCGCGCTCACCGCCTCCGCGCCGCCGTCTGCAAACGTCTATGCGGCTCCGCGGATTCCCTCCTCCGCCCATCTGCAATCGGCCCTGCAGGTGGTGGAGCGGGAACTGACGGCGCGGCCCGGCAGCACCGCTCTGCTCTTTCTGCGCGGCAACCTGCTGGAACTGACCGAACGCAAGCCCGAGGCCCGCCAGGCGTACACCGAACTGCTTGCTCTGGATCCGGCGCATCAAGGCGCGTTGAACCGTCTGGGAAGCCTGCACTCGGCGGCGGGAGAAAACGACGCGGCGCGAAAGGCTTACAGCGTGGCGGTTGCCGCTCATCCGCGCGATCCCATGAGCCTGGTCAACCTGGCCAATCTTCTGCGCAACGAGGGAGAAACGGAGCAGGCACGCGCGCATTTCGAGCGCGCCATCGGGATCGATCCCGATTTTTGGCAGGCTCACCTCGGTTTGTCGGCAATTTTCGCCGGCCTGGGAGATGAACAGCAGGCGGCCCTTCACCGCAAGGCGGCTTTTCGCGGCCGTTGCGTGGTTCCGTTGACCTATCGCGGCAATGAGCCACCCATCCCGGTCCTCGAACTGGTGGCCATCGGCCGGGGCAATACCCGGATCAAGAACTTTCTCAGCGATACACTCTTTCAACGCTATCTGGTGGCTGCCGAGTTCTACGAACCGGCCACGCCCCTGCCGCCGCATCAACTGATCGTGAACGCCATCGGCGACGCCGACGCCGCGCCGGCCGCGCTCGCCGGCGCTGAGGCGCTGGTGGCGCGCTCATCGGCGCCGGTCATCAACCCGCCGGCCGCCGTGCTGGCTACCGGCCGCTGCGCCATCTCCGAGCGGCTGTCTCATCTCCCGGGGGTGGTGACGGCCCGCACCCTGGCCATGCCGCGCGCCGCGCTTTGCTGCCCTGAAGCCCCGGCGGCGCTCCTCCGCCAGAGATTTCGATTTCCGCTTCTGCTGCGTTCTTCGGGATTTCACGGCGGCGAAAATTTTCTGCGTGTCGAAGACGCCTCGCGGTTACAGCAAGCAGCCGCATCGCTGCCCGGCGACGAACTGATGGTGATCGAGTTTCTTGACGCCCGCGGAGAGGACGGGAAGACGCGCAAATACCGGGTGATGACCATCGACGGCGCGCTTTATCCGCTCCACGCAGCGGTTTCGCACGACTGGAAGATTCACTATTTCAGCGCGGAGATGGCCGAAAACAGCAGGCACCGGGCCGAGGACGCTGCATTTCTGGCCGACATGAACGGCGTGCTGGGCGCAAAGGCCATCCGCGCTCTAGAAGAGATCCAGAGTACGCTCGGCCTGGACTACGGCGGCATTGATTTCGGCCTGAGCCGCGCGGGAGATCTTCTGCTCTTTGAGGCCAACGCAACGATGGCTGTTCTTCCTCCGGGTGAGGACGCGCGCTGGGATTATCGCCGGCCTGCCGTGGAGCGGATTTTGCGGGCCATCCGGAAGATGTTCGTGGACCGGGTGAAAGAGAAACAAGCCGAGTCCGCCATGGGATTGCCGACGGCCTGACCACGGAAAGAAACAAGCCGTCCGCGGGCAAGGAATCTGACCCCGGAACGGGAATGAATCCCGAATCGCCGGAGGAGGAAAAACCTCAGTCCCGCTCTTCCAGCCGCGCCACCACCTGCTCGACCAGCCGCTCCAGTTCCGTGTCATTGGCAGGCGGCAGCGGGGCAGGCGCTCCGGCAAGCTGCGCAAAGCGCGCGTCGGGAAGGCCCATACGCCGCTTCTGCACAAGAATCTCTTGAATCTTGCTCTCGGGAATGAAGCCCAGAGGCTGTCCAATCTGCTTGGCGATCAGGTAGGTCTTGCAGCAGTTTTCGAAGATTTCAATCAGATACTCGGCGTGGGTCACGGTGTCGGCCCAGCAGACCATCCCGTGATTTTTGAGCAGAATCGTATTATGGTCCTGGACAAAAGGGAGCACGGTTTCGGCAAAAGCCTGCGTTCCGGGAGTCTCATAAGGTGCCACCGCCGGCTGTCCGATGAAGATCTCATACTCCGGAATCAGGCCGTTCGGAGGAACCGTGCCGGTGATCGCGAAGGCCGTGGCGTAGGGCGGATGGCAATGCACGACGGCGCGGGCCCGCGGATTGGCCTTATAAATCTCCAGATGCAAAAACAATTCACTGGTGCGGGGACGGTCTCCGGCCAGCAGGTTGCCGTCCAGGTCAGAAAGACAGATGTCGGCCGGCTCCAGATCGCCCTTGCTCAGCAGGGTTGGCGTACACAGAACGTAGCGTGAGCCAAGGCGAACGCTGATATTTCCGCCGTTGCCGTCCACATACTTCCGCATCCACAACTTGCTGCCTGCACGGATGATCTCCGAGCGCAGAGCCTGGGCTTCGAAAGAACTGGCCGCCACCAGAGGGGATTCATCCTCGGATTTCGGTTCGCGCAGAACCTCCACAGCGGCCTGCACGACCTCTCTCACTTGCTCCGCCGCCGGAATTGCTGTCCTTTCCATGGCTAACCTCATCTTTGAGTTGAACGACCATGGTCAGGCAAGGGCCTGCCCATTTCAAATTATATAGAATGCCCGCCTGAGAAAACGGCCGGCAGGCCAACGATGACCTGGATCACACGGACAGTCTTCCGCGCAGAGGCAGAAGAGACGCGAAAAGAACGGCAGGAAAGATTCCAGTTCTTCCCCATCCGCCCTCTGCATCAACCTGCGCCGTGCTCATCCGCGCCGTCGCGCATCGGCTGCCAGCCGGCAGAATGCCCCTTCCATCCGCACCGCGCGCGCCAAGAGTTTCCCTGCATGATCGGTTCTGAAACAGGCGCGAAGCTTCAGCTTTCCGCCTGCGCAGGAGCAGGCATCACCGCCAGAATCCGGCAGCGTCCCTTCCCGGCCGCGCCCCAGGAAAGCGTCATTTCGCTTTCAAGGTAGGCGCAATCGCCGGCATCGAGCACTTCGTTCACTCCCCCTGTGTTGAATTGCAACTTTCCTTCCAGCACATAAACCAGAGCGCTGTTTCCCCGGCAGGACTCCATCGCGCAGGAGCCCCCTCCGGCGGGAAACTCGATCATTTGCGCCCTCATCCGGGCACCTTGATCGGCTACATTCAACGGGGTGATTTTTACCGACTCCACGCTGCGTCCGTTCCCCTGCAGATGGGCTTTGCGCGTAATCGAAAGCGTGTGTTTGGCCGGGGCGCAGAAGAAGTAACTCAAATCCACGCCATAGACCCGGCAGATGATGACCAGCGTGGGCAGCGTGGGAATCATGCGATCCGTCTCCAGTTTGGAGAGCAGCGCCGTCGAAAGTCCGGTCTCGGCTCCCAGACGCGAAAGTGTGAGCCGTTTGCGGGTGCGCAAGGAACGCAGTTTCATTCCAATGCTATAGGACTCAAGAAACCAGCGGGCATAGGAAACCGTCTTGGGCATGGCCGACTCCTTTCATCAGTCTGCCAGTCGGTATCGGGCGAAGATTGACGAATTCCTGAAGTTTTCCGGAATCTTTCCGCCCTTCCGCGTCCTCTCTCTGAACTGCGGCCATGGCTCGACGCCGGGTATTTCCGTCATCAAAGGCACCGCTCGGCCGCTTGCCGTGCCTCTCTTCTCGAGAGACCCGCCTTCGTTGATTCGCTTTCAGGTGCAGGACCGGTCTTCCCTTCGTGTTCGATTTCCACGGCGCAAACAGAGCCATGGGCAAATGGATGCCGCCGGACAAAATCAGCCGAGGCGGCGCAGAAAAGAGAACTTTCGACGCAGAGTAACCTGCCTCGGTTACTTCGCGCTGGGAAAAAAGTAAGGGGTACGGATGCGTCCTCCTCTGGTACCACGGAAACGGATAATCTTGAATCTCAGGAGTTACAGAAAAGGACTGGGCGGATCGAAAGACTTCAAGCTCACCGGAACCGACATTCCGTACGTTCCCTCCCTGGGTTCCTCACCCCCACGCAGGTTCCCGTGGCCTTTGACTGCAGGATGACCTTGCTCCTTGCCCGCGTGAGCGAAAGGACAGGCCGTGTTGACGCCCAGCATCTGAGGAAGTGCGGTGGTGGCAACGATCGGTCCCTTGAAAGTCTTGCGCAATGCGCAGGATTCAGGCTCTTCGGCAACGGGTGCTGACCGCCTTGGGTGCGAACCGGGGTATTCCTTCGCCGGATTCCGGCTCGACTCCGACGGCACGCTGTGGCGCGGAAGCACTGTGGTTCACCTGCCGCCCAAGGAATTGGCGGCGCTCCGCCTGCTTCTGGCACACGCCGGCCAGATCGTCTCGCCCGCGCGCCTGAGGCAGGCGCTCTGGGGCGATGTGCACGTAACTGCCGACAGCGTTCCCAGGTGTCTCTCCAGCCTGCGCGCGCGGCTGGCCCCGGACGAGTGCATCCAAACGGTGTACAAGCGCGGCTACCGCTTTGCGGCGGAGATCATCCGGCACCCTGGCGCTGCGTTCCCGGTTCCCCTGCGGCTGGCCGTCGCACCGTTCGTCGCCCGCACCTTCGTTCCCGACCATCTCGGGACAGCCATAGCCGAAGAAACCATTGCCAGCCTGTCCCGGGTGAACTGTCCGGATTTTGCGGTGCTGGCCCGGGATTCTGTCTTCAACCTGGCGCTGCGCAGGCTCACAGCCCAGCAACTCGGCCGCGAACTCCAGGCAGATCTGGTTCTGACCGGAACCCTGCAGGCCTTTGTTTCGCATTACCGGCTGCGGGCGGAGATGATCCGGGTCGAGGACGGCGTGCAGATCTGGGTCGAAGACCTGCTGGCGCCGCAGAACCAGACGGGCAGGCTCGAATCGGAACTGCTGCAACGTCTGTCCAGCCGCCTGGGCATCGCCATCCCTGCCGACAGATCTTTTTGGCCGGAACCGGATCAGGGGCTTGCGTCCCTGTCTGCCGCGGCGGACGGCGAGGACGAAAACATAGCCTCTTTCCGGCCGGCCGAGGCCTACGACATCTTTTTGCGCGGTCACCATGAGTGGCAGACGATGCACCGTCACCGCATGCAGGACGGCCTGCAGCATCTGTTACGCGCCATTGAGCTGGATCCTTCGCTGACCGCGGCCAGAATCGATCTGGGCGACCTTTGCGTCACGCAGGCTTTGTACGGGTTCATGTCTCCGGCGTCGGCAGCCGATCTGACGCACCGCGTCGCCGAAGCGATCCCCGACCTGCACCACCGGGCTGCGGCCTTGCTGCCCTCGCTCGGCTGGACTCACTTTCACTACGACCGCAACCTGCCCGCCGCGCTGCTGGCATTCTCGGCGAGTGCGCATCTGCCCCACTCCCCCTGGATCACACGCGCGCGCGCCCTGTTTCTGCTCAGCCGCGCCCGTTTCTCCGAAGCCATCGCGCTGCTGCGGGCCGCTCTTCCTATCGATCCCTTCTCGCCCTGTCTGCAGAACCGCCTGGCCTGGGCGCTGCACCTGAGCGGGCAAAGAGACGAGAGTCTGCACCAGACCGAAAAAAATCTCGCTCAGTTTCCCGAACACGAAGGAACCGGCATTTACGGAGCGATCATCCTGGCATACAACGGAGAAGCGGAACGAGGCGTTCGACTGGCGGAAGAACTCTCGCGGCGGCTGCCCGATTTCGATCTGGCGCCTGCCGTTCATGCCTACGCTCTGGCCTGCGCCGGCCGCGGAGAAGAAGCCCGGATCCTTCTCGAACGGCTGCAATGGCTGGGCCGGGAACGCTACCTGGGGCGCACGTTCCTGCCCGCTGCCTATCTCGCCCTGGGAGACCAGCAAGCCGCCCTCGACGAACTGCGCGCCGTCAATGAGGCTCGTTGTCCCTGGTTTTTCCAGATGCTGGCCGATCCGCGCCTTGAACCGCTCCATGGCCGTGCGGAGTTCGAGTGGATGCGGGAGATCCTGATCCGGATGGAAGCCGATGCGGAGCATGCCTGGGAATGCAAGGAATGAGTGGAAATGCCTGTCCCGGAATGATCTTCGTGTGCGCTTTTTATTTTTATTCTTCCTCTCGCAGTGATCGGCATCACATAGCTGTCCTCTCCGGCTGCTCAATAATCCATGAGGATGACGATCAATACGCCGCGCCCCTTTTTGTTGTGCCACGCACCCAGCTTTGCTGGCTGTGCACAGATCCAGCACAAAACTCCCGGGCGCTCTTGGAGTCGATACCTATGTTCAAGATTCTGGATGCCCGAAGCGTTGGCCTCAACATCAAGCAGTTTGTGATTCTGGCGCCACGCATCGCGCGCAAGCAGAAGCCGGGGCAATTTCTCATTCTCCGTCTTCACGAAAAGGGCGAGCGCATTCCGCTCACCATCAAATCTTCCGATCCCGAGGCCGGCACGGTGACCATCGTGGCACAGGCGATCGGCAAGACCACCTCACTGCTCAATTGCCTGGAGGCCGGCGACTCCATTCTGGACATCGTGGGTCCGCTCGGGAAACCTTCCGAGATCGAAAATTATGGCGCGGCGGCGATCCTGGCCGGCAGCGTCGGCACGGCCATGGCGCTGCCCACAGCCCGGGCGCTCAAGCAGGCCGGCAACCATGTCATCTTCATCGAAGGGGCGCGGAATACGGAGATGGTCATCTTCGAGGAGGAAATCCGCGCCGCTTCCAGCGAAGCCTACGTGATGACCGACGACGGCAGCTACGGCGAGCAGGGCCTGGTCACGCAGAAGCTGAACGAGTTGCTGGCTTCAGGACGCCGGATCGACTTTGTGCTGGCGGTCGGACCGGTTCCGATGATGCGCGCCGTAGCCAACATCACGGCGCCTCTGGGGATCAAGACCATGGTCAGCCTGAACTCGATCATGGTGGACGGCACAGGGATGTGCGGCGGATGCCGCGTGCTGCTGGACGGCGAGAGCCGGTTTGCCTGCGTGGACGGGCCGGAGTTCGACGCCTCCCGGGTTGATTTCGAGGTGCTGATGCAGCGCAATATCATGTACCGCGAAAAGGAGTGCCAGTCGCTGCAGAGATTCCGCGAACACATGGAGGAGGAAGTTGCCGAGTTGCGCGCCGAGCTGGCGGCAGGAGAAACCCAAAATGTCTGAAAAGAACGTCTTGCCGCCCATCGAAAAAAATCCGGTTCCTCTCAAGGAACGGATGAAGATCCAGCGGACGCACATGCCGGAACTTCCGCCCGACGTTCGCAGCCACAACTTTGAAGAAGTGAATCTGGGTTTGGAGGCGGCCAGCGCGCTGACCGAGGCGACCCGCTGCATTGCCTGCGCCAAGCCGGGCTGCGTCGTTCATTGTCCCGTGGGAGTCCAGGTCCGCGAGATCGTGGCGCTCATCTACGCCGGGGATTACCTGGCGGCGGCGGCCAAACTGCGCGAGGACAACGCATTGCCGGCCATTACCGGCCGTGTCTGCCCGCAGGAAAACCAGTGCGAAGGCGGATGCGTGCTGGGCAAGAAGGGCGCGCCCGTGGCCATCGGCAACCTGGAGCGCTTTGTGGCCGATTACGAGCGCCGGAGCGGCCAGCTCGGGCTGCCCGCCAAAGCTCCGGCAACGGGCAAGAGCGTGGCCATCGTCGGCAGCGGACCGGCCGGGCTTTCGGCCGCCGGCGATCTGATTCAGAAAGGGCACCGGGTGCGCGTCTTTGAGGCGCTGCACGAGCTGGGCGGGGTGCTGGTCTACGGCATTCCGGAGTTCCGCCTGCCCAAGTCGATCGTCAAGGGCGAAATCGAGAACCTGCGCAAGATGGGTGTCGAGTTCGAGACCAACGTGGTGGTGGGCAAAAGCGTCACCATTGACGAACTGATGCGGGAAGAGGGCTACGATGCGGTCTTTGTCGCCACCGGGGCGGGCCTGCCGCAGTTTCTCGGCGTGCGTGGCGAGCATCTGAACGGCGTCTACTCGGCCAACGAGTTCCTGACCCGCGTGAACCTGATGCGCGCCTACCGGTTTCCGGAGTTCGACGAACCGATCTACGACTGCCGCGACCGCGACGTGATCGTCGTCGGCGGCGGCAATACGGCCATGGATGCGGTGCGGACGGCGCGGCGGCTGGGAGCGCGAACGGCAACCCTGGTGTATCGCCGCTCCGAGGCCGAGATGCCGGCCCGCGCCGAAGAGGTGAAGCACGCTCGCCAGGAGGGCATCGAATTCCGCATGCTGACCAATCCGGTCGAGTTTCTTGGCGACGCAAAGGGCTGGCTCACGGCGGCCCGCTGCGTGCGGATGGAACTGAGCGAGCCGGACGGCAGCGGCCGCCGCCGTCCCGTTCCCATTCCAGGCTCGGAGTTCGATCTGCCCGCTCACGTGGCCATCATTGGCGTCGGCACCACGGCCAACCCGCTCGTCCAGAGCACGACGCCGGATCTGAAAACCACTCCGCGCAACTACATCCTGGCCGATCCGGAGACTCTGCGCACCTCGAAACGCGGCGTCTTTGCCGGCGGCGACATTGTCACCGGCGGAGCTACGGTCATCCTGGCCATGGGCGCCGGCCGCAAGGCGGCGCGCTCGATTCATGAGTACCTGACGAGCGGGGTCTGGGAATAAGATAGCCTTCGGTTGCACTGCGGGCATGGAATTGCCGCTTCAGAACAGAACGCCTGGCTCCGGAATTCGGATCCAGGCGTTTCCATTTTCTTCAGGCGGCCGGGAAACTTCCCGCGCAGCGAATCTCCGGAAGCCGCATGCAGAAAAAAATTGGCGGCAAGTGTCATGCACCTGCCGCCGCCCTGTCCCTGGGTTGTTTTCAAAGAAATGCAGTCTTGCGAAACTTGGTTTCTGGCGCTGAATCCGGTCCGGTTCCTGCGCGGCCCCCGCCTCCGAAATCTTATTGCAGGAGCTTGGTCACTTCCTGCTGCACGCTGTTGGCCTGGGCCAGGGCGGCAATGCCGGTCTGGCTCAGAATCTCGTACTTGCTCATGTTGGAGGTGGCCGAGGCGTAATCGGTGGCCTGAATCGCGTTCTGCGCCGACAGCACGTTTTCCTGCTGCGTGCTCATCACCTGACTGACAGCGTTCAGCGTGTTGATCTGCGCGCCGATATAGCCGTCCTGCGCTGAAACGTAGGTGACGGCCTCATTCAACGCCTTCAGCGCGGTCTGGGCATTCGCCGAACTGGTCAGATTCGTTGTGCTCAGGTTGGAAGAACTGTCTCCACTGCTGGCGAACTTGTAACTTACGGTCGTGGTCGAGGCCGTATTGGCGTCCAGTGCCGCGGTCGCAGTGGTCGGCGTATCGGCCAGCGCCGTGGTGCCCAGGCCGATGGTTACATTGGGATTCGTGTTGGTCAGTTGAATTCCGGTATCGGCGGCGCTCACCGTGGCGCTGGCGTCGCCCACGGCTCCCGCCGTGGTGAAGCTGGCGGTCACGCCGGGAATGTCCATGCCGTTGATCTCTGCAATCAGGGCGCTCACCGTGGTCGCGGTCGTGGTTGAGGTGCTCGTGGTGCCATCCGCGTTTTCCGTGGTGAAGGTGAGGGCGCCGGTAACGGCATCGCCTGTGCCTGCCGCCGTCGTCAGTGTTCCCGGCGTCGAATCCAGCGACAGATCGACAAATTTTCCCGCGCTGCTTTGCGTGACCGTGCCTCCTGTGTCGCCCAGACTGGATGAGCTGAGACTGGCAAAGTACAGGCTGTCGATCGACGCCCCGGTCGAGGATGAGTCGCCGGTGTAGATGTCCACGCCGGAGATCGAGCCGTTGAAAACCTGGTTCTGGTTATAGGTGGTCGTCGACCCGATGTTATTGATCTCGGAGAGGATCGATTGATACTCCTGATTGGCTGCCGACTCCTGCGAACTGTCGAGCGTGCCGTTCGAGGCTTCGGTCGCCAGCGTGATGGCGCGATCCAGAAGGCTTGTCACCTGCGAAAGGGCTCCATCAGCCACCTGAAGCAGTCCGACACCTTCCGTGGCGTTGGTTTCTGACTGGGTCAGAGCGGTCTGGTTCGCCTCCAGACCGTTCACCAGCGAGAGACCCGCGGCATCATCGGCGCCGGAGTTGATCTTTGAACCGGACGACAGCTGCTCCAGCACATTCTGCAGGCTGTTGTTGGTGTTGTTCAGATTGTTCTCTGCGTAGATAGCCGACAGATTATTCAACACGCCGAGGGCCATGGAAGTACTCCTTCTCGATGCCTCACTCGCGCCCCGCCCGCCGGTCCATCCTGCCTTCCGCCAGGCCCTCCGCTTCTGCCGGATGGGCGCCTTGCATCTTCCCCCTTCATCGGTCCGGCGAAAAATAACTTTAGTCATAAATCGCAGGTTCTTTTTTCTCCTCTTGTGTCGCTTGCTGATTCAATGCGTCTGAATTTCACTCACACCTTGTCCCGAAGAGATTCAGTTGCTGCCCCAATATGCTTCACCTGTCTGTTTCGTCTCGCGACAGGCTCGAGTCCGCACAGAAGGCTGCCGCGCCGCGCCCGGCCCGACGACGAAAACCCTGCATCCCGGCCCGGATCACTTCGCCGCCCTGCAAAAGCGATCCCCATCTGCTGGGAAAAAACTGATTTTGCCGGGCGGCCCCGCTTCTTTCGCAGCTCCGATTGCAGAGTGAAGCCGAGGCATGCGGGATGGGAGAGCGGGGGTTGCGGAGCGTCGTCTGAGCCGGACCCAGGCCGAAGGCCCGATACGGGATTTTGAGCAGGACCGGCTGACGAGAAGGGCATCCTGCAAAGCGCGCCCTGCTGCTCTTCACACGCCGGACGATGATCGTGGCCGGAAAAGCCTCCGTCCGGGAGCGGCTTCAGCCGGAGAGTTGCTGCCTGTCGAACGGACGATGCCAGGCCGGCACGAGGCGGCGATGATGGGACTGCCGCGCTTTCCCTGCGAGAGCTTGCGGCGCGGAGATTCTCTCGAAATTCTCAGGCACAACCCCCGGAGTGGCAACGGCAGGAGGCGCCGGACCGCCAGGAATCCTCGCCCCTCACGGGCTCGCAATCAGCGCGCAGAACAGCCCGCTCCGGCAGGGCGGAAGAGCGGTTCGCGGCGGACAATCCAGGCAAGGAGATTGTGCCGTTCCGCGACGCCTGCAGGCTCCGGCTTCATCTGCTCTCCTCCGCCATCATCCCGCGCAGGGCGGAGGCGAACCTCTCGGGCAGGTGCTTGCGATTCATCTGCTCGTCGCAGACCACATGGACCGTCTCGCCCTCGGCCAGGAACAACCGCCCGTCTTCCTCGTGGCTGGCCTCGCGAAAGAGACGATAGGCAAACTTCAGCACGGAGCCGCGCAGCATCGAAGGCCGGGTCTCGATCAGGATCCGGTCGTCGTAGCGGGCCGGGGAACGGTAACGGCAGCGCGCCTCGACGACGGGCAGGATGCACTGGTGCTCCATCTCCAGCTGCCGATAGGAAAGTCCCAGCGCGCGGAGCACTTCAACGCGGCCGATCTCAAACCAGATCAGGTAATTCGCATAATAGACCACACCCATCTGGTCGGTTTCAGCGTAGCGCACCCTCACTTCCGTGGTTATGGACATGCACGGCTCTCCGCTAACAAAATCGTACAGTTCAAGGCGAATCAAACCCGGCTGGATTCGTGCCCGGTTTTCCGCATGGAGCGCAATCGTTTCGATCTGCTTCCGGGTCTTCGCTTGTCCTCCGCTCTCCGGAGACTCCGTGCTCAGGGTCTCAGGTGGGTGAACAAAGGCAGCCGGGTCATGTCGTTGAAGATCACAAACGCAAAGAAGCCCAGCAGCACGACGAACGCCGCCTGGTAGATGCGTTCCTTGATGTTGATGCTGATGTCGTGTCGCATGGCGCCTTCGATCAGCAAAAGGAAGATCAGGCCGCCGTCCAGGATCGGAAAAGGCAGCAGGTTGAGAATGCCCAGGTTGAGGCTGATGACTGCGGCCAGGCCGAACTTCGGCGACCAATCCTTCATTTCAGCCGCCTCACCGGCCATCTGCGCAATTCCCACCGGGCCGGCCAGTTGCGACACCGGGGTTTTGTGGGTCAGGATCCTGCCCAGCACATCGACGATCAGTGTGGAGTTCGCCACGCAGAAGTCTTTGGCGCCGGCCGCTGCCTGTGCCAGCGGCATTGGCTCCCAATGAGTGGGCAGATTGGTTGGCGGCAGATAACCGAAACCAAGCCGCCAGACGCCATCCTGCATCGAAGGGTGAACCACCAGCGGCGCCAGCATCCGGCCATCGCGGCGCACACTCAGCGTAATGGGCCTGCCACGGCCGGTTTGCAGATAGGACACCAGCGGGTCGAGGGTATGAAAGGCGTGGCCGTCTACGGCGACAATCTGGTCTCCGGCACGCAAGCCGGCCTGCTGGGAGGGCGAATCGGCTTCCACCGAATCCACCCGGATGGGGCTTTGCCACAACCGCAGGTAGAGGCCATCCTGCTCGATCGCAGACTCCTGCGCCGCCGTTTTTCCACCTGCGTGAGCAGCCATGCGCAGCTGCAGGGAGAGGGTTTTTCCGTCCCGCTCGACCGTCACCGGAACCGTCTGACCATCGCTGTGAGAGGCAATCGTATCAATCTGGTTCCAGGTGGGATTCTGCGCCTTGCCAAACTGGAGAATGACGTCGTGCGGCACAAGGCCGGCTTCAGCGGCGGGCGAAGCGGCTGCAACCCACTCGACAACGATCGGATGAATGGAAGGAACTTCGTTGATGACGCCGAAGTAGAACAGCATCAGCACAAAGGCCAGAATGAAGTTGGCCACCGGCCCGGCCAGGCCAATCAAGATGCGCTGCCAGCGGGGATGGGACAGGAAGGAACCGGAATCGTCGGCGGGCGCAACGGTGGCCTCACCACGGGCGGCGTCGCTGACTTCGGCGAAGTTCTCGCCCGCCATCTTGACGTAACCGCCCAGAGGAAGCAGGCAAACCTTATAGTCCGTGTCACCGTATTTGTAGCCGAACAACCGTGGCCCGAAGCCGATGGAAAACGCCTCGACGCGCACACCCACAAGCTTGGCGATGGCGAAATGGCCGAATTCGTGAACCACGACCATGAGGCCGATCAGCACGATGAAGGCGCCGGCGGAAACGAGAAATTGATGCATAAATATGTAGTTTTCCCTCGAAAAGAGCTTGAAAAAGGGTTGGTCGGCCGGTCGGCGGCCTCAGGCCAGCAACGCAACCGCTGCTTCACGCGCCTGCCTGTCCGCGGCGAGCACCTCCGCGATGGTAGCCGGATGGGCCTCGGGCATCGATGCGAGCACACGTTCAATTGTACGCGGGATATCCACAAAGGAAATACGCCGCTCCAGAAACGCCTCGACGGCGATCTCGTCGGCGGCATTCAGCGCAATCGGATGCACACCGCCTTTTTCCGCCGCCTCGTAGGCCAGCCGCAGACAGGGGAAACGCTCCAGGTCGGGCGGTTCGAAGTCCAGGTGGCGCAGAGCGGTCAAGTCAAAGGTCAGCGTCGAAGCCGGCCGCTCCGGGTAGGCCAGCGCATAAAGAATCGGCAGGCGCATGTCGGTGACTGAAATCTGCGCCAGAATCGAGCCGTCCACGTACTCCACCAAGGAATGCACCGTGGACTGCGGATGGACCGTGACCTGCACCCGCGCCGGCGGCACGTCGAAAAGCCGGCAGGCTTCGATCACCTCCAGGCCCTTGTTCAGCAGAGTGGCCGAATCGATGGTAATCCTCCGCCCCATCACCCAGGTCGGATGCTTCAGCGCCTGCTCCGGAGTGATGGCAGCAAAATCGGCCAGCGGCAACTGGCGAAACGGTCCGCCCGAGGCGGTCAGCCAGATGGTCTTCACCTCCCGGTGCGCACCCACGCGCAGGCATTGATGCACGGCGTTGTGTTCACTGTCGATAGGCAGGATGGGCACGTTGCGCTCGCGCGCCATCCGGGTCAGGATTTCCCCTGCGGCCACCATGCACTCCTTGTTGGCCAGGCCGATGGGTTTGCCTGCCACAATGGCCGCATAGGTGGCTTCCAGGCCGGAAACGCCGACGATGGCCGAAACCACAAAATCCGCCTCCGGCAGCGTCGAGCAGACCACCGTTCCCGCTGTACCATGGACGGTTTCAATCCCCGTGATGCCCGCCTGCTTCAGCCGCCGGGCCAGTTCTTCCGCCAGATCTTCGCTGGCCAGGGAAACGACGCGCGGCCGCCAGCGCGATGCCTGCGCAAAGGCCTCCTCCAGGTTGCGTCCGGCCGCCAGCGCGACGACCGAAAAACGCTCGGGAAATTGTTCCACAATGGAAAGCGTGCTCCTGCCGATGGAGCCGGTGGAACCTAGAATCGCAAGTCTTTTCATCTCTGCTTAAATCTCTCCGTGCTTCTATTTCAGTGTAAATTTCTCTCCGCCCGCCGCACCACTCCGGGCGGCAGAAGCCACCGCCCGCGGCGCGCGACACCCGCCCAGCCGGTCCGGCGAGCGAACCTTGCCCCGAAGCGCTCAGAACCACTGGCGAATCACCTGCGCATACCAGAGCACGGGCGCGGCCACCAGCAGCGCATCGATACGATCCAGGACACCGCCGTGGCCGGGCAGCAGCCGGCCGGAGTCCTTCACGCCCGCCGAGCGTTTGAGCGCCGATTCAGCCAGATCGCCCGCCTGCGCGGCCACGTTCACCACCACGGCCAGGCCCAGCCAGTATCCTGCATTCTCCGGATAGGAGAGCAGGGCAGAATTCCACTCCACGGTCAGCAGATGGGCCAGTCCCAGCAGAACCCCCGTCACCAGCAAACTGCCGGCCACCGAGCCGATCGCTCCCTCCCAGGTCTTGTTCGGACTCAGCGCGGGGGCGAGCTTGCGCCGTCCCCAGGAGCGGCCCACAGCCAGAGCGGCCATGTCGCCTGCCCAGACCACACAGAGCAGAAACACCACCAGCGACACCCCGTCGCCCTCCGAACTCTGGCGCAAAGCGGGCAGGGAAAGCAGCGTAAACCCCGCATAAAACAGGCAAAAAACCGCCATCGAGGCGTCGGTCAGCACCTGCCGGACAGGACGCGAAAAGACGCAGTAGAGCAGAAGACCCACGGCCAGCATGCACAGCATGGCCATCGTCTGACCGGGCCACTCGAAGTTGCAGGCGAACAGCGCCAGGATGGCCAAAACCACCGCCACGCGCGGCGGGTCGGCCCCCCTCTTCTGCGCCAGGCCCATGCACTCCCATCCGGCCAGCACCGCCACCGCCGCGACCGAAAGCACAAACAGCCACTGCGGCCCCAGAAAGACCAGAGCCAGCACCAGGGGAATCAAAATCAATGCGGTCAGAACTCTTTTCATTCAGGGATGAGAATACACTGCCGCAGGCCAGCGCGCGTATCGGATCGGATCAGATGGGCGGTCAAACTTGCTCTTCGGCCCACGGCTTGGCCCGAAGGCCGTTTTCTCTTCCGGGTGCACCCGTCTCCCGTCTCTCCATGGATTCCGCGCCTTCCCTTCCGGCTCTCCGTCCGAAAGACCGGCAACTGCGGGCTGATCCACAGAAGCCAGCCCGGAGCGCAGGCGCGCCCCGCTCAACCGGCGGCGATCCTCATCCGTTCCATATCTTCTTCCACCTCGCCGCATCCTTCGCCCAAGCCGCCATAGCGGCGCTCACGGTGCTGAAAGTCGGCGATGGCTTCGAGCAGGTGAAGGCCGCGAAAATCGGGCCACAGCCGCTCGGTGACAAAGATCTCGGTATACGCGACCTGCCAGAGCAGGTAGTTCGACAGCCGCATCTCGCCCGAGGTGCGAATCAGCAGGTCCGGATCCGGCATATGCGCCGTGTAAAGATGGCGATGAATATCCTCCTCGCAAATGCGGCCGGGATTGAGGCGCTTGGCCTGCACCTCAGCCGCCAGGCTGCGGAAAGCATCCACCAGTTCCGTCCGTCCGCCATAGTTCAGCGCCAGTGTGAGCGTGGTGCCGGTATTGCGCGCCGTGGTTTCCTGGGCCCAGAGCATCTTCTCTTGCACCTCGGCAGGCAGTTCGTGGGTGCGGCCGATGTACTGGATCCGGACGTTGTTGTCCATCATGCGCTGCACGTTGCCGTCCAGGTAGGTCTTGAGCAGGCGCATGAGGAAGTTCACCTCGGCGCGTGGCCGGCGCAGACTGTTTTCAAGCGAGAAAGCGTAGAGGGTAAGCCAGGGAAGGCCGATCCGCGAAGCTGTTTCGGTCACCAGCTGCACACTCTTGGCTCCCTGCTGATGGCCCAGAAAGCGCTTGAGTGAACGGCGGCCGGCCCAGCGCCCGTTACCGTCCATGATGATGGCCACATGCGCGGGCAAACGCTCCGCCTTCAGCGTGGCGTAAACGGCGCGCTCCTCCGAGGTCAACTCGTTGATGCGCAACGTACCAGCAGAAACCAAAGGAATCGCCTCTAGAAAAGCTTTCGGCACCCCGGCGCCGGGGCGCCGTCATCCGTTGCCGGGTGCGCCACCAACAGAAAAATGCGCGGCCCGGAAGGATTTTGGCCTTGCGAATTTTCCGCTGCCCTTGCCCGGAAAAACAACTCATGCGCAGCGGCAGCCGAAGCGCTTGCACTATCGACCGTAGCACAAGAGCTACCGCGTCGCAATGATCCCCTTCGAGGGCGGCCGCGGGCCATGAATTGGCTGCGCTGGGCTGCGTGAATGGCGCGCCCCGGGCGACGGAACAGCAAACCATCTCTTCCTCGCCAACGCACCGCCTACGCAGTGCGCCGGCGTGCCGTGGCCATCTCGCGCGCCGCGCCGAAAACCAGCGACCGGTGCAGCGGTTCCAGCGAGGGCAGCAGCGCGGCTATCTCGGCCAGCAGCGGGTCGGCCAGAATCGCCGCCGCTTCCTCTTCGCGACTGCTGCGGGCGTTGCGCACCAGTTGGCGCACCTCCACGCCCAGAGCCTCCGCCAGACGTTCGAGCGAACTCAGCGTGGGAATTGCCTTGCCATTCTCGATCTTCGAGATATAGGTGCGGGGCACCTGCATCCGCCAGGCCACCTGACGCTGGCTCAGGTGACGCGCCACGCGAATTTCCTTCACCTGGCCGGCAACCTTCAGTCCAGCTTCGGTCGATGGATCCACACGAGACGCGCTCGCCGCCGAGGGGTCAAGACGGGCCCTCTTTTCCTCATTCAGGGGTCGATGGCACCGCCTGCATAGGGAGTTGGTTGTTCTGAACTGGATGAGTTTGCAGTCCCTGCACTGCACGACTTCGCGTGTCTCTGCGACTTCGGGCGCTCCCACCTCTGCCTGGGTGATCGCCATAGGCTGTGTGCGGAGCGCCAGAGCGAGGACTCCGCGGTGCGGCCTGCACCACGATATGTGCTACTCTCAAGGAGTTGAACCATAATTGTCAAGTGAAAATCCGGGCTCGGACCAGCATTTTTCCCATCAAAGCCAAAAGGAATCCGAGAATCCGGGAAAAACGCGAACCAATGTGTGCAACAACGGAGACCGGGAAAAAATGAGTGCTTGCACCAGAAATGATGCAACGGAAGGTGATCGCCGTTACGGCCGCGAAGAGGCCTGGCAACTGCTTGCCGAATGGACCGGGAGCGAGAGCCTGCGCAAACATGCCCTGGCGGTTGCGGCCTGCGTCACAGCCTACGGCGAAGCCGAGGCTGAGCGGATGGGGTTGGACGGCGAAAAGCGCGTCGCGCTCGTGAACCTGTACACCACGACTGCGCTCCTGCACGATTTCGATTACGAGCGCCATCCCTCGGCCGAAGAACACCCGCTCGTCGGTGTCCGTGAACTGGAGCGTCGGGGCTGGCCCGCAGAGTTGCGTACCGCCATCCTGGGGCACGCCCAATACACCGGCGTGGCGCGCGACACCCATCTGGCCAAGTCCCTGTTTGCCTGCGACGAACTGGCAGGATTTCTGACCGCTTGTGCACTGGTCAAGCCCACCCGCGCAATTGCGGATGTCGATGTGGCCGGCGTTCGCAAGAAGATGAAGGACAAGGCCTTTGCACGCGGCGTGAATCGCGGGGATATTCTGCAGGGCGCCGTCGAACTGGGTGTCGAACTGGACGCGCACATCGCCTTTTGCCTGGAAGCAATGAAGAAAAATGCCTCCGTTCTCGGTTTGTAGACGGAGACCGGCCAGCCTGCGGGATCGCGCCCGGCACCTTGCCAGGAGACGCCGAAAGCCGGGACGGAGATCGGGAAAGCCGGCGTGCTGAGATAAAAAATCGCCTCCGAAGGAGAACGTCTCTCCGGAGGCGCTTGCTCTGGCACAAGTATGGACGGGTACCAGCAGCCGGAGCTGGAGGTCGGTAGCGCGCGGCTGCTGGTGATCCCTACATAAAACGAAGCTAGCTGCGGCTTCCCCTTTCCACGGCTACTTCGTGTCGCCCGGCTCAAGGAGAACCCTTTCAAGCTCTCCGAACCCTGTTGACAACCGAAGTGTCTCGCAACCGGGAACATCGTTCTGTGATGGCCGTCACAGGCCTATGTTCGTTGCGCAAAAATCCTTCCCAAATCCGCTCCGCCCCGGGCGCGCAAAATCCAGCCACCGGGCCGGAATGATCGCTTCCTTTGACAGACGGAACTGTTGGCCGGGTCGTCGCATTCGACCTTTGCTGCGGCAGGTGCGGGAGGGGAGATTGACAAAGCGCGCTGCAGCTTTGAAAATCGAAATTCAGTTCCTTGCGAGGCAGGCCTTCCGTGAAATCTCTTTTGACAACCAATCTGGGTTCGACCCCTTTGCTGGGCCGAGGCAAAGTGCGTGACTTGTACGCAGTCGGCGATGCGCTGCTCCTGGTGGCCACCGACCGCATCTCGGCATTCGACTATGTGCTGGGCACAGGGATTCCGGGCAAGGGAAAAATCCTCACCCAGATGTCCCTGTTCTGGTTCGATCTGGTTGCGGATCTGGTTCCCAACCACCTGATCACGGCCGAGATCGGTGAATTTCCCGCCTCGCTCCAGCCTTATGCCGATCAGTTGGAAGGGCGCTCCATGCTGGTCAAACGGGCCCGGATGTTTCCCGTCGAGTGCGTGGTGCGCGGCTATCTGACCGGTTCAGGCTGGAAGGAATACCAGGCGAGCAGGACGGTCTGCGGTCTGCAGCTTCCCGACGGACTCCAGGACGGATCGCGGCTGCCGGAGCCTTTGTACACGCCCTCGACCAAGGGCGAGGCGGGAACCCACGACGAGAACATCAGCTTTGCGGCAACCGAGGCGGTCATCGGCGCGGCGGATGCGGCCGAGTTGCGCCGGCTCACCCTGGCCATTTACAACAAGGCGGCCCGCCACGCCGAATCGTGCGGGCTGATTTTAGCCGATACAAAGTTCGAGTTTGGGCGAAGCGGAGAACAAATCATCCTTGCCGATGAGGTATTGACGCCGGATTCCTCGCGCTTCTGGGAAGCCGCGACATGGAAGCCGGGCGGTGCGCAACCCTCTTTCGACAAGCAGTTTGTGCGCGATTATCTGGAAGCGATCCACTGGAACAAGCAGCCGCCGGCTCCGGAGCTGCCCGACGAGGTGGCGGAACGAACTCAGGCCAAATACCTGGAAGCCTTTCGCCGTTTGACCGGGAAGGATCTGGATCTGTAATTCACAGCAGGGCGATTCAAAGACACAGGCAGAACGCGGCATCCGACCGCTGAGCACGAAATGGGACTGGTGGATGGAGCGATCGTCATGATTCTGGCGCTGGCCGTGTTCGGCGGGCTGGTGCGGGGATTTTTTCGTTCCTTTTGCGCGCTGGCCGGCCTGTTGCTTGGATTATCGCTGGGTGCCTGGCATTACGGTCAGCTGGCGGCACTGCTCCTGCCTGTGGTCAAGATCCGGCCCGTGGCCAATACGCTGGGATTTCTGGCCATCGCGCTGGTGACAATGGGGATAGTCGGTATGCTGGGAAGTCTTTTATCCCGCACCTTCCACTCCATCGGACTGGGCTGCGTGGACCGGCTGGCGGGGGCATTCTTCGGTTTATTTCAGGGGGCGCTTCTGGTCACCCTGGCGATTCTGGTCACCTTGGCCTTTTTTCCGTCGGCCAGATGGCTGACCGAGGCCAGACTGCCCCGGTATTTTTTTGGCGCCTGCCATCTGAGCACGCGCATGAGCCCGGCGGATCTGGCTGAACGGATTCGGCTGAGCCTGATGACGATCAAGCAGCAGTCGCCGCAATGGTTGCACCTTGGCGCAGGCGGGTTTTAACGGTGTTGCAGGATGTTTTCCGGGAAGATCAGGGCAAGAGCAAGCGAGCAAGTTGAGGTCAACGTGAGACGAGAACTGGAAAGCCTGGTGACGCAAATGCATTCAAGCGGTGTCTGCTACGAGGATGCCGTGCGCGAGTTCAAGCGGCAGTATCTTCGCGAAGTGCTGGTGGCGCACCGGGGAAACCAGTGCAAGGCCGCCGCCGAGCTCCAGATGCACCGCAACACGCTCAGCCGCGCCATGGCCGATCTGGGGCTGAGCCTGGCCGAAGTCCGGGCCGGCCTCAAGCGTCCGCCGCACAGCGAGCGTCCTGTCTATGGCGCCGCGCGGCAGCTCTACCGCCAGGGTTGACGGCAGAGCGCCCGCAACGATATGCAACCAATAATCCAGCAAAACCGCCCTCCGCGCCTGCACATCGAACCGGGCTTTGCCTGGGACGGGCAGGATGCCTATCTGTTCGACATCGACGGCACACTGCTGCGCTGCAATTTTCCCATTCACATGGGGTCCATCCTTTCCAGCGTGTTTCAGGCCACCGGATATGAGGTCTCGCTGAGCGGCGTTCCCATCGACGGCAACACCGATACCGGGATTCTGCGCGAAGCCTGCCGGCAGGCCGAAATTCCCGCCGAAATTCTTGAGCCGCGTTTTGAGGCGATTCTCGAATCCATGCGCCGCGCGGTTGCCAGCGAGCGTCATCGCATGGCCCCGGTGCGGATGCCCGGAGTTGAAGAAACGCTCATCCATCTGACGCAAAAGGGTGCACTGCTCGGCCTGGCGACCGGCAACCTGGAAGAGATCGGCTGGATCAAGGTCGAAGAAGCGGGGTTGCGCAACTGGTTCCGGTTTGGGGGCTTCAGCGACAAATTTCCTCTTCGCACCGAGCTGATTGGCCAGGCGGCGCGCAAGGCCCGGGAGATGGCTGGCGCAGCGGCAAGGGTCTGCGTGGTCGGCGATACCCCGCGCGACATTGCCGCCGCGCGCGCCAACTCTCTGCCGGTAATTGCCGTCGCCTCGGGCGGCTACAGTTTCGACGCACTCCTTGAACATCAGCCCGAAGTATGCGCCTCCTCGCTGGCCGACCTGCTGGCGCAGAGTCAGGTTGCGCCGTGAAAGCGCGGCTGCCGCGCAACCCGCTCCGGTTTCATGCGGAACTGCCGCGCAGGGTGCGCCTCTGCACG
>JBMFHN010000025.1:0-22197 GCA_049976805.1 Occallatibacter sp. | reverse complement strand
GTCGAGCACCAGCCGGCAGTGGAACCAGCGGGGAGCTTCGCGACCGAGAGCGCGGTAGAGCAGGATCTGCCGCGCCGTGGACTTGAGCAGGTCTTCGCCGCGCACCACTTCGGTGATGTTCATCGCCGCGTCGTCGGCCACGCAGGCGAGTTGATAGCTGGGAACGCCGTCACGCCGCCAGACGACAAAATCGCCGAAGTCCACACCGGCAACAAAACGCTGCGGGCCCAGATTGCCGTCCACAAACTCGACGGCTTCGCCATCGGGGACGCGGAATCGCCAGTTGATCGCGCCCGGCTGGTTGAGTTCGCCTGCCGTGTCTCCGGTTCCGTCCGGGAAAGGGCCTGAATCACGCTGCCGGTTTGCCTCCCGGCAGGTCCCGGGATAAACCGGCTCGTCGTCGAGCGGCTCCAACCCCGCGCCGCCAGCCACGCCGGGCAGGCCCGGTGCGCGGCTTTCGTGGGGGGCGCTGAGCGCGGTTTGCAGATCCCTGCGCGAGCAGCGGCAGGGAAAAAGAAAACCGCCTTGCAGCAGCCTGCGCCAGGCCGCCAGGTAAATCACCCGCCGGCCGCTCTGCGCATATGGAGCGTGCGGGCCACCGAGATCCGGGCCCTCCTGCCAGCCAATTCCCATCCAGCGCAGATCTTCGAGCGCGGCCTGGGCGTACTCGGCGCGGCTGCGCTCCGGATCAAGATCCTCCATGCGCAGCACCAGTGTGCCAGCGGCCGCGCGCGCCCGCTCATAGGCTGTCCAGAACGTGCGCGCATGGCCGACGTGCAAGAAGCCCGTGGGCGAGGGCGCAAGACGGCCCCGATAATTCGGCGGAGGCAATGGGGAAAAGCCGGTCATCCTGGTTTTCAGTGTAGCCACTCGCAGAGGAATCCGCCCTTTCCGCCGGATGGAGGGCAGATCCTTTCCTGCGCCGGAAACCGCAGGAGCGGCGAACGGTTCATGAGCCCGCGCGGACGAACCGCTTTCAGAACAGCTCCGGAACCGTGTGGAAGGCGATGCGCGTGGGCGCGGCCCGAAAGGCGGCGAGCATGGCGGCCGGAGCGAGCGTGCCCAGGCCGTACTTGTTGTTCAGCGCATCCATGGCCGCCACCAAGCGCGCGCGGCTCTGCCCGTCTTCTGTCTCTTCAAACAAATTCAGCGAATGGAGCCGATCGGGAACCAGGCGATTCAGTTGGATTCCGACAAAGTAGGGATGGTCGAAGCTGGCTCCTGTGGGCCGGGCGGCCCACAGACGGCCGAGAGCGGCGATCAGTGTGGGATTGTCCCGGCACTCGCTCAGTTTCAGCTCTCCCTTCCATCCTCGCGTGGGGACGCCGAAACGGCTGACAGGCGCAGAGTCGCCGCGCGGCACGGCAAAACCGATGGCCAGGCCGATGCCGCCGGCCCACAGACCTGCGGCGCGCAGCCGCATGGCGGCCCGGTGCAGCAGCTTGTGGGCCACCGCCCAGGCTTTTTCCGGGGTGCGCAGCTCGGGCGCGAGCACATGCTGGTGGCCGATCGACTTCGGGCTCTCGCTCTCGCTCGGGTCGAAATCCTCGCCGCGAAGCAAGTGCCAGAGCCGCTGACCAGCAACTGAACCCCACAGCTCTCCGGCGCGGTCGCGGTCGAGCGCGAGCAGGTCGTCCATGCTGTGAATGCCCTTCTCGTTCAATCGCCTTTCCATGCGCGCGCCGATGCCGGGCAGGTCGCGCAGGGAGAGCTGGCGCAGCGCAGAAGGCAGCAGATCGAGAGGAAGCGCGACCAGGCCGTCGGGCTTCTCCATGTCGCTGGCCACCTTGGCCAGGTAGCGGTTGGTGGCCAGCCCCACCGAACTGCGCATCTGGCGGCCGACCCGCTCGAGGATGCGCGCCTTCACTCTGCGGCCCAGATCGAGGGCCGCAAGCAGCGACCTTTCCCGGCCGATCAGCCGGCAGGCCATCTCGTCAATCGACAGTACCGCCGTGACCGGAAGGCAGCTTTCAACCGCATCCACAATGCGGTGGTGGTAGGCCACATACAGCTCGTGACGCGCTTCGACCAGCGCGATGTCCGGACAGAGGCGACGGGCTTCGGCCACCATGGTTCCGGTCTTGACGCCTTTCGCCTTTGCCTCGTAACTGGCTGCGATACAGCAGGTTGTATCGATCATTGCGGGCACGACGGCCACCGGACGGCCGCGCAGTTCGGGGCATGCGTCCTGCTCGACCGAAGCAAAATAGGAGTTCAGATCGACGAACAGCCAGTTCAGATGGGGATCGCGCTCCCGAAGATGCTCCGGCTCCCCGTGAGCCGATGTGGGCCTTGACGCTGGAGCCTCGGAATCCCGCGGAAGAAAAGAGTCCGGCTGCGGATTGGAACCAGCGGACATATCAAGTCTATTTTTGCTTTATATTCTCCTTGAAACAAGGGGCCGGGAAAATTTTTTCGCCCGCAACTTTTGTTCGCAACCAGCGTCCTACGGGTCAGTGAAACTTCTGGAGTCTGTTTCCCGGAGGCAGACGATGGAAAAGCTCATTCACTGGATGATGGACGATGGCAACCTTCTGGCCCTGATGGTGGCAGGCGGCGTGGCTGTGTTTCTCTTCTGCTGCCTGGAGTGCGCGACTTCCCCCCAGCGCGAAAAAGACGACCTTTTCCGCCGCCACGAGCTATAGGACCCGGAGGCTCCGCCGCACGGAACCGGCCCGCGAAATGGCTTGCAAGCGCAGACCGCTCAGGCTGCGGAGAGGGTTTCCTGCGGCCGCACCACGGGCCGGCCCCGCGCATCGAGCGCGATGCGGCAGAAAGGCGTGTGGTGGTCGTGGACAAAGAAGACCAGCCAGTTCTCTGGAATTGCGCGCGCGTAAAAGCGCTTGCGCTGCTCGATGACCATCAGCGGATCCAGATCGTAGGCCATGCCCCAGGTGAGATCGAGATGGGCGGTGGAGGGAATCAGATCGGAGATGAAGCAGCCTCGCTGGCCTGCTGATTCAAGCAGGACGCCCATCATCTGTTCCGTGTGTCCGGGATAAAGGTCCACGGAGATGCCCGGCACGATTTCGCCCGGCCCGTCGAGCAGCGTCATCTGCCCTGTGGCGAGAAGCGGTTCGTAGTTGGGCGCGAGGTAAGACGACCGATCGCGCTCGAGTTGCAGGCGCCCGTGCTCCACCTCGCCGCGCGGCGCATAGTAGCGCGCGTTGGGAAAGGTGGGAACGAGCGTTCCATCCTCGCCCTGCGTGGTATTCCAGCCACAATGGTCAAAGTGGAGGTGGGTATTGATGACCACGTCCACATCTTCCCTGCGGATGCCGGCGGCAGCCAGGGATGCGGGCAGCAATTGCCGCGAGCCGTAGATTGCGCGCGCCTTGGGGTCGAGCTTTCCGCCCAGTCCCGTCTCGATCACCACGATCCGCCGGCCGTCGCGAACGACCAGGGTGTTGGCTCCCATGAGGATGCGGTTCTCGGCGTCGGGCACGGAGCGCTTTGACCAGAGCGGCTTGGGAACCACGCCGAACATCGCCCCACCATCGAGCAGGAAATAGCCGTCGGTGAGAACGGCAATCTCGAAGTCGCCAAGCGTCACCCGCCCGCGAACCAGCGCGTGGGTGTCTGCGCGCTCGGCCGGATGGACGGCTGGGGCGCTCATTGTTGACCTCCGGCCACAACCGGCGGCATCAGATACATTTCAAACTGCGCCAGGATGCGGTTGAACAGATGGGTGCGAACATCCGCGCCGAGGATGGCGTGCGTTTTGCGCGGATAGATCTGCAGGTCGTAGGGGAGGCCCGCTTCGATCAGTTTTTGCACATATTGCACGGTGTTCTCCAGATGTACGTTGTCATCGCCGGTGCCGTGCGCCAGAAGCAGCCTTCCCTTCAGGCTGGACACCGAGTTGATCACCGAGAATGCCTGGTATTCGGCGGCAAACTTCGCCGGATCGCCCAGGTAGCGCTCAGTATAGATCGAATCGTAATCGCGCCAGTCGGTCACCGGGGCCACCGCGATCCCGGCGCGAAAGCGGTCCGAGTGGGACAGGGCGTAGAGCGTGAACGTGCCGCCCCAGCTCCAGCCCCACCAGCCCAGACGCTTGGGGTCCAGTTGCGGATAGCGGGCCAGCACGGCGTTGACCACCGTCAACTGATCCCCGAGCTGGACGGGACCGAAGTCGTGGTAGGCGGCCTGGGCAAAGGCGCGGCCGCGGCCACTCATGCCGCGATTGTCGGCATGGAGAACAGCAAAGCCATGCTCGGCCAGCAATTCGTCAAAAAGCAGAGTGTCCGTCCAGGAATTGACCACATCCTGCGATCCCGGCCCTCCGTAGGGATTGACGATCAGGGGCACGGAAGCGGCGGCTTTACCGGGGGGCAGCAGCAGCGTGGCATAAAGCGTCGTCCCGTCCTGAGCTTTGACCTCAAGCTGCTCCGGAGCGCGCAGGCGATAGGCCGCCAGCGACTTCGCCTGCCAGAAAGTGAGGCACGCGCCGGCGGCCCTGCAAAGCCGCAGCTCCGGCGGCTGCATGCGTGCCGAGTATTGATCGACAAACGCGGTGCCCCGGGCAGCGAACGTGGCGTCATGGAATCCGGCCTCCGCGCTCAACTGCTTTCTCTGGCCATCGAAGCCGACCTGCCACAGCTGCTGCTCGAGTGGATTGCCCTCGTTCGAGGCGTAATCGACAAACCGGCCCGCGAAATCCACACGATCGATCGTGGCGACGTCGAACGCGCCCCGGGTCAGTTGCCGCTCCAGACGGGCCTTGGCATGGGATGGATTGTTGCGGTCGTAGCTGTAAAGATAAATCTGGGCGGTGCCATCGGACCAATCCGTGAGAACGATCGCGCCGTCCCCTGCGAAGACATCGTACTGGTCGTCAAAGAATTTCCTGTCGCGGAGCTTGAGGACGGGATGCGCCCGGCCCGTCGCGGCATCGGCAAAGAAAAGATCGCGATGTTTCTGGTCACGGGAGAGCGTTTCGATCCAGAGTGTCTCGTCGTCGACCCAGCCGAAGCGCGGAATGTAATCGTCGCCGGCACGAAGCGGCAGGCTGATCCACACGGTCTTTCCGCCCTGCGCACGGACGACACCCACGCGCACGGCGGGATTGGGGTCGCCGGGTTGCGGGTAGCGCTGCATCTGCACCGTGGCATGAATGGGAATCCAGTCCGTAAGGGGATACTCGGGAACCCGGGTTTCATCCATCTGGAGATAGGCCAGATGCTTCGAGTCCGGCGACCAGAAGTAATTGCTGCGCGTGGACAGCTCCTCGTCGTAAATCCAGTCCACCTCGCCGTTGAGGACCGCGGCGCCGGGCGAGGGCGCAACCATCGCCGCGGCCGCGCCGGGAAGATGCAGCGGCAGGACGGCCAACCCGTGGCTGCGGATAAAGGAAAGATAGGCGCCATCGGGCGAGAACTTGGGATCGTCGCCCGCCGACTCACCCGCAAAGCCAATCTCATCAATCTTTCCGCTGCGCAGATCATCGAGCCAGAGCTCGCCGTTCGAGTCAAACAACAGACGATCGGAACCCGGCGCCCATTGATAGCTGGCCATCCCGTAGCGGCTGCGATGATCGAGATCCTGCTCGGAGGCCTGCGGACCGGGGTGAGCGTTCAACAGGGCGCGGCTGACCAGCACATGCGCCATGCCCGTGGCGGGATCGATCTCCATCAGCCCGCTTTCTTCGAGACAGGTTAACCGCCTTCCGTCCGGCGACCAGGTCAGCTCTGCCGGCTGGTCCCCGGTCAGTGAATTCTGCCCATAAATTGCCTCCACGGTCAACGGCGTTGCCGGCGGCGGCTGCGCGGCGAAGGAAAAGATGGAGAGCGGGAGAGCGAAAAGGGATGGAATCAGGAGAGCGGCTGTACGGGTCAAAAAAGGAATCCTCCGGTCAACAAGCCCATTCGATCCTCTTGGAATCTGCGCGCAGTGAACGGGCCCATCCGATCAGTGTAATGCAATGGATTCCGGAACCTGGCCGGATTCAGTAAGGATCGCCGGGAGAGGAGCCCGCAAAGCGGCTCACCCGGATCCTCGGCGAAATGCGCAAACACCAGGCCGTTTGGATGAAAATGAGGCCGCGATGGGGCAGCTCGACAGGCCAGTTCGCTCATCGACTTTCCGTTTCGCTGAATTTGCAGCGTTGCCTTCGGGAACCGCGCATCCCGCCCGATGGAAGTGTCCGGGCCGGCCCGGCATCGTGAACGTCGCCAGGGCCCCCTGGAAACGGCTCGCCGGCCACTGCGCCAATAGTGGGGCAAGGTTCTCATTTCCTCTCACTTATAATCAGGAACGAAAAGGGCGCGGCAGACCGCGTGCAAAAGGGGAGTGCGAGGAAAATGGCTGATTTCGAGGGTCGGATTGCGCTGGTAACAGGGGCTTCGCAGGGGATTGGACGAGCGTGCGCGCTGGAGCTGGCGCGGGCCGGAGCGACGGTTGTGTTGGCGGCGCGCAGCGAGACGAAGCTGGCCGAGGCCGTGGCGGAGATTGAGGGTTTTGGCGGGCAGGCGGCGGCGATTCCCCTGGATGTGGCCAGCGAGGAGTCGATCAAGGCGGGCGCGAAGGCGGCGCTGGAGCGCTTCGGCAAGGTCGAGATCCTGGTGAACAACGCCGGCATTACCCGCGACGGGCTGATGATGGCCATGAAGCGCGCCGACTGGGACGACGTGCTCGGGACCAACCTGACCGGAGCCTTTCTGCTGACCCAGGTCCTGCTGCGGCCGATGCTGAAGAACCGCTGGGGGCGGATCGTGAACATTGCCAGCGTGGTGGGGCGCACCGGGCAGGCGGGCCAGGTGAACTATGCCGCATCGAAGGCCGGCCTGATCGGGCTGACCCGCTCGCTGGCGCGCGAGGTGGCCTCGCGGGGGATCACCGTGAACGCCGTGGCGCCGGGCTACATCGAGACCCCGATGACCGCCGTGCTGAACGAACAGCAGCGGGCGGCGATGATGGCCGCAATTCCGCTGGGAAGGGCGGGGACCGATCTCGAAATTGCGCAATCGGTGCGGTTTCTGGCCTCGGATGCGGCGGCCTACATTACCGGCCATGTGCTGGACGTGAACGGCGGCATGTTCATGGGGGCGTGAGGCTGCCGCGGCGCAGTCGTCCGGAACTGGATTCCCGCGCCGTGCTCCCTCAAGAAAAACCGCCCGAGGGCCGATAATTCCACGGGAGGGCTGGATGTCCACGCTACCCGTAGAGGCTGCAAACGGCAAGCCCGCGCCGGACGGCCTTGCCGGTGGGTTGCGCTATGTGGCGCGCCAGCCGATCCTGGACCTGCGCAACCGGGTGTACGGTTACGAATTGCTTTTCCGCGCCGGACCCGAGGCCATTTTTCAAGGCGACGGCGAGCTGGCCACCCGCACCGTGCTCGACAATACCGTTCTCTACGGTCTGGAAAAGCTGACCGGCGGCCTGCCCGCCTTTGTGAACTGCACCAGCGAGGCGCTGATCGGGAACCTGGTGCATGTGCTGCCGTCCGGCATGACGGTGCTGGAGATTCTGGAGAGCCTGGACCCCACGCCCGCTCTGATCGCCGCCTGCACACGGCTTAAGGCCTGCGGATACCGGATCGCGCTGGACGACTTCATCTGGGCGCCGAAGTTTGAACCGCTGCTCGATCTGGCCGACTATATCAAAGTGGACTTTCTGCTGTCCGGCGCAACGGAGCGGCAGCGTCTGCTCAAGCGGCTCTCCGGCGTCACGGTGGCCTTGCTGGCCGAAAAGATCGAGACGCAGGAGGAGTACAGGCAGGCTTGCAGGGAAGGCTTCACGCTCTTCCAGGGGTATTATTTCTGCCGCCCCGTGCTGCTGGAAAACCGCAGGATTCCTGCCAACCGGCTCTCCCACATCGAGATTCTGCAGCTGTTGCAGGGCGAGTCGATCGACCTGCACAAACTGACCCGCCTGCTGAAGCGCGACGCCTCGCTGACCTACCGGCTGCTGCGGCTGGTCAACTCGCCGATCTACGGAATGCGGCAGGAGGTGCGCTCGATTCAGTCAGCCCTGGTGGTAGTGGGCGAGGATGCCTTCCGCCGCATAGCGTTGCTGGCCATCGCCAGCGAACTCAACGCCGGTCAGCCGGCGGAGATTCTGCAGATGGCCTTTGTGCGCGCCCGATTCCGTGAAGTGGCCGCCCGGCAGTGCGCGTTGGATTCGGCCGAGCAGTATCTGCTGGGGATGTTGAGCCTGCTGCCGGCCATGCTGCGCCTCCCCATGGAAGAACTGACGCCGCTGCTGCCTCTGCGCAGGGAGATTCGCGCCGCGCTCGGCGGCGAGGCGAATGCCCCGCGCGTGCTGCTCGGATGGATCGAAGACCACGAACGCGGCGACTGGGCCGCGTGCGACAGCCTGGCGTGCGAGAACAGCATGGATTCGGAGGCGCTGGCGACGTGTTATGCCCAAGCCGTGGTGTGGGCCGAGACAGCGCTGCGGACGGTCGCCTGAAAAACAGGCAGAACGCGTCCGCCGCCGATGACAGCCGGCGCAGCCGGCCTATGCAACGAGGCTCGACGCCTCCACCCATGGCCGCTGCTGGCTCTCGCCCACGCCGCGGCAGGTGAGCTGGCCCAGCCAGGTGTTCAGCCCCTCGGCCAGCCCCGCATCCCGGCGCAGCGCCTCGCGCACACCCAGGCTGGCGATGCGCAGCAGATAAGGAAAGGTGGAGTTGGTCAGGGCCAGCGTGGAGGTGTGCGGCACCGCGCCCGGCATATTGGTGACGCAGTAATGCACCACGCCATCGACGCTGAAGCTGGGGTCGGAGTGCGAGGTGGGCCGGGCCGTTTCCACGCAGCCGCCCTGGTCGATGGCCACGTCCACGATCACCGCGCCCTTCTTCATCTGCGCTACCATGGCGCGGGTGACCAGCTTGGGCGCCGTCGAGCCGGGAATCAGCACGCCGCCAATGACCAGATCGGCCTCGCGCGTGGCCTGGGCGATGTTGTAGCTGTTCGAGGCCAGCGTGTAAAGCCGTCCGCCGAAGATGTCGTCCAGCTCCCGCAGCCGGTTCAGATTCATGTCGATGAGCGTGGTTTTGGCGCCCAGACCGAGCGCAATCCGCGCCGCGTTGGTTCCCACCACGCCGCCGCCGAGAATGGTGACATGCGCCGGCGGAACGCCCGGCACGCCGCCCAGCAGGATGCCGCGCCCGCCCCGCTCCTTTTCGAGATAGGCCGCCCCCACCTGCACGCTCATCCGCCCCGCCACCTCGCTCATCGGCGTCAGCAGCGGCAGCGTGCCCTGGCGGTCGCGAACCGTTTCATAGGCAATGCCGATCACCTTCTTTTCGAGCAGCTTGTCGGTCAGTTCCCGGACTGGCGCCAGATGCAGATAAGTGAACAGCACCAATCCCTCGCGGAAAAAGCCGTATTCCTTTTCGACCGGTTCCTTGACCTTGACCACGACCTCGGAATCGCTCCAGACGGCAGCCGCTTCGGCCATGATCTTCGCGCCGGCATGCTGGTATTCTTCGTCGGGGAATCCGGATTGCGCACCAGCCCGGGTCTCAACCAGCACAGTGTGTCCGGCCTCGGCAAGCGCCTTCGCGCCCGCCGGCGTAACTCCGACACGCGCCTCGTTGTCCTTGATCTCTCTGGGAACGCCGATAATCATCCTCTTTTCTCCTCTCACTCTGGGGTACCGTCCAGGCGGCGAATGCGGATCCGGCGCAACCGGCTCACAGCAGGACGCGCGCCGGATTCTGAAACGGGGGAGGGCCTGGACCGGCGCGCGTTGATCCGGCTTGTGCCTAGCTGGAATCCTACGGCGTGTGTTCCTTCCAATGTATGCAAAGTTCGTGGTAAAAGGAATTTATGAGAACAAAACGTGAGAAAATTGGCGCTTTCGAGCAAGAATTGACCGCAGATCGTTTGGATGGCAGGCCGGATGCGACGGTGAATGGCGTCGACCTCGACGATCTGGACCGGGCCATTCTCAGGCACCTTGAGCGCCACGGCCGGGCCACCAACTACGAAGTGGGCGAGGCGGTGGGACTGTCCGCTTCGGCCGCTTCGCGGCGCATTCAGGCGCTGGAGGCCTCGGGCGTCATCCGCGGTTACCGGGCCCGGATCGACGAGCGGCTGCTGGGCAAGCGCATGACGGTCTACATCCGGGTCACGCTGGAACGTCAGTCTGCCGCCGTTCTGGGCGCCTTCGAGGCCGCGGTGCGCCGTTCGCGGAATATCACCGGCTGCCACCTGATGGCTGGCCACTACGACTACATGCTGGTGGTGCGCGTGGCCGATATCGATGGCTACGGACGCCTCCATCAGAACGAGTTGTCGCGTCTGCCCGGGGTGACCCGTCTCGAAACCAGCTTTGCGTTGCGCGACGTACTTGAAGAAAGCGACAACGAGTGAAAAATTCCGGCCATGCGACGGCATCCGGACGTCGCGCCGGGCTCCGGCCCACCGCGGTGATTTTGCATGGAGCCGAAAATCTGCAAAGATAGAAATATCATGACAGTTTCATCCTCATCGCAAGTCTTTGCCGGCCGTATCGGCCGCATCGAGGTCTCGGCAACCATGGCCGTTTCGGCAGAGGCGGCCAGGTTGCGCGCCGAGGGAATCAATCTGGTGGACTTCGGCGCCGGCGAGCCGCATTTTCCCACGCCGCAGCACATCAAGGACGCCGCCATTGCGGCCCTCGACGCCGGCTTTACCCGCTACACCGCCGTTCCCGGCATTCCGGACCTGCGCAAGGCCATCGTCGAGCGCCACGCGGCCGACTTCGGATCCGACTACGCAAACGATGAGGCCATCTTCACGACCGGGGGCAAACAGGCTCTCTTCAACGCCGTTCAGGTGCTTGTCGATCACGGCGACGAGGTGATTCTGCCAGTCCCTTACTGGGTCAGTTTCAAGGACATCATCCAGTTTGCCGGCGGCAAGGTTGTCTTTCTTGAGACCCGCGAGGAGGAAAGTTTTCGCATCACGGCCGAGGCCATCGAGAAGGCCGTTACGCCCCGAACCAAGGCCATCATCCTGAACTCGCCCGCGAATCCTTCCGGCTCGGTGGTCTCCGGCGAAGATCTGGAGCGCATTGTCCGCATGGCGCACGAGCGCAGAATCTTCCTCCTTCTGGACGAGTGCTATGTTTATCTGAACTACGCCGGAAAGCCGGTCAGCGGGGGCTCGTTTACCTGGGCCAAGGAACAGATGGTCATTCTTGGCTCGCTCTCAAAGACGTACGCGATGACCGGGTGGCGGGCGGGCTTTGCCATGGCCCCGAAGCCGGTGGTGGCCAACCTGAGCAAACTGCAATCGCAGTCCACCTCGAATGCCACCAGCTTTGTGCAGAAGGCCGCCATTGCCGCCCTGAACGGCTCGCAGGAGTGTGTCAGCCGCTTCCGCTCCGAGTTCATCGAGCTGCGCGACCATATGCTGGCCCGGCTGCGGGCGATTCCGGGCGTCACCTGCACAAAGCCGGAGGGCGCTTTTTACGTTTACCCCAACATCAGCGCTTTCCTGGGCAAGGAGGGCGCACACACGGCTGCCGAACTGGCCACGCGTCTGCTGCACGAGGCGCATGTGGTCACCGTGCCGGGCGAGGCCTTCGGCACCCGGGAACACATTCGCATCTCCTATCCGGTGACCAAGGAGAATATCGACGAGGGCACGCGCCGCATGGGAGAGTTCCTGGCCCGGCTCCGCTAGCCTGCTGTTTCCCGCTGATTCCCGGCGCCGGCTTTCGGCCCGTGGCGGCGCGGGATCCGGTCTTTTCCGGCCGGAGCATTTCCTCCACAGGCCCGCCTGCAGTCCGTTGCCGCCGCATCCCGGGGGATTTCCCGCGCCAGGATGGCGCGATCTCCTCCGGCGCGGTCCGGCAAAAAAATCTTTCCACAGTGCAAATCGGGCACAGGTCGCGTAGTATGTCTTTTCAATGTCGAAGCCGATTGATTTTCGTCCTGTAATTCTTGCGGGAGGAAGCGGTACCCGGTTCTGGCCCCGCTCGCGGCGCGCCCACGCCAAGCAGGTTCTCGCGCTGGACGGCGAACGCTCGATGATTCAGCAGACCGTCGAACGGCTCAAGCCGCTGGCCCATCCGGCCAAAAGCTGGGTCATCACCAACGAGTATCTGGCCGAGGAGATCGCCGACCAGCTGCGGGAGGTGCCCGCGGCACAGATCATCAGAGAACCGGTGGCCCGCAACACGGCTCCGGCCTGCGGGCTGGCCGCGTTCCTCATCGAGCGCGAGAATCCCGACGCGGTGCTGGGCGTTTTTCCCTCCGATCATGTGATCGCCGATGAGCCGCGCTACCTGAAGGCGCTGCAGAAGGGCATCGCCGTGGCCGCCGCCGGCGAGCGCATCGTGGTGCTGGGCATCGAACCCACCCGCCCTGAAACCGGTTACGGCTACATCGAAACCGGCGACTTCACGCGCGACGAGGATGCCCTTCACGTCCGGCGCTTTATCGAAAAGCCCAATTTGCAGCGCGCCGAGGAGTTTGTCTCCGCCGGCAACTACTACTGGAACTCGGGCATGTTCCTCTGGTCGGCGCGCACGCTGGCCAATGCGGTTCGCGAGCACCTGCCGGAGACGGCCCCGCTGCTCGAGGCCATTGCCGCCGCTTACGGCACGCCCGCGTTCGAGGAGGTTTTCCACGCCGCCTACTCGAAGTGCGAGAATATCTCCGTCGATTACGCCGTGCTGGAGCCGCGCTCGGCCAAGGGCGAGCATCTCTCCCAGTTGTTCTGCATCCCGGCCGAGTTCTCCTGGAACGACCTTGGCTCCTGGGCATCGCTTTACGAGTATCAGGTGGAGACACGACTGCTGGGCGACACCGAGGGCAACGTCGCCGAAACCGGAGGCCATCTGGCCATCGACGCCTGCAACAACTATGTGTTCAGCCCGCAGAAGTTCGTTGCTCTGGTCGGCGTCGAAAACCTGGTGATTGTCGATACCGAGGACGCGCTGCTGATCGCCCGCCGCGACCAGTCCCAGGACGTGGGCAAGATCGTCAAGGAACTGGCGCTCTCCGGCCGCTCCGATCTGATCTGATCTGATCTGAACAGGAAATGGCCCGTGCCCGTCCGCGGTGCATCCCGGCAATTGGGGTACACTGAATTCTGGCAGGAGGACCGGGCGGTCGCTGCCGGAGACGCTGGCGCAAGCCGGCGCCGGCCGGGGGAGGAAAGTCCGAACTCCACAGGGCAGTGTGCCGGATAACGTCCGGGACGCGGGCTTCAAGGCTCGTGGACGGCAAGTGCCACAGAAAAGATACCGCCTCGGCTACCCCTCCGGTGCCTTTCGAGGCCGGCAGGGCTTCCGGAATGGCCTGACAGGTTCGCCTGAACGGCCCGTCCCGCCGGGGTAAGGGTGAAATGGTGCGGCAAGAGCGCACCGCCCGGCCTGTAAAGGCCGGGGCAGGGTAAACCCCACACGGAGCAAGACCAAATAGGGAGGGAAACGTCGCCAGGAGCCAGGCGGCGTTGCGTGCCGGCCCGGCGCGCCCAGGCGGCTCTCGCGGGTTCGCCGGAGACAGAATTTCGTCGCCGGGGTGCTCACGGGCCGAAACCTCCGGGTAGGTCGCTGATGAGTGTCCGCGGCAACGCGGCGCCTAGAGGAATGACCGCACACGACAGAATTCGGCTTACATGGTCCCACCTGCCTTCATATGGGCCGGATCAGGAATCAGAAACCATTCTCTGAATTTCCCCGCGCCCGTTACACTGTTGCCATGGCCAAGCGGATCGGAATTCATCTGGGAACGGCGGGCGGAGCCTCGAACGCCGTCGAGCGCGCCCGGGAGATCGGGGCAAATACCTTTCAAATATTCTCTTCAAGCCCGCGCATGTGGCGCGCTCCGAAGGTTGACCCCGGACAGGCTGCGCGCATGAAGGAGCTGCGCGCCCGGCTCGACGTCGGCCCGCTGGTGATCCACACCAGCTATCTGGTCAACGTCTGCAGCCAGTCGGTCGAGGTGCGCGAGAAGAGCGTCGCGGCCTTCCGCGGCGAGATCGAGCGGGCGCTGGCTCTCGGCTCCGAGGCGCTCGTGCTCCATCCCGGCTCGTGGAAGGGGCTGACGCGCGACGAGGGCCTGCGGCTGGCCGCCGACTCGATCGCCCGCGCCATCGACGGGTTGCCCTGGCAGGGAACGCCCTTCCACATCCTCATCGAGAACACCGCCGGGGCTGAATTTTCCCTCGGGGGCAGCTTCGAGCAGGTGGCCGAACTGGTGGAGCGGCTGCAGCCATCAGCGCCCATGGGCGTTTGCCTGGACACCTGCCACACTCATGTCGCCGGCTACGACCTTGTAACCCCGGTAGGCTACGAGGAGACCATGCGGCAGGCTGGCGCGACGGTCGGCTTTGCGGCGGTGCGCGTCTGGCACTGCAACGACGCCAAGGCCGCGCGCGGCTCGAAGCTTGATCGCCACGAACACATCGGCCAGGGCACGATGGGCATCGAGCCGTTCCGCCGTCTGCTCAACGACCCGCGCTGGAGCCATTGCGCCTTTATCGCCGAAACCCCGGTGGACGAGCCAGGGGACGAGGAGCGGAACGTAAAGGCGCTCAAGAGCCTGGTGGAATAGCCAAGGAGCCAGCATCTTCCCGTTTACACTTAAAGAATCATGGCGGAAGAGAACGAACAGCGTTACGATCCGGCGGCAATCGAACCCAAGTGGCAGCGGCGGTGGACCGCCGATCCAGCATTGTATGCGGCCGAGCCGCTCGATTGCGGCAAACCCAAGTACTACGTGCTGGAGATGCTGCCTTATCCGAGCGGCCAGTTGCACATGGGCCACGTGCGCAACTACTCGATCGGCGACGCTCTGGCCCGCCACATGTGGATGCGCGGCTACAACGTGCTGCATCCGATGGGCTGGGACGCCTTCGGGCTGCCGGCCGAGAACGCCGCGCTCAAGAACAACACCCCGCCGCGCGAGTGGACGCTGGCCAATATCGCCGCCATGAAGCGGCAGATGGAGCGGCTCGGCCTCGGCTACGACTGGGCGACCGAGCTCGCCACCTGCCTGCCCGAGTACTATCGCTGGAACCAGTGGTTTTTTCTGCGGATGTACGAAAAGGGGTTGGTCTATCGTAAAAAAAGCAAGGTCAACTGGTGCCCGGAGTGCGCCACCGTGCTGGCCAACGAGCAGGTGGTCGATGGCTGCTGCTGGCGGCACGAGACGACGCTGGTCGAGCAGCGCGATCTGGAGCAGTGGTTCTTCCGCATCACGGCCTACGCCCAGGAACTGCTCGACGGGCTCGACCAGCTCGACGGCTGGCCGGAAAAGGTGCGCACCATGCAGCGCAACTGGATCGGCCGCTCGGAAGGCACGGAGGTCGATTTCGCTCTCGATGAGCCGGGCGAAACCAGGAGAAAAATTCGCGTCTTCACCACCCGCGTGGACACCATCTTCGGCGCGACCAGCGTGCAACTGGCGCCGCAGCATGAACTCGTCGCGGAGTTCGCCGCCGCCGATCCGGTGCTCAAGGCGCAGGTCGAGGCGATGATCGGCGAGCAGAAGCAGGCCCGCGAGACGGGCGACCTGGGAGCGATTGAAAAGCACGGCGTTGCCACCGGCCGCTTCGCTGTGAACCCCTACAACGGCCAGCGTGTGCCCATCTGGGTGGCCAACTACATTCTGGCCGACTATGGCACGGGCGCCATCATGAGCGTTCCGGCCCACGATGAGCGCGACTTCGAGTTTGCCACCAAGTACAGCCTGCCGATCGTCGAGGTGATCCAGCCCGCCGATCCGGCTGTCGAGCCCAAGCTGCCCTTCCTTTCCGAAGACGGCATCCTGGTGAACTCCGGCGATTACAGTGGGCTGAGCTGTGAAGCGGCGCAGAAGAAGTTGCAGGAAGAAGCCGCCCAGCGCGGCTTCGGCGAAGCCACGGTCACCTTCCGCCTGAAGGACTGGGGCGTGAGCCGGCAGCGTTACTGGGGCACACCGATCCCCATGATTCACTGCGAGCATTGCGGCCTGGTGCCAGTTCCCGACGATCAGTTGCCCGTGGTGCTGCCGGCTCAGGTGGAGATCACCCAGCAGGGTGGCTCGCCGCTGGGCCGTGTGCCGGAGTTTGTCCACGTCGCCTGCCCCGGGTGCGGCGGCGCGGCACGGCGCGAGACCGACACCATGGACACCTTCGTCGATTCCAGCTGGTACTTCTACCGCTATACGGACGCGAAGAACGCGAATGCGCCCTTTGATCCCGCGGTGGCACAGTACTGGTTTCCCATCGACCAGTACATCGGCGGCGTCGAGCACGCCATTCTCCACCTGATCTACTCGCGCTTCTGGACCAAGGTCATGCGCGACCTGGGGCTGGTGGCAAACGACGAGCCGGCCCGTCGCCTGTTCACCCAGGGGATGGTCATCAAGGACGGCGCCAAGATGTCCAAGTCGAAGGGCAACGTGGTTTCGCCCGACGACATGGTGGCCCGCTATGGGGCCGATTCGACGCGCATGTATGCCCTCTTCGCCGCCCCGCCCGACCGCGATCTGGACTGGCAGGAAGACGGGGTGGCCGGTGTCAGCCGCTTCCTGGCCCGTGTCTGGCGGCTCGTGACCAAGCACGCGCCCACGGCGCGCTCAGCTGCTGCCGCGCAGCCGCCCAAAGCGCAAATCAGCGGAACCGCGCTCAAGCTGCTCCGCAAGCTGCACCAGACCACGGCCAAGATTACCCAGGACTTCGAGGGCCGCTGGCACTTCAACACCTGCGTCGCGGCCATCATGGAACTGGTCAACGACCTCCAGGCTGCCGATGCGCAAATGGACTCGGGTGAGATTGCCGCGCCGGTCATCGGCGAGCTGTTGCGCACCCTCGTTCTGCTGCTGGCCCCCTTTGCGCCCTATCTCGCGGCAGAACTCTGGGAAGCTCTGGGCGAGTCCGGATCGCTCCTGCGCGCTCCCTGGCCCAAGAGCGATCCGGAGCTGGCCCGGGAAGACGAACTGGAGATTCCGGTCCAGATCAACGGCAAACTGGCGGCGGTCGTGCGCGTGCCTGCGGATGCAACGCGGGAGACGATCGAAGCCGCGGCGCTGGGCAGCGAGAAGGTCCGCGCGCGCACGGCTGCCAGGACCGTGGCCAAGGTGATCGTGGTTCCCGGCAAGCTGGTCAATCTGGTGGTGAAGTAACCGCCAGCCGCCTTTCCGTTTGCTGCGGTGCAGAAAGCCCCCCCCGGCGGATTTTACCCGTACGCGTTGATTTTGTTCGCGCGCTCGGGAAAATCCGGGCTACGATCTTTTGCATGGGGGTCGGTTTGCGCGATCATGTTCCCGGAAGATCATCTGCGGGAAAACCGACGAGGAGGGGATGATGGCGAAACAGAAGAAATGCGCGAATGCCGCCTGCACGTGCCCTGCTCCCGAAAAGGGAAAGTACTGCTCCAACCACTGCGAAGGTATCGGAAACAAGACCGAGATCGTCTGCCTGTGCGGCCACCCCGAGTGCGGCGGCAAGCCCGCCTAGCAGCCGATGGTGAACGTGGAGTTTGGAACTGGAATGGCCTTCGCCTTGCCGCACGGGGTCCTTTCATGCCCGGAGCCGGGCGCATGGACGCCTGCGAGCAAGAGTGCGAGTCCTTGTCCGTGACTGGAACCGGGCGCGGCGGCGCTGGATCGTGCGCACAGCCGGGGAAAGCGGCCTTCGTTGCGCTCTTCAGAAGGATCCGGGCGGAGGAAACGGGACCCGGATCGGCCGGCCCAGATCGCCGCTCCGCGAACTGGGCCGTCCAGAGAGTGATCGGCCGTTATTCTTCCTCTTCCTCGACCGGCCGCTTGGCGTTGGCCAGGATCTTTTCCGCAACCAGTTGCGGAACGTAGTCGTAGTGGTCCATCTCCATGCGGTAGCTGCCTTTGCCTTGGGTCATCGAGGTGAGTTGCGCGCCGTAGGTCAGCATCTCGGCCATCGGAACCTCGGCGTTGATCACCGTCGTCCGGCCCTTGGTGTTCATGCCCTGAACCCGGCCGCGGCGCGAGTTCAGATCGCCCATCAGTGTCCCTGCGAACTCGTCCGGGGCCTCGATCTCCACCTTCATGATGGGTTCGAGCAGGCAGGGCTTGCAGGATTCCATGGCCTTGCGGAAGGCGAGGCGGCCGGCCATCTTGAAGCTCATTTCATTCGAGTCCACGTCGTGATAACTGCCGTCGTAGACGGTGGCCTTGAAGTCCACGACCGGATAGCCGGCCAGGTAGCCGCGGGCGGCCGATTCGACGATGCCCTTTTCGATGGCCGGAATGAAGTTGCGCGGAACCGCGCCGCCGAAGACCTCGTTGCCGAACTCGAAGCCGGCGCCGCGCGGCAAGGGCTCCATGCGAATCTTGCAGTCGCCGAACTGGCCGTGTCCGCCGGTCTGTTTCTTGTGGCGTCCCTGGGCCTCGGCCTTGGCGCGGATCGTCTCGCGGTAAGGCACCTTGGGGGCCTTCAGCGTGACCTCGGCATGGTAGCGTTTCTTCAATCGGCTGACAATGGTCTCGATATGCGGCTGGCCGGCCCCGGCGATCAGGAATTCATTGGTCTGCGGATCGCGATAGAAGCGGATGAGCAGATCCTCTTCCATCAGCTTGTGGATGGCCGGCGCCAGCTTGTCCTCGTCGGCGCGCGTCTTCGGCTCGATGGCATAGGTCATCGCCGGCTCGGGCAGCGGGGCCGGATCAATCTGAATCTCCGCGCCCTTCTGTCCCAGTGTGTCGCCGGTCAGCGTCTCGCGCAGCTTGGCCACGGCGCCCAGATCGCCCGCGTGCAACTCCGGAACTTCGACGGCCTTCCGTCCCTGCATCACGGAAAGGTGGGAGAACCGTTCCTGTGAGTGACGGGTGAAATTTTCAACCGTGGCGTCGTTTTTCACCACGCCGCTGATGACCTTGAAAAAGCTGATGCGGCCGGCGAAGGGGTCGCTCATCGTCTTGAAAACCACCAGCGCCAGCGGTTCATCGTCCGCAATCCTGCGCGTCAGGGCAGCCGCTGCGGCTGCGCCCTCTGCGGCCGTCTCGCCTGCCAGCCGGACGGCGAGCGGAGCGCGTTCGACCGGCGCCGGGCAATAATCCCTGACGAAATCCATGAGGTGATCGAGTCCGATATTGGCCAACCCGCTGGCAAACAGCACAGGGAAGATGCGGTCTTCGCGGATGGCCTCGTGCATGGCGCCAATCAGGTGTTCTTCGGCAATCGTCCCCTTCTCGAAAAACTCCTCCATCAGCTCATCCTTGCCCTCGGCAACCAACTCCACCAGCGCCTCGTGGCGCGTCCTGGCCTCGGCCGCCAGAGAGGCTGGAATCTCCGCCGTCGCCCGGCCTCGTCCATCGCCGCCGGGGGTGTAATAGTAGGCTTTCATGGTGACCAGGTCCACCACGCCCTGAAAGCCTCCGGCTGCGGAGATGGGAAGCTGCACGGGAACGCAGCTGCGGCCCCAGCGCTCCACCAGATCGTCCATCAGGGCGTTCAATCCCTCACCGCCGCCCGCTTTGGGGTGATCCATCTGGTTCACCACGACCACGCGGGGAATATTGGCCTCGCCTGCGTATCTCCACACCCGCTCCGTCACCGGCTCCACGCCATTCTGCGCATTCACCGTCACCAGCGCCGTCTCCACAGGAGCGAGAGCCGCGCGGGCCTCGTGCGTGAACATGTGAAAGCCCGGCGTATCCATCAGGTTGATCTTCACGCCCTGCCACTCGGCATAGGCCACCGCGTTCTGCATCGTTGCGCCGCGGGCGACCTCTTCCTCGTCATAGGCGGTCACGGCCGTGCCATCTTCCACGCGACCTTGTGTTGGCGTCATCTTCGCGGCATGCAGCAGAGCGGCGATCAGAGTGGTTTTGCCGCTGTGCGCATGCCCCACTACAGCCACGTTGCGAATCTCACTTCCCTGGTACGTTTTCATTGCTTTTCTCCACCTCCGTTGGAATGTTGCGCCCTCGCGCCCCCGCGGCGGCTCCGCCCCTTTGGGACGGGCCGGCAGCCCGCGGCTGGGCTCGGCCGGAAAAAGACGTGCGCGGAGCCGGTGGATGCAATAGCCGGCATCGGCTCATGGATTTCTCCTCCCCGGCGCAAAACAGAAAAGGGTAAGGGGATGTCCAGGGGGGGCATCGAAAAGCAGACAGGGAAGATGCGGCAACGCCGGAAAAGGCGCCCCGGCGGCCGGATGGCCGAAGCCCGTGTGCGGGTCTGCTGTCTACCTCGTCCATAAATCGTTGGACCTGAAAGGCTTGGACATAGAGATCCCAGACCGGCGTCAAACGGATGCACACAGGACGCATCCCGTTGACGTCTTTGCTCGGAAAACGGATGCTATCACACGCGGAGTGTGAATGTCCTGTGACTGGAGGCACCACCTGCGGACCAGGAGTTTCTCCTCGGGCATTTCGCTCTCCGGGAGTGTCTTCCTGCCGCAGGCAAGCGCGAAAAATCCGGATTCAATGCAGGCAGGCTGATCGGATGCGGGAGCGCAATGGCGATAAACGCGCATCGCCTTCCTTCGGAAATTCAAGCTGAACCGGGAAAAAGCTCTCGGCTTCCTGCGCTCCGCCTCAGGCGCCAACCAGGGCCGGGGAGCGCAGTTCGCCGCCGGTCTCGTCCGGAAGCGGCCTTGCGGCCGGGGCGGCCTTCACCGGCACATGGGCCAGTTCCCAGACCGAACGGTCCTTGAGGAGGCGGGAAACCAGCGCTGTGTGCATGGCGTGGCCGGCCCGCTCGGCCACAACGTGGCCTTCGATGCGCCGTCCGGCCAGGGCCAGGTCGCCGATCAGGTCCAGCACCTTGTGGCGCACATACTCATCGTGGAAGCGCAGCGGGCCGTTGACCGGGCCTTCGGAGTCCAGAATGATGGCATTCTCAGGCCCCGCTCCGCGGATCAATCCCATGTCGCGCAGCCGTTTCTCGTCGGCCTGGTAGCCGAAGGTCCGCGCCGCGGCGATCAGCGTGCCGTAGGTTTCCGCCGCCAGGTCCACCTGCGTGCTTTGCCGCCCGATCGGGGCAGGAAAATCGATGGAGTACTGAATGCGGTAGCCCGGCCCGGGATAGACGCCGATGAACTTGTCGCCTTCGCGCACCTCGACCGGTCGCAGCACGCGGATCGTCTCCCTGCGGCGGCGCTGGGTGCGAATGCCCGCCCGCAGAATCGCCTCGACATAAGGCAGGGCGCTGCCGTCCAGAATGGGCAGTTCCAGATTGTCCAGCTCGACAATCACGTTGTCCACGCCCATGCCGACGAGCGCCGAGAGCAGGTGCTCGGTGGTCTGAATCAGCACGCCCTGGCGCATCAGGCTGGTGGCGTAACTGACCTTGGCCACGTTGCGGCCGTTGGCGGCAATCTCAAAGTTGTCCAGGTCGGTGCGGCGAAAGACAATGCCCGAACCGGCCGGTGCGGGCAGCAGGCGCAGGGCGACCTGCACTCCGGAGTGCAATCCAACTCCGCTGAACTCCAAGGGAGCCGCAATCGTCTGTTCCAGATGCGCCGGATTCGCCAAATCCATCCTCTTCCACGAATGAGCATCCGTGAATCTGTCAACTCTAGGGTAGACGAGGGGAAGCACCTTCGTCGTGTGGCATTTTTACCACACTTTGAGCGAATCCGGAGATTTTCCGGCGGCAACCCCGCTTCTCCATCCTGCGCTCCCCATCGTACAATCGGGAACTCCGGGCTTTGATTCTGCAAAACGTCCATGAAAGGCCGCGAATGTCCGTGACCGTCACTTCCTCCGTTCCCATGCGCGCACTGCTGGCCGGGGCACGGCGCAAGCAAGCAGATCTGGTTGATTTGATTCAAAAGCTGGTGCGGGCCGAATCCCCCTCCAGCGACAAGGCGGCGGTGGATGCCTGCGCCGCGCTCCTGGCCGCGCACACCGAGGCGCTGGGCGGACGGGTGCGGATCCATCGCCAGCACGGCTTTGGCGACCTGGTCGAGGCGCGTTTCGGGCCCAGATCCAGATCCGCGGCAGCCGCGCGGACGCTCCTGCTTGGCCACCTGGACACAGTCTGGCCGCTCGGCACGCTCGCCACCATGCCCTGCCGGCTTGCGGCCGACCCGGCGGGCGGGATGCGCCTGTGGGGGCCGGGCGTGCTGGACATGAAGGCCGGCGCGGCGATGGCTTTGGCGGCCATCGAGATACTTGCCGAAGCCGATCTGCTGCAAAGGGAGATCGTCCTGCTGCTCACCGGCGACGAAGAGGTGGGCAGTCCGGAGTCGCGGCCCGTGATCGAGCGGCTGGCCGCCGGCTGCGCCCGGGTTTTCGTGCTGGAGCCGGCCCAGGGGCTGGCGTACAAGACCGCCCGCAAAGGCACC
>JBMFHN010000024.1:0-22485 GCA_049976805.1 Occallatibacter sp. | reverse complement strand
GGGCGCCTTCGGCACCACCGGACAGCGCTGCACGGCCACCAGCCGCATCCTGCTGCAGAAAGGAATCGCGGAGAAATTCACGGCCGAGTTCGTGGCGCGCACGAAAAAGCTGAAAATCGGCAGCGGTCTCGACGAGTCGGTCGAGGTCGGGCCCCAGGTGAATCCCAACCAGATCGAGACATCCAAGAAATATGTGGCCATCGCGCTCGACGAGGGCGCGCGGTTGCTGGCCGGAGGCTCGCCGCTGACCGAGGGCCCCTACGCCCGCGGTACCTTCTTCGAGCCAACCGTCGTGGGCGGCGTCCTGCCCGGCATGCGCATCGCCCGCGAGGAGGTCTTCGGCCCGGTCGTCAGCCTGATCGAGTTCTCGACCTTCGAGGAAGCCGTGGAAATCGCCAACTCCATCGACTACGGCCTTTCGACTGCGCTCTATACCCGCGATGTGAACCGCGCCTTCGCCGCCATGCGCGACCTGGAGGCAGGCATTACCTATATCAACGCTCCCACGATCGGCGCTGAAGTGCATCTGCCCTTCGGGGGAGTGAAACACACCGGCAACGGACACCGCGAAGGACTGGGGGCGCTCGACTTCTACACCACCTGGAAGGCGGTGTACGTCGATTATTCCGACAAGCTGCAGAAAGCGCAGATCGACAACGCCGAATAAAGGCGATTCCGATCGGCCCGTTCCATTGCCGGCCGGGCGCGGGGCGGCTTTTCCCGCAAGAAAAGCCGCCCCGGAATCCGCCGCCGGCTTCCATCTCCGATGAAGCTGTGCTCCGGTCTGGTAACTGTTTTCATCGAGTGCAGAAACCAGACCCTGGTCAGGCTCTGCGCAACGACGGAGAGGGCAGCCACGGCCAGGCGAGCGGCAGGCTTTGCGGCCAGGATGATCGGCAGAGGGAAAGCGTCCGCCCTCTTGCAGTTGCGCTTCGCTTCGCTCGCTGTGACCAGCTTGTGACGGGACTTGCACCCGCAAGCGCGCGCCCATGCCGGGCGCAAAAAGAGGAAGCGCCCCGCGAAGGGAGCGCTTCATGGGTCAGATCGCAGCCGAAACCCTACACTGGCTGAGGCAAATACTCTTCTTCCTCTTCCATGCCATAGCGGCGCAGCAGGTTGGGCAGGCCCTGCGAGAAGGCGGAGCGCGGCATCACCGTGTCGCATCCGGCCTCGATGGCCCTGGCCTTCAGTTCACCCTGAAGATGGTTGAGAAAACCGACGATCGAGGTCGCCTTCTTGAGCCTGGCCTTGAGTTTGGGGATCAGGGAGATGGGCTTGGCATTCAGATTGTTGAGGTCAAAGACCAGCAACTTGGGCCGTTTTGCCTCGTCCCCATCGGTCAGCCTGGCCAGAGTTTCCTTGTCGCCTTTCACGAATTCCACCTTCACGCCCAGTTTGCGGGCCGTTTCCTGAATCTTGGCCGTGAAAAAGAGGTCTTCAATGAAGCAGAAGATGCGGGTGGGCGCGTCCTCGCGAATGAGCGCCGGTGGCTGGGGCTCGTAAAGATCCTCGTAGCAGGCGGCATGACCGTTGCCGCTGATCTGCATGGCCGACGAAGCGCCGTCCGCGATGTTGCCGTTGACCACCCGGTAGCTGTGATCCATTGGACCGACAAACTCACGCACCGCCTTTTGCCGGCCCTTGCGTTTGCCCTGTGCATGCGATGGAATGCTGTTGCCGGGTTGCGCTCCAGCGGCCGAGCCTTTCTGGAACAGCTTCTTTCTTCTTCCCTGGCCGGGACGCGCAGCCTGATGAGCGGAAGCCGGTTTGTGCTTCGCCGGCTGCGGTTGCGGCCGCGGCGGAGGCGTCTGAAGCTGAGGCTCGGCCTGAGGCGGTTGCGCCTGAGGCGCGTTGATCTGGCTGCTCTTGTTCTTGCGGCGGCGGCGGCGGCGCCTGTGCCCCTGCGCTTGCCCCTGGCCGTTGGCCGGAGCCGGCCCCGGTTCAACCTGGGGCTGCATCGAATCTGTTGTCATGCGTAAGCTTCCTGTTGCGTTTCTTGCTGCTGTTTTCGGTTCTTGACCCGGACGTTCCCGCAAGGCGTTGAATGCCCTGAAAAGCTGCTGCCGGTTCCGGATGAAGGTACATTCATGATCGGGCAACGCCCAACGCGGAAAGATCCGATCCGGCTCGCTGCCGGATCCCGGACGCGCTCTGTCGCGACCGTCAAAAATCCGGCATTCGGGGCAGTCCTCGGATCCTTTTCAGCCTTTCCGAAAGACGCCGCATGGAAGCAGCGCCGAATCAGTCTCTGCCGCCCGAAATTACCCTTGTCTGACCTCGGTGAAAATGCATGTTTGGCTCTGCGCACACACCAGACCTGGAAACCGGCTCTTCTCCACGATCCATGGAGATCATGACAGTGCGACGGACCGCCTTGTTCAGGCTGTGCCGTTCTTCTGAAACCCTTCGCCACCTGGAGACGGAGTCGAAAGGAACCTTCCCCGGCGAAATTTGTTCGCTGAGCGGCGAGCTTGCTCTCCCCGACCCGGGTGGCTCGCGTCAGCCGCTACATGGACACAACTGATACTACAGCGTAGCTCTGCTGCTGGCAAGCAGGAACTTCCCCGCCCCGTCCTCGGTGGACAAGAATGGAACGGCGTTGCAGGCAGAGAAGAACCCGGTTCAAAGCGGTGAGGTCACTCGAGCGAACAATCCGCAGCCGAATCCGTTTGCGGCTGCAGCCCAGCATCGGGACAAGCAGCCGCATGCGCCGGTTCCTGCTCGGGGTGGAATGGCGCGCTCTCGGCCCGGCACCGTAATCCGCCTGGCACTCTTTGCCAACTCGCCTGCCGACAAGGCGCCCGCGTTTCCGGGCGGCGCGGTTCCGCGCAGCCTGCGCACAAGAAACCCGACGCTTGCATCGCCGCCGGCAAACCCGCGCCCATCCATCGGATTCTTGCCGGATACGCATCGCATTGCGGCCCCGGCGCCGCCCGGTTTGATTCCTTTCCGGATCGGCCGCGCAGGTGCTCGCCGAGGTTCTGCCGCTGGCGAAAATGCAGTCAGTTCGGGTGAAAAATCGGCAGTCGCCGGAGTCGCCGGCGAGGGATGGCCGGCTTCCCCATCTGTCTGCCGCAGAAAGCGAGACAGCGGCGGGCGAAGCCTGTCAGACGAAATGATCCTCGTGAGCGGAGGGGTTGGGACTGCGTCCGGCCCAGGGCTTGCGCAGCGCGTCAACAACCGCCCTGGCCGAGCGCAGGATGCTCGAAACCTGCCGCACGGGACGGCTGACGGTTTCCGTTACAAAGCCGCCGGCGCGATCCACCGTGTCGAGAAGGCTCGAAAACATGGCATCCATCCGTTTGCTTTGGCGCCGGACCCGTTCCAGGATTTCCTGGGCCGAGAACTGCAACTGCTCGCTCTGCGCGCGCAGCCCGCTGGTCATCTCCGCCATGTCGGCGGTGACGGCTTCGATCTTGGGCGCCACGCGGTTCACGAAAGCCTGAGCGCCAACCAGGAAGGCGCGCACATTCAGCAGAATTTCCCGCGTGCTGGCAACCGTGTCCCGCGCATCATCGAGGACGGGCATGAGCGCCGTCCGCAAATTCTCGATTTCCTCGTGGAGGGAACGTGTCGCCTTGCGGATGGCAATCAGAATGCCCAGCAGGAAAACCGCCTGCAACAGGGCCGCCAGGGAGATAGCGACGGCCAAAGCAAGCAAGATCGTTTCATTGTTCAGCTTCGACATGGGGTGTGCTCTCGTGAAATCGATCTGCGGATTTGGACTCCGGTCCCCGTCGCTGCTCCTTCACCGGACCCGGAGCGCGGTGGCGAGTGGCGCGCGCGCCGCAGACAAGCACGCACACCACACCTCTGCCGAGGATCGAAGAGCTCTCCAGAATCAGACTCCGGAGCGAAATCCGGGGCCGAAAGATCGTGGCTCAAAGATCCTTGGGCTCGCTCGGCACAGAAGGCGTCTCATAAGCCTGGCGTCCCGCCTCGGCAGCTGTCGAGGCTCGCCCGGTCTGCTCGGCAACCAGGCTCTTGCCACGCTCCACAAACTCTTCCCATTGCGCCCGGCCACGATCCACATACTCGCTCACATGCTCCTTGCCCTTGTCCACCAAGCTGCCAACCTGTTCGGCGACCTGCCGGGTACGGTTGCGCAAGTACTCGCTTCCATCCCGGGCGCCGTTCATCAGATCCTCCCGGGTTTCGCTGCCGCTTTTGGGAGCATAAAGAATCCCCACCAGCGCGCCGACGCCCAATCCAGCCAAAAACCACGCCAGACCGTTGATCTTGTTTTCCTCTGCCATGATGAAAACTCTCCTTTTCCTGAGCTCCAGGACTGCCTGAGCCTATCAAATTCCGCGGTGCGCCGCAAAGTGCCAACCTCTGACGGTACCGGCAAAGCTTCGGCGCGCGCTCTCCGCACGGACCGGACAAAGCCTCGCCTGCGGTATTGGACACATTTACAGTATAAGGAGTTACAGCAGCATTCGCGAAGGCAAAGGCGGCTTTCTCCAGGACAATCGCATTGGGGTTTCGAATTGCCGGCTGGAGCCGTCTTGAAAGGGCACGGCTTCCGCCGTGCCGCAGGCAGATCATGATGAAGATCTCCGGCCTTCAGGCCCTGAGGGATGGGGTTTTCATTCCCAAAGCATCCCCCAGCGGCTCAAGCCGGTCCGTTGTCCGCGCCACGCTTCGGCACGGCTGAAACCGTGCTCTTTCAAAACAAAATCATCCCCGCGGTCCGGCCCGAGGCGGAGACACTCCGCTTCCCGCCTGCCTGTCCTCCCGAAGCAGTTCTATTGCGCACCCCGGGTGCTCGCCAACCGGGGCGGATCCGGCGGCTTGCGCAATCAAGGGTCTGAACCGGGAAAACGTGTCTTCCTTCTTCGCACCCGCGGCCTGCCTTTCCGTCGATTCAATGCAGCCAATTCGCTCGCCCACGCATCTAAAAGGCATGAGTACATCCAACACGCAGTCTCTCCGTGCACTGGGAAATTCCGATCTGCAGCTGACTCCGATCGGCTTTGGCGCCTGGGCCATCGGCGGCGGCAACTGGGAGTTTGGCTGGGGGCCTCAGGACGACAGCGAATCCCGCGCTGCCATTCACCGCGCCCTCGATCTGGGCGTCAACTGGATCGACACGGCAGCGGTTTACGGGCTGGGCCACTCGGAAGAGATTGTCGGCCGCGCGGTCCGCGAGTTTTCCGGCTCCAAACCGCTGATCTTCACCAAGTGCTCAATGCGCTGGCATGCGGACCGCACCATCTACCGCTCGCTGAAGGCCGCCTCGCTGGCCGAGGAACTGGAAGGTTCGCTCCGGCGCTTGGGAGTGGAAACCATCGACCTCTACCAGATTCACTGGCCCGACCCGGCGGCGGAGATCGAAGAGGGCTGGGAGGCGCTGGCCCGGTTCCGCGAACAGGGCAAGATCCGCTGGATTGGCGTTTCCAACTTCTCCGTCGAACAGATGAAGCGGGCGCAGAAGATTGCGCCGATCACCAGCCTGCAGCCTCCTTACTCGATGCTTCGACGGGCGGTGGAAGAGGAGATTCTGCCTTTTGCGCAGGCCAGCAACATCGGCGTCATCAACTACTCTCCGATGGCTTCGGGGCTGTTGACCGGTGCCATGACCGCCGCGCGCATCGCGGCTTTTCCCTCCGACGACTGGCGGCGGCGCTCGCCCGAGTTCAACGAACCGCGCCTCATCCGCAACCTGCGCCTGGTGGAACTGCTGCGGGAGATCGGAAACGGCCACGGGGTCGGCCCCGGTGTGGTGGCGGTTGCCTGGACGCTCCATCATCCGGCCATTACCGCAGCGATTGTGGGCGGGCGCAGTGCGCAGCAGGTGGAAGGTGTGGCCCCGGCTCTGCATTTCCGGCTTGGCGATGAGGAATACAACCGCATCGGCGCGTTTCTTTCAGCCAATCCTGCCTGAAATTCCGCAGTGAGCGGCTGACCGCCGGCGGACAACCGCATGGCTCCTGGCGCGGAGCGGCCCGAAAGACGGGAGAGCATCCGGGATTGAGAAATTCTCCCGGCTGTTCTCTCTTCTTTGCTTTTTGCCGTCTGCGGGGCCACAATCCTTCACAAAGGGATCTGTTGGCCCGTCCGCTTTACAATCAACTCTTGCCTCCCATTGCCCAACGCGACCCGCTCGACGTAGTGCTGGTTTCGCCGCGCAATCCTCTCAACATCGGCGCGGCGGCCCGTGCCATGGCCAACTTCGGTTTTGAACATCTCTGTGTGGTATCTCCGTTTGCCCCCACCTGGCGCGAAGCCCGCTCCGCGGTCGGGGCACCGGAACTGCTGGCAAGCGCGAGAGAGTCCGCGACGTTGGCAGCAGCGGTCGCCGGCTGCACTCTGGTGCTCGGCACCGGGACCCTCACCTACCGCAAGCCGGAGCAGCCCGTTGTCCTGCTTCCGGACCTGGCTCCGCGACTGGCGCGCGAGCTGGCGCGCGGCGGACGCATCGCTCTGGTTTTCGGTCCGGAAAAACACGGACTGACCCGTGAGGATCTCTCCTATTGCCATCTTCTGGTCGAAATCCCCACCGATCCTCGCCAGCCCTCCATGAACCTGGGCCAGGCCGTGGCCGTCTGCCTTTACGAACTGGCCACGAGGGGATTGCCAGGAAAAACAGGATTATCGCCCCGGGCGGCGGAGAGCGGCAGAATGGCTGGCCCGGCTCTCATGAGCCCCGCGCCGGGAGCCGGTGCTCCGAAGCGCGCCTTGACGGGAGACCGCATGGAAGCTCCGGCGTGCCACGGCGAGCCTGTTTTTCCAGCTGCGACGGCCGCGGCTTCGGGTCAACTGGAGCGACTGGCGGAAGTGGTTGGAGAAACCCTCCTCGCCGCCGGCGTATCTCCACGTACCCTGCAGGCGGCCTACCGGCGCGACCTGCGTCTTCTTTTGCGGCGGCTGGCAATTTCAGATCGCGACGCGCTCCGCATTCTTGGTCTCTTCCGCCATCTTCTCTGGCGTCTGAAGGGCGGTGTGCGGGGAGAGCAGAGTCAGGGCTGAGGGAGAGCCGGGGCTGAGGGAGAGTCGGGGCTGGATCGTAGAGGGGGCGGAATCTCTCTTCGCCAAGGCTCCGATCGTGGTCTTACGGAACAAGTTGGACGTAAGACAAATGCAAGACAAATGCAAGACATCGCCCTGGCCCGTGTAAGACGGCGGCAGAACGGTCCGACAAGACGGTCTCCACCGGCGATTTTTGTCCTGCAATTCGTCTTTCACGGCGCAAAAATACCGCCTCTGCCATTTTGACCCTGCGGATTGCGGAGGTTTCCTGTCTTACGCCGCCTGCGCCTGCTCAGGACTCCTCCTGGCGGACAATCTGCTCCAGCGTGGGTTTATGCTTGGCTGCGCGGCCGGTCCCTGGTTCCTTCTTCACCACCCGCGTGGGTCTGGGCTGTCCCACGCGCTGCCGCGCGTTCGCCTTGACCGCTTTGACGGCTGAAAACCTGTCTGGCTTGCGTTTCGTCATGGCAGGTATGAGTATGGAACAAGTTGCAACGGGAGCGAAAGATCCCAGGGTTTTTCGGCCGCAGCGATCTCTCCCGGGCGCAAATTCGGCGGCATGGCTGGCGATAGACTTCTGCCGCTGGGGTGGAGAGCGAAAGGGTCATGGAAGAACGGGATTTTTTCAACGAAACGACGGAGCAGCGCACCCACCTTCTGACCTGCCCGAAATGTGGCCAGGAAGGTGAGTACAGGGTCACATGGGTCATCCGGCGGAAGCGAGCGCAGTTGCCGCGCGGGGCCGATGAGCGGGACCGCGCCAGGTTTGCCAAGGCGCGATCTTACATGGTAAGGCTTGACGAAAAATTGTCCTGCGTGAATATTCGCTGCCGCAAGCCATTCGAAATCAGCACGTTGCAATCGGTTTCCTTTCTGGCGGACTGAGCAGGCCTGTTTTTCCGTCCATTTTCAGCTTGCGGCGCCTGTTTCAGGTTTCTGCCGGCGGACCGGCGATGACATGGATTTGAGGGCCGTCGCGAGTGGCCGGGGAAGTGGCCGTCCTCGTGGTTCGTATCCCCGGGGCGGGCCAGCGCGATTTCCGGTTTGCTATGGGCCAGCGGAACGCAGCGATGCACCGAGGCAGAAGCACGTGTTGTGGAGGCTGTCCGATGCTTTCCCGGTTGCGGGGCAAGAGTCTCCGGCCAGCGCGAGCCGGGTATGCGAGAATTGCTAAGGAATTTCCCACATTGGGTCCAGCATGAGCGACGAAATAGAAAGCCGCATTCCTCTCGAAGATCTCCTTGTATTTCACAAGGTTTCGCGTTCGCTGACATCGAGTTTCGATCTGGACACGATTCTGCGCACCATCATGGAGCACATCGAGCGGTTTATCGACGCCGAGTTCTGGACGCTGCTGATGCTCGACGAGGCGCGCAATGATCTTTACTATGCCATCACATCAGGAGGCGAGAATCCCGCGCTGAGTGATCTGCGGGTGAAGGTGGGCGAGGGCGTGGCCGGCTGGGTCGTTGAGCATGGCGAGACGCTGCTGGTTCCGGAAACCCAGAATGATCCGCGCCTTCTTCAACCCCGGGGCGCCCAGCCATCCACGGTGCGCTCGGTCATTGCGCTTCCGCTGCGCGGACGCAAGGCGACGCACGGCGCGATCGAGATCTTCAACCCCCGCGCCGACCAGCTCACCGACTACACCATTGCCTTTCTGCATATCCTGGCTGACCACGCGGCCATCGCCATCGAAAATGCGCACGACGTCGCCCGCATTCAGCAGTTGACCATCCGCGATGACACGACCGGGCTTTATAACGTGCGCTACCTCTACGAGGTCCTGAGCCAGGAGCTGGACCGCTGCATCCGCCAGGAGTTGCCGCTGAGCCTGGCCTTCCTTGACCTGGATCGCTTCAAGCAGGTCAACGACACGCACGGCCACCTGGTAGGAAGCGAGTTGCTGGCGCGGGCCGGACAGCGCATCGAGGAACTGTGCCGCAAGCAGGACTGGTGTTTCCGCTACGGTGGCGATGAGTTTGTCCTGCTGATGCCGGAAACCGAGAACAAGGCCGCGATCGAACTGGCGCGCGGCCTCAACCATGCGCTGATGGGAACCGACTTCCACATGAAGAACGGCATCAGCTTGCGGGTCAGCGCCAGCCTCGGTCTGTCCACAGCGCCAGTCGACGGCTCCACCGTCCATGCCATCATCGGCGTTGCCGACAGCCGCATGTACTGGGTGAAGGCACACGGACGAGGTTCGGTGCGCGGTTCCTGAACCATTCGCGGCAGGCGATCCTCCCCGGGCCAGGTAAGTCGGCGCGCTCCGCCTTCCGGACCCGATGCTCCGGAAAACTCTCCCGGTTGGTCAATCAGAGAACGGCCGCGAGGCGCGCTTTGGAGGATTCCTGGCCAGCCAGCGCCGCCTTCTCGCGCTGACGGCGGTGCGGGTCCGGGCTGCGTTATCGGGCTGCGGCCTTCGCTGCAACTGCCGCTCCGGAAAAATTCAAGCCGGGAACGGCACAGCCGGAGGAGAAAGAAAACGAAAAAAGCCCGGAGCGCACCCCGGGCCTTGATCGATCCTTGAAAGAAAAGCCGCAATCATGCAGTGGCGGCTTCAACGGGCCTGGTCGTGGCGACGGTCCAATCCGGCGCACCCACCTTGAACCGCGCGAAACGGCGCACGGTGATGTTCTCGCCCAGCTTGCCCACCTTCTGCGCGATCAGTTCCTTGATGCTCACCGCCTGGTCCTTGATGAAGGGCTGCTCGACGAGACAGACCTCCTCATAGAACTTGGCCATCTTGCCCTCGACGATCTTCTCGATCACCGCGGCCGGCTTGCCGGTGGCGGCGGCCTGTGCGCGATAGATTTCCCGCTCGCGTTCAAGATCTTCCGGAGTCACATCCTCGGGCTTGACATAACGCGGATCCGAGGCTGCAATGTGCATGGCGATATCCTTCAGCAGTTCCTGGAAGTCCTCGGTGCGAGCCACGAAATCACTTTCGCAATTCAGTTCAATCAATACACCGATCTTGCCGCCGGCGTGGATGTATGTTCCCACCGCACCCTCGTTGGTCGAGCGGGCAGCCTTCTTCTGCGCCGAGGCCATGCCCCGTTTGCGCAGCACCACGAAGGCATCCTCGATCTTCCCCTGGGTTTCCTGCAAGGCCTTCAGGCAGTCGCCCATCGGCGCGCCGGACTTCTCGCGAAGCTCCTTTACCAGCTTGGCATCAATCTTTTCGCTCACTGTTCCTGTCTCTCTTTTCCTGAAATTCACGGCCTCTTTCGGGGCCTGCCGTGGTGCGATTTTCGCCGGCGAGGAGATTCCGCCCTCGCCCAGCCTGGTTCCAACAACAAGGACGCGCGGGAGCGGATGTCTGATGGCGGCAGAATCAGCCAGCCCGCTGAATTCGACACAAGAAAAGCGTGGCACGCAAGGCTGGTGGCCACGCTTCTCTCAATCAGCACGCCCGAGTGTGCGGGAATGATTAAAGAACGCCCTCGGCCAAACCAGCCTCATCCAGCAGTGCGGCCACCGCGGCGGGCGCTTTTCGAATGCCGCCTCCGAGTGCGGCCTCCAGATCGACATCCTCAACCGGCGCAGCCTCAGCGGTCTGCGCGTCCTCGGCCGAAGCCGGCGCCTCCTCGGCAAAAGCCTTGTCGCCGACCAGGTTCACACCCTCTGCCGCCGAGTCCGCGATCTTCGAGGTGAACAGCCGGATGGCGCGCAACGCATCGTCGTTGCCGGGAATCACGTAGTCGACCACCGTCGGGTCGCAGTTGGTGTCCACCACGGCCACCACCGGTATGCCCAGCTTGCGGGCTTCCTTGACGGCGATCGCCTCGTTGTTCGAATCGACGATGAAGAGCGCGTCCGGCAGGCGTTTCATGGCCTTGATGCCGGCCAGATTCGCCTGCAGGTGCTTGCGTTCCCGCTCCAGACGAATCACTTCCTTCTTGGTCAGCAGGTCGTAACGGCCGTCCGTGGCCATCTCTTCGATTTCCTGAAGGCGCTTCACCGACTTCTGCACCGTGATCCAGTTGGTCAGCAGGCCACCCAGCCAGCGCTGGTTGACGTATGGCATTCCGGCGCGCGTGGCATCCTCGGCAATGGCGTCCTGTGCCTGGCGCTTGGTGCCGACAAAAAGGATCGTCTTGCCAGCCGCACATAGATCCGTGACATACTTCGAGGCTTCCTTGAAGAGCTTGAGCGTCTTCTGCAGGTCGATGATGTAGATTCCGTTGCGCTCGCCGAAGATGTATTCCTTCATCTTCGGATTCCAGCGCTTGGTCTGATGCCCGAAGTGAACACCGGCTTCGAGCAGTTCCTTCATTGTGATCGTGGCCAATGGGCCTCCTTTATGGATTGCATCCGGACAGATACAACCGGAATCCGGATTGAACCCGCTGTTGCGGGAGATGAAAAACAACGATCATCCGTCGGCTGCTCACCTTGACTGGCCCGGAGCCATGAGTGCCGCGCTCTGAAAATCCGCCGGGCCAACAGCCAACGGAAAACCGACATGACCATACCGCGGCATGCGCATCCGTTAGCGTTTGCTGAACTGGAACCGTGCCCGAGCGCCCCTCTGCCCGTACTTCTTGCGCTCCTTGACGCGAGCGTCGCGGGTCAGCAACCCTTCCACCTTGAGAGTCTTGCGCAATTCGGGGTTGAACTCGAGCAGAGCGCGGGCAACGCCCATCTTGACGGCATCGGCCTGCGCTGCCACACCGCCGCTCCTGACCGTCGTCGCCACGTCGAAGCTAGTCGCCAGCTCCGCCACGGCCAGAGTCCGCTTGGCGGACACGCGTTGCTGCTCGGTCACGAAATACTCTTCGAACTTCCGGCCGTTCACCTTCCACTCGCCCGTGCCGGGACGCAGAAAGACGCGTGCGATTGCCGACTTGCGCCGTCCGGTTCCGTAATATTGCACCAGATCTGCCATTCCTTCTCCTAGCTGTTCACTCGTAGCGTGTCGCGATCATCCCGTCCGTACCGCAACCGGGCCTCGAATTGCCGCGCGCCGTTTCCTCTGTTCCTGTTTCGCAGGAAAAAAGGCTGCATGCCGTTCTCAGGCGCTTTCCAGGGCCACCGGCCGCTGCGCCTCGTGGGGGTGCTTGTCGCCGCGATAGACCTTCAGTTTGCTGGCCATCTGCCGTCCCATCTTGGTCTTGGGCAACATACCCTTGATGGCCTGTTCGAGAATCATCTCCGGCTTGCGATTGAGCAGCCGCGTATAGGATTCCTCGCGCAATCCGCCCGGAAAACCGGTGTAGCGGCGGTAAAGCTTGCTCTGGGCCTTCAGCCCCGTCAAGCGGACCTTCTCCGCGTTAATCACGATCACATGGTCGCCCGTGTCGATGTACGGAACATACTGGGGATTCAGCTTGCCGCTCAGCACCTCGGCGGCCTGGGTCGCCAATCGGCCCAGCGTTTTGCCGCTGGCGTCCAGCACAAACCACTTGCGATCAATTGTCTTACTGCTCGGAACAAAGGTACCCATCATTCTCCTGCCTTAGAAAACGCCTATCGCAAAAACCTGCCCACCCCTGGCTGCCTGCGCGTCCTGCTCCCGGCCTGCCAACTTCACCGCCCTGCGGAAAATCGAGGCCTTCGGCCCCATCCCAACAAAACCGGCGCAGAACGCTTTCGCCCGCGTTCTTCAACGCACGGGCCTCAAATTCACCCACTGCCAAACAAACCTGTTCGGGTGAGGAGTGCGGAGTGTTGCTCTTCGGTGAAACCCAGATGAGTTCCACGTCTCGAACGTGCGGAAACCCGAAACCGGCAACTGCTGGCTTGCTTGCCCCCCTGGACTCCGCAGGGCATCCACCAGCCGGCTCCGAGCAGCCCACCACTCCCAACAGCAAAGGTCCACTGTCCGGAGCCTGTACACACAGATCAGGCGCAACACCGCGCAAGGACTTCAGGATACCCGAACCGAGCCCAGGAGTCAACGGGACCCGCTCCCTGCGAGCCTGACTCCACGGCAGCGGCAAAGCTCCGGTCCCGGTTGTTTCACTTTCCGCTCCCGGTCTTTTCCTGGCGGCATTTTTGTGGCACACTGGCTTCTATGGGATGTAAAGACAAAGGCAGGAAAGAAGCGAAGAAGGCGCCTAAACCCAAGCCAAAACCGACCCCCAGCCAGAGTCGCGAAGGGTTTGTACCGGCCTCGCCGAAATAAGATCTGCCGGCTTGCTGCCGACAGGCAACGCGAAATCGCCGCGGAATCGTTTTGGCTCCGGGCAGGTTGGTTTGTGCTTCGCGTTTTGCCGCTATCCGGGCTTGCCGGGAGGATCTCCGGGCGAAGGGGTGTGCCCCGCGGTTCTCATCTTGAAACACACAGCCGGAAACGTGGCCGCGGGAGCGGCATCTCGCCGTGTCGAAATCGGCGGATGAAAGATTGACTTCCCCGCGTTCCTTGCAGCCCGTTGTTTTTTCGCCCTGTTCCGTTTCCCGGACCTGCCCTGATTTTCGCTCCGTTCGGCTAGGATGCTGCTCTTGTCCGGTTGCATATGCTGGGACGAGGCGGTTTGTTCGCGTTGCTCCCTTTTCTTTTGGCCCCCTCAAACCGCAGCAAACAATCGGGAAGTCCGTTCCCGCCGTCTGCGTCGCGGGAACAAGCGGAGCTATGCGATACTCGAAAAGGCATGTACAAGCGGATCGTTCTCAAACTTTCGGGCGAGGTGCTGGCAGGGCAGCGTGGCTTCGGTCTGGACGCTGACAAGGTCGCCGAGATCACCGGCGAGATTGTCGACGTGCACGCGCTGGGCGTGGAGATCGGCGTGGTGGTGGGCGGCGGCAACTTCTTCCGTGGCGTGGCCGAGCAGGCCAAGGCGATGGATCGCGTGAGTGCCGACAACATGGGCATGCTCTCGACCGTGATCAATGCCATTGCCATGCAGGATGCCCTTGAGCAGCATGGCGTCCCCTGCCGCGTGATGAGCGCTGTGTTCATGAACCAGGTGGCCGAGCCTTATATTCGCCGCCGGGCGGTGCGCCATCTCGAAAAGGGACGCGTGGTGATCTTCGCCGCCGGCACAGGAAACCCGTTTTTCTCGACGGACACAGCAGCCAGCCTGCGCGCCATGGAGATCAAGGCCGACGTGCTTCTGAAGGCGACCAAGGTCGAAGGCGTCTTTAGCGCCGACCCGGTGCTGGTAAAGGACGCCGTCAAGTACGATGAGATCACCTATATGGAGATTCTGCGTCAGGGACTGAAGGTGATGGACCTGACCGCTGTAAGCCTTTGCAAGGACAATAACCTGCCCATGGTCATCTTCAACATGAACCAGCCCGGGAATATCCGGCGGGTGGTGATGGGTGAAAGGGTCGGATCGCTGGTGACGGCGTAATCCCGGCCTTCAGTCTCGATGGATCAGTTTTAAGCCAACGTGCACTTGCGAGCGATTCGATCCGTCATCAAATTCTTCGCCCGAATCAATGGGCGGGGAGCGAAAAGCCAGGAGCGACAAGTTCTATCAGTGGAGATGCGCAAGCCAGACCGGCTGGACGCGCTGACGGGTCTGCGCTGTTTCGCGGCCGTGAACATCGTCCTATTCCATTTTTCCAATCCTGAGTGGTTTGGATGGCTGGCGCCGGTGGTCAATGCCGGCTATGTTTCGGTGAGCTACTTCATTCTGCTCTCCGGATTTGTGCTGGCCTATAACTACGGAGACCGGGCCCGGGCCGGGCAACTGGACCGGAAGCGCTTCTGGAAAGCCCGCTTCACGAGGATATACCCCATTTACTTTCTCAGCCTTGTGCTGAGCTGGCGCATGCTGCCGGTTGAGTACGCTGCGCATACACACGCGATGTTCTGGACGGGTGCGATTCTGACGCCGCTGCTGTTGCAGGGATGGGTTCCCGCCATCGCCACCTTCCTGAACACTCCGGCCTGGACCATGTCGGCCGAAGTTTTTTACTACGCGATCTTTCCCTGGATGGCGCGCTGGAGACGGGCGGAAAGGATCGTTCCGCACCTGCTGAAGATGGGCGGCGTATGGATGCTGGGATTGTTGCCGGGCACCCTCTACGTGCTCCTCGATCCGGACGGTATCGCGCATCCGGACCGGTGGAGTTATGGCCCCTGGCTGCAGGCGCTCAAGTGCACGCCTTTGCCGCATTTGCCCAGTTTCGCCTTTGGCGTTCTATTGGCCGGTCTGGACAGCGCGATGCGACGCGACAGCCGTCTGCGTTTCTGGTTGGGTGTGGGTGGCTTTGCAGGCATTTATGCTTTGCTGACTCTGGGGCAGAGCATTCCTTACGCGATCATCCATGACGGCCTGCTGATGCCGCTGTTCGGCTGCATCGTGCTCGGTTTGGCCGGAGAAAACCGGCTGGCGGCTGTGCTGGGAATCCGGCCGCTGGTCTTCGTGGGCGAGGCCAGTTTCTGCCTTTATCTGCTCCACTTCAATCTGTGGAACCTCATTCACGACAGCCACGTGCTCAACCTGCTGGGGCTGAGCCGTTTTGACCCCTGGATCAGTTACGTTGGGCTGATCGCGCTGGCCCTGGTGGCATTGCACTTCGTGGAGAAGCCGGCACAGCGGCAATTGCGCAGGTGGATGGGGGCATAGAGCGGTCTCCATGGGAAGCTTGCGGAGCGGCGGGAGAAATCTGCCCGGATCACGGCAGCGCTCAATCCCGGATCGTTGCGCGCGGCGGGGAGAGGCTGAAACGGGATGACATGTGCACAGAAAGCCCGGCCGCAGGGCCGGGCTTTCTGTGCGCGCACCTGTTTTTCTTGCGTTATGGGGTGACCGACTCCGTTGCATGATTGCCGTGGGGTATGACGGCCACCGCGCTGGGCCTGTATCCCGCCGGATAGGGAGTGGCCTGGGTGGGCGAAATCGCGCCCGAGTTCGGATTCAGCAGGAACCCCGATACCGAATTGCCCAGATGGTTGGCGGTATAGATAAATCTGCCCAGCGCAGGATCAATTGCAAGAGCAACCGGATCGCTGTCGGTGGCGATATTGGCGCTGTTGGTGTTCACGACAGCGGTAGGAATGCCGTTGGCCAGCGTGATGGCATAGTTCGAGACGGTCGAGTCCAGCGAGTTGGTCACATAGATGTACTCGCCGCGTGGATCGACGACGATGGCCGAAGGCTGGTTGCCCGTGGCGAACGGACCGCCGGTCATGAAACTCAGCGTGCTGCCATCGAGGATGGTGTACCCGATCATATCGTTATTTGCGAAGTCGGTGACATAAACGAAGCGGTCGGTCGGATCGGATGCGATGCCGCTTGGCTGGACACCGGCCTGGTAGGGACTGCTCGCGGTCGCGGTCAGTGCGCCGCTGCTTCCGACGGTGAAACCGAAGACATACCCGAGATTGGAGCTCTGGTCAGCCACCGCGACGTAAATGCCATTGCCGCTCACCGTGCTGGTGTTGGCCAGAACCGTGATCCCGGCCGGAACGATGACATCGCTGGAGATCGCCAGGGGAACACTGACCACAGGCGAGGCCGGCGCGCTGATTGTGCCCGAGGAGAGCGCGTACTCGGAGAGCGTGGCTGAGGTGGTTCCGGAAACCACGTAAAGATAGGTCCCGGCGGTGTTGACCGCCAGTGCGACCGGCGCGGGGATGCTGATCTGGTCGCTCTGCGCGGTCAGCTTGCCACTGTACGCGATGGTGAAATGCGTGACCGTGCCGCTGGTTTTGTTGGCGACGTAAAGATTCGCATAGTCGGAGGTGGTGACCATCGCCACCGGATTTATTCCGCCGGAATCCGCGGGAGGCAAGCCGGTGCGCAATGCCCCCGACTCGGAGTCCACCGCGAAGGTCTGGATCTGCCCTTCAGTGCTGGTCCCGGAGCCGGAAGAACTGGCCACAAAGACATAATCGATGGTGGTGATCGCGCAACTGATCAGCAGGGAGGAGACCAGGAGACCAATGGAGGAAACCAGAAAGAGCTGGCTTAATTTGTTGAACTTCATGCGCTTCCTTCGTCGCGGGCTCCTCGGGTGCGAGCCCTGGGGAACCGGTGAAAGCCTCCCCGCTATGGATTGTAATGCCCGGCATGAGCCGCTGCCAGAGCGCCCGGTGGCGGACAGGCGCTACTTCAAGCCGTTATGCGGTACCGCGGCTACGGCCGTTGGCCAGGCGTTGGATGGATACGGAGAGTTGGCGGAATTGATGAGTATGCCAGTCGTCGAGTCCATCTCGAAGTCGGAAACTGTGCCGCTGGTGCCGTTGGGAGTGAAGTTGGCGGTAAAGACAAAATGATGGGTGGACGGATCAATGCCGATGGCCACAGGTTGAACACCGGCAGCATAGGTGCCGATGCTGGTCAATGCGCCAGCGCTGCCGATCGAATAGGCGCTCACATTGCCATCCGTCGCGTTGGCCACATAGACATAAGGGTATTGGGAATCAACCGCCATCGCCGAAGGGCCGTTGCCGGTTGGGTATGGACTGCCACTGAGCGGGCTCAGCGCGCCATGGGCGATTGTGCTGGCGACCGAAAAGCCGTAAATCCTGCCGCTGCCGGCATCGGCAACATAAACATAACTGCTGGTGGAATCGCTGCCGACGGCTGAAAGCTGTACGCCCAGGGCGAACGGCGAACCCGGCACGGCCGTAAGCGCACCGCCCGGGCCGATCGCATAGGCGAAGAGGTAACCCACATTCGGCTGCGCCGTCGAGTCGTACGCTGCAACAAAGACATCCGCTCCGGAGGCGAGAACGTGGACCGCCGTGGGAACAATGATGTCGCTGCTTCCCGGCACGGTTAACGGCCAGTAATAGGCGCCCGCCGCCGCATTGTAAACGGGCGTTCCCAGCGCGTCCGCGATTCCCGCCGGGGTGAGCGCCTGGGCCTGGGCAGCGGTCAGGATCGGATAGACGCCAATGGACCCCGAACAGGGAGTCGCACTGGAGCAGTTGGCCAAAGGCTGATAGGTGTTGACGACGAACAGGTTCGATCCGTTCGTGTCGATCGCCACGGGGAAAATTCCCACCGGACTCTCGACCCCGGAGGAAGAGTAGTTTCCCGTGGTGGCATAGGTGTTCTGAGGATAGATTTTGCCATCGGGGCCGATAAAGAAGTCCACGATCGTGCTGTCGTCCTCATTGACCACATAAAGAGCCTGATTGTCGGGGGCAACGACCTCGGCAACCGGATTCCGTCCACCGGAGGGAAAAGGCGAGAAGGGAATCTGGCGCATATAGCCGGAGACGTAGTTGATCTCGAATACGTCGATTTCGCCGTTGTAAAAGCTTCCCGCGGCTTTGGAACTGGCCACGTAAACGAAATCCAGAGTGTTCGTGATACAGCCAGCCATCAGTCCCGCCACCAGCAGACTGGCCGCGGAGACTACCAGCAATTGGCTCAAACGATTGAACTTCATGCGCTTCTTTCGTCGCAGGCCGGAAATTCAGGCCTCTTGCCATCAGATTTGAGATCGGATACCGGATCGTCCCGGTGAAGTTTCGTATCCCGTATCCGGCTGCTTTCGCCAAGGCCCTTCGGAAAGCCGCCGCCTGGACCGGCCATCCATCGCCGTCCAGGCGTCAGCACCGAAGCCGCGATTTTAGTCCGTGCGCCCATCCACAAGACACCAGGTGGGCGGACCGCTCAGCGTATATTCGGACGGTACCTTCGTCGACTGAGAGAGTGGCCTGAGCGTACCCGCGTTCTGGTCGAGCAACTGGCCCGTCACGCTGGAGTCGTTGATGTTCGCCGTATAGAAGAACTGGTTGGACGGATCTTCGACCAGACATTGCGGGCCGGAACCGCTGCCGAAGCTGATCGGCGAGCCGGGAATTTCCGCAGGGTTGTAGGGGGTGTTCACATCATAACCGGTAATGCCCGTCGAGGAGGTGGATGTGCTGGTGTTGGTGCTCCCCTGATTGGCCAGGTAGAACCATTTGCCCCGGGTTTCCAGCGTCAGATAAATGGGGTTCGATTGATTGGCGTCATCGGGAATGTTTCCCGTGCTGACCCCCGCCAGTCCGCCATTGGAGCCGATGGTGTAGGGAAGGATCTGGCTATTGGAAGCAAGCGCCCCACCCACATAAATTGGCTGGTTGTCGAGCACGTAAATAAAACCGCCTGCGGCTACGATGGCATTGGCCGAGGGAACGCCGCTGGGACTGCTGTCGCTCAGGACATTCCAGGGGAATCCTGTGCCGGTCGAGGTCAACTGCCCGTTTGTGGAAATGTAGTTGTAGGGAAAGACCGTTGCGCCACCCGTATAGGGATAGTCAACCGAAGCCGTCGCCGCCGTGCCGCTCAGAGTGAAGATGTAGGAACCGGAAAGCACAAAGTCGACAGGATTGGAGGGTACCGGGAAATAGGACAGATATTCGGAGTTTACGGTCACTGACTGGTTCCGGATCAGCGTCAGGTAACCGGTCGTGGAGTCGACCGAGAAGGCGGTAATGTCGCCGCATGTCGTCTGCGTGCTGCCCAGAGCCTGGGCGCATCCGTCCGTGGCGGACGGGGCGTAATTGTCGGGAGAATCGTGTTCCAGCACATAAAGATGAGTTCCGGTGCTGTCGGCGATCAGGCGAAACGGGTTAACCCCCTGAGTAAAGAAGGTTTGCTGGGGCGTGAGAATGCCATTGCCGCCGACCGCGAAGACCTCGACATTGGACCCCTGACAGGGATACTCCGTGGTGCAGTCGCCCGTGCCGGCGGGGTTGGAGCTGACGCCGCGGTTCAGGACATAGAGAAAACGGCTGTTGGCCAGCAGCACGGCACGAACCGGATTGGCGCCGCCCGAAGAGACCGGCAATACATTGATCGGGGTCAGCAGGCCGGTATTGTGATCAATCTTGAAGCCCGAGATGATGCCGTTGTTCCCGGTTCCGGATGTTACCGTCCCCGTCACGAAAAGATAGCCGACCGTATAACTTGAAACACAAGACGTAACGCTGAGAACAAGACCCGCAGAGATGGCGGCCATCAGGAAGATCTTGCCGAGTTTCGTGAACTTCATAGGATTCCTTCATCCTGGTCAGCCGTGCGCCGCCAAGGTTGATCGTTCCACAGCAGAGCTGGGTTGGGACGGGTCCCTGTTGCATTGTAAAAGCCCAAGGCTGGTTGTGCCTAGTTTTGCTTGAAACTGCAGATGGAAAGTGCAATCCTTGCGGATATTTCCCTCGGGAAAAGCGTTCCTTTCAACTCTTCAGGTTTGCGCCCGTCCGGCTTTTCCGGAGCTTCCCGCCTGGTTTCTGGATTGAACCGCGTTGTGTCATCCGTGGGATGAAGCGGCCGCCAGGATGGAGAGAATCACCGGTCCAAACCGGACAGCCCGGTTTGGACCGGCTGGGCTTACCACACCCGGCAGGAGTTGACGGGGTCCATGGGCTGGCCCGGAGTGCAGCCGAACGCCTGGCTAAACGCGCCAAAATTCTGCACGACTCCGTTGACGCGCCAGCGGCTGGTCGAGTGGGGATCGGTGAGCGCCTGCTGGCGGGCCGACGCATCGGTCTGGTTGGAACACCAGATCTGGGCAAAGCTCAGGAAATAGCGTTGCGCCTCGGTGTAGCCGCCGATTTTCTCGTCGATGCTCTTGTGTTCCTCTGCCAGTGTGTCCAGCAGCGCCAGATAGGCGATGCGCAGGCCGCCGTTGTCCGCCGTGTTCTCGCCCAGCGTGAGCTTGCCGTTCAGCTTTTGCGCCGCAACGCCGTCGTGGGCAGGCGCCGCGTCAAAGCCGCTGTACTCGCTGGCGATGCACTGCTCGCGCTCGGCGAAGGACTTGTGGTCAGCAGGGGTCTGCCAGTCGCGCAAGTTGCCCCGACCATCATACTGCGAGCCTTCGTCGTCGAAGCCGTGGGTCAATTCGTGCCCGATCACCATGCCGATGCCGCCAAAATTCACCGCCGGATCCGCGTTGGGATCGAAGAAGGGCGGTTGCAGGATGCCGGCCGGGAAGTTGATGTCGTTGAACGATGGGTCGTAGTAGGCGTTGACCGTAGGTGGCGTCATCTGCCACTCTTTTTCGTTCACCGGCTTGCCCAGGTGGTTCAGTTCCCAGTTGCGCTCGAAAACTGCGCTGCGATCCAGATTGCCGATCAGGTCGCCACGCTTCACCTTCAGCGCCGAGTAATTGCGCCATTTTTCCGGATAGCCGATCTTGTTGCGGATCATGGCCAGCTTGGCCTCCGCCGCCTTTTTGGTTGCTTCGCTCATCCAGGGAAGCGTCTGGATGTCGTCGCCCAGGGCCTTTTCGAGAGCCGCCACCAGCTGGTCCATGCTGGCCTTGGCCGCAGGCGGAAAATGGAGCTTCACCCAGTCCTGGCCCACGGCCTCGCCGAGCGCCTCATCGGTCATGGCCGTGCACTGCTTCCAGCGCGGCGTCGGTTCCTTTTGCCCATTCAGGATCTTGCCAAAGAAGGCGAAGTTCTCGTCGTAGAAAGCCTTGGGCAGGTTGGGCGCCGAGGCGTGGATCAGATGCCAGCGGAAGTAGGACTTCCAGGCCGATACGGGCTCGGTCGCAATCAATTGGTTCAGCTCCTCGAAGAAGCCTGGGGTGGCGACGTTCAGGGTGGCGAACGGCCGCACCTTCACGTCCTTGAAGTAAACGGAATCGTCGAACTCCGGCATCAGTTTCTGAAATTCTGCCAGCGTGTAGATGTGGTAGCGCTTTTCCGGATCGCGCAGCGCAACCCGGCTGGTGGAAGCCTTGGCCAGCGCGGTCTCGATCTGCATCACGGCGGCGGCTTCCTGGGCCGCCCGTTGCGGCGTGTCGCCCGCCAGAGTGAACATTTTTGTCACGTGCGCGACAAACTCCTGGCGAATCTGCTGAAAGTGCGGGCTGTTCAGGATGTAGTAGTCGCGGTCGGGCAGCGAGAGGCCGCTTTGGGAGATTGCGGCAATCTGCTTCGATGAGTCCTTTTCATCCTGTTCGACGCCGAAGTCGAACAGGGGCGCAGGACTCCCCGCGGCGGCCAGGTCGCCGATCAGAGAGGCCAGCTGGCGCGGATTCTCGAGGGCGTTGATCCGCTTCAGTGCCGGATCGAGCGGCGTGAGGCCCTTCTTGTCAATCAGGGCGGTGTTCATGCAGGCCGCATAGAAGTCGCCATATTGCTTTTGCAGCGGGGTCTTGGGATCCTGGGCGGCCGACTCCAGTTCCTGCCAGAGCAGGTAACGATTGCGCTCGTTGACCAGTGAAAAAGAGCGGTACCATCGCGACTGGTCGGCTGGTATGGGGTTGGATTTGATCCAGTTGCCGCAGGCGTACTGGTAAAAATCCGTACAGGGATTGACGGATTGGTCGATGGCCGTGGGATCGAAGCTCTTGACGACCGGAGGTGGCGTGGGTTTCTGGTCGCTGGCCTGCGCTGCGGCGGGCGCCTGCATGCAAGCTGCTCCGGCGGCCAGTGCCAGAAGGGGCACATAGCGAAAACAGTTCATGGAATATCCTCTCGGTTCCAGTCCGGACCTTCCACTTCAGCACGGCGGCTTGTGCCGGGAAAAAGCGCGGGATGGGACTTCAAACCGTATTTTTGGGCAGACTGCTTCGCTTAGGAGGCTATCACGGCAGACGGGTGGAGTCCGTCATGGCTGCGCCGGATAGCGCAAAATCCACTCTTCCTGTTCCGGAGTGTCG
>JBMFHN010000023.1:22284-22543 GCA_049976805.1 Occallatibacter sp. | reverse complement strand
CCCTGGGTCCACGTCGAGAAGATCAGTTTCCGGCCCACGGAAAATCTGGAGTTCGGTTTTGAGCGCACCGCGATCTGGGGCGGCGAAGGCCACTCGCCGGTAACCCTGGGCGACTTTTTTCGCAGCTTCTTCAGCGCCACCGCCGGCGTGGGCAACATCGACAAATTCGGCCGCAACGACCCCGGCGCTCGCTTTGGCACCTTCGATTTTTCCTACCGGCTGCCTTTTCTGCGTAACTGGCTGACGCTCTACACGGACT
>JBMFHN010000023.1:0-22274 GCA_049976805.1 Occallatibacter sp. | reverse complement strand
GTGCATGACGACGTTTCTCCGGCCGACGCGCCGCGCCGCGCCGCTTACCGGCCCGGCCTCTATCTCTCCCATTTTCCCGGCATCGCCAGGCTCGATCTGCGCGTCGAAGCTGCTTCCACGGATCCGTCCAGCTCCAACGGCGCCAGCCACTATGGACAGTTTCTCTACTGGGAGACCATTGAAAAGCAGGGTTACACCAACCAGGGCCAGCTTTTCGGCGACTGGATCGGGCGCGAGGACAAGGGCGGCCAGGCGTGGCTTACCTATCACCTGAGCGGAGACGAGCAGATTCAGGTCAGCTGGCGAAACCAGAAAGCCACCACCTACTTCATCCCCGGCGGCACCACCCTGAACGACGCCAACTTCCAGGCGGCGAAGCGCATCGGCCCAAACTTCGAGGTCAACGGCAACTTCACGCTGGAACACTGGAAGGCGCCGATCTATCCTACCGGAACCCCGACGTATCCGGCCGCCAACCACACGGTGACGGTGACCACGATCCAGCTCACCTGGTTTCCGCAGCGCAAGGTGAGCTTCTAAGGAAGTTCGCCGGCGAACCGCGTTCAGCGCGCAGCTCCCGGAGCCCATTTCGCCGCGCCATGGAGTGTTGCCGGAGCGGCTCCGCCCGGGCTCCGGATTCATCGCGCCCGGGGGTGCGTCCGATCGTAGACTGTTTCAAGCTGCGCGACAGTCAGCTGCGTATAGAGCTGGGTCGTTGAAAGCCGTTCGTGCCCCAGCAGTTCCTGTATGGCGCGCAGATCAGCTCCCTCCTCCAGCAGATGTGTACCGAAGGCATGGCGCAGCGTGTGCGGATGCACATCGGCCGACAGACCGCCCCCGACGGCAATCCGCTTGACGATGCGAGCCACGCTCCGCGAGGTGAGCCTTGCGCGGCTGCCGTCTGGCTGGCCGCGGCCGCGCAGGCGCCGATACAGGAACAAGGCGGAAATCGAGCCCGCCCCCGCGGCGGACAGCCGCGCAACGCGCTCGACGAGATAAGCGCGCAACGCCGCGGCGGCAGGATCGCCCAGCGGAACATAGCGTTCCTTGCTGCCTTTGCCGCGAATCAGGATCGCCTCGTTGGCCCAGTGGATGTCTTCCAGGTTCAGTCCAGTCAGTTCGGAATTGCGCAAGCCGCAACCGTAGAGCAGTTCCAGAATGGCCCGGTCGCGCGCCGGCCAGCCGGCCTTGTCTTCGCCGACCGAATCGACCAGACGGTTCATCTGCTCGATGGAAGGAACGCGGGGCAGGTGTTTGGGAAGACGCGGCGTAGCCACCAGCGCCGCGGCGTTCTGTTCGAGGCTTCCGCATCGCGCCAGCCACTGGAACCAGCTCCGGATGGCTGCCAGCGCCCGCGCTACGGAGGCCTTCGACAAGCCGCGCTCGTAGAGCGTTCCCAGGTAGGCGCGGATTTCCCTGTGTCCGACACGCTTCAAATCCGGCTTCCGGTCCGGGTCAGGGGCAGAAAGCGGCGCGATATAGGCGACAAACCCGCGCAGTTCACGCTCGTAGGCGCGCAGCGTATGCCGCGAGGCGCGGCGTTCGTTAGCCATGACGCGCAGATAATCATCCACCAGCGAAGTCAGCGCGGCAGGCAAAACCGCAACGGGACGCGATGCGCTCATGCAGGCTCCTCGCCGGGCTGTGCGCCGCGACCGGGCAAGACGATTCGCGGGCTGGAGTTTTTCCGCTCCTTGCCGGAATGGCAAAGAGGGGTGCGCGCATTCCGGCCGTCTGTTCCGGCCGGATCGCCTGCAGAACGGAAGGGGGATTTCTTCCCGCCCGGACGGCTTTTTTCCTCCTGTGTGCCGCCTGTGACCAGGCGCGGTCCGCCACGCGCCGCCCCGGTTGCCGGAAAAGCAGCATCGACAGCCGCCCCTGAGCGCCGCGCGCCGCGGGGATGGTGGCGGCGAAAGACTTCCTTGAGCCGGGCCAGCGCCAGATGCGTATAAACCTGGGTGGTCGAGATGTCGGCATGGCCCAGCAGCAACTGCACACTGCGCAGATCGGCGCCGTGCTCGACCATGTGGGTGGCGCAACTGTGGCGCAGTCGGTGCGGGCTGGCGGAGGAATCCGCCATTTTGACCAGGTGCCATACCCATTGCCGGGTCAGCGGCATTCCCCGCAGCGAGAGGAACAGGCGCGATGCGTCCTGACGCGCGGCGTTTGAATTTCTCCGCGCCGAACGACCCGAGCAGATGCGAGCCAGATGCGGCCGGCCTTCGCGCAGGTAGGTCTCCAACGCTTCAACTGCGGTGCGGCCCAGGGGGACGATGCGTTCCTTGTCGCCTTTACCCAACACCTGCACCCGGCCCAGATCCAGGGCCAGGTCCCCGGTTGACAGCGCCGTCACCTCGGAAACGCGCAACCCCCCGGCATAGAGCAGTTCCAGAATGGCGCGGTCACGCAAGGTGGCGGCTCGCGCCTGCGGGTGTTCGGCCGCGCGCGCGGCCCGTTCGAGCATCTCCACAACTTCCGGTTCGGCCAGCGATTTGGGCAACACTTTCCATGTTTTGGGAGACTCGATCTTGACGGTGGGGTCGTGGCCGATGCGCTCATCGAGCAGCAGCCACTTGTAAAAGCCGCGCAGACAGCTCAGCTTGCGAGCTGCAGAGCGCGGGTCGATGCCGTGATTGCGCAGATGTTCCAGAAATGCCGCCACATCCTGCTGTCTGGCCGTCAGCAGCACGCCATCCCGGCCTTCGAGAAATTCGGCAAAGGTCTTCAGATCGCTGTCATAGGCCTCGCAGGTAAGGGGACGCAGCCCTTTTTCCACGCGCAAATAGGCCTGATAGCCGGCGAAGAGCAACTGATTGGAAACGGTCTCCACGCCTTCGATTATCGGCGCGCATCTCCGTCTCCGGGGCCGCCGCACACCGCGCCGAACCTGATTCATCACGGACTCAACTTCGGCAACAGCGTCTCATCCGCGTGCCGGAAAGGCCGTCGCACCGGCCCATATCTTGAGGCGATGGCAGCCCCGGGCCGGAGGGAGTATAACGCAGGAATGGGTGTTTCTACGGCTGTGGAGATGGACGCCTGGCTGCAGAAAGGCGGCCTGGTGGTGACGGCCAGCGAACGCACGGCGCGCGCCCTGACGGCAGAATTCCACCGTGCTCGCCGGGCTGAGGGTCTGGGTGCGTGGCCGGTGCCCAGAATTCTGGATTGGAAGAGCTTTGTTCGCGTGGCATGGGAGCAGGAGGAGACGACCACCGCGCCCCTGCTTCTCAATCCCGCTCAGGAGCAGTCTCTCTGGGCAGAGATCGCCGGCCAGAATCATTCTCCGGCCATGCTGCTTGAAGAACCGCGTCACCGGCTGGCTGCCATGGCCATGCGGGCGCATGAACTGCTCTGTTCCTACGCTCCACGGTTTTTGGACCGCGCGGCCCGCACCGGCTGGCAGCAGGATGCGGCAGCCTTTAGCCGTTGGCTGGCGGCATTCGACGAAGCCTGCCGCGACGGCCATCTGCTCAGTTCCAGCCGCCTGCCGTGGAATTTGATTCCGCTCCTGAAATCAGAAGCGGCGGATCGGCCGCCCCTGCTCATCACCGGATTTGACCGGATTTTGCCCGTCGAGCGCGCCCTCTTCGATGCCTGGGGCGTGTGGCGCGAAGCCACTCGGGGCGAGCCCGCCACGGATGTTCATTTTTATGCCGCCGCCGACACCCAGACCGAACTGACCGCCTGTGCCCGCTGGTGCGGACAACACCTTGCGCACGACCCCGGCGCGCGCCTGATGGTGGTCACCCAGACCGCTGGGGCGCGGCGCGGCGCGATGGAGAGAGCGTTCCTGGCGCATGCCGGACCCGCCTCGGCCTTCGAGTTCACGTTGGGGGTTCCGCTTGGTCAGGTTGCTCTGGCGCGGGCGGCCTTCCTGACCCTGCGCTGGCTCAGCGAACCGCTTGCCGAGCAGGAACTCGACTGGCTGTTTTCCACCGGCTTTCTGGCCTCCGATGCCCGGGAATCTGCCGCGCTTTCCTCTTATATGCGCGCCCTGCGCCGTTCCGGACTGGAGCGAATGCAATGGACATTGACGGCTTTCCTCGCCGAGCGGCGCGCAACCGAATTCCTGCCCGCCCCCTGGATGGCCCGCATCGGCAGGGTCTTCAGCCGGGTAGCCGTGCAGGCTCGACAGCCGCAGAGCCCGCTCGATTGGGCGGAATGGGCGACGCACCTGCTGGACGATCTTCATTTTGCCGCTGCGCGCCCCCTTGCCAGCGCCGAATATCAGGCCGCGCAGCGCTGGCGTCAGGCCGTTGAAGCCTGCGCTTCGCTGGGTTTCGACGGTCGCCGGATCGGCTGGGAAGATTTTCTTGCGCAGCTGGGGCGCGCGCTCAACGAGACAGTGTTTGCTCCCGAGTCGCGCGACGCATCGATCCAGATCGTCGGACCGGCTGAGTCGGCAGGCCTGAGCGCAGATGCTGTCTGGTTTCTGGGGGCGGACGAGGATTCCTGGCCTGCCGGCGGCGCGCTGCATCCGTTCGTCCCCGCCGCGGTCCAGCGCGAGGCGGAGATGCCGCACGCCACAGCCCGGATGGATTTGGATCTGGCCCGCGCGATCACCCAGAGGCTGCTCGGCTCGGCTTCCGAGGTTTGTTTCAGCTACGCGCGACAAATTCAATCGTCCGAAACCCGGCCGTCCCGCCTGATTGTGCAATTTGCAGGCGAGGCGCTGGATCTGTCTCCGGAACTCGCCGCACCGGTCGTCGCAGATCCGCAGACGGAACCTTATGAAGACCCGAGCCGGATTCCCTTCCCGGCGGGCAGAGCTGAAGGCGGCTCCCATGTTCTGACGGCGCAATCGCAGTGTCCCTTCCAGGCCTTCGCCAGTGTGCGCCTCGGTGCCGAGGGTTGGCGGCCCGCCGAAACCGGGCTGACCGCCGCGCAGCGCGGGAGTCTTCTCCACGCCGTGCTCCACGCCATCTGGTCCGGTCCGCCCGAGGGGATTCGTTCTTTCTCCGAACTGAAGAACTTGCCCGACCGGGAGGCTTTCGTTGCCGGTCACGTTCGGCGTGTCTTCACGCGGAAACTGTACCCGCACCTGCGCGAAACCATGCCCCGCCGCTACCTCGAGATTGAAGAGCGGCGGCTGAACCGCGTGGTCAGCGATTGGCTGGAATTCGAGACCACCCGGATTCCTTTCGATGTCAGCAAAACCGAGGTGAAACGCACGGTTAGGATCGCCGGCCTCGTGCTGAATCTGAGGCTGGATCGCGTCGACCGGCTCTGCGACGGCTCATCGCTGATCCTCGACTACAAAACCGGCCGCGCCGGACCGGATGAGTGGGAGTTGCCGCGTCCCAACGATGTGCAACTGCCGCTCTACGCCTGTTTTGCGCTTGATTCCGAGGAGAGGCTCGGCGGGCTGGTCTTCGCCAAGGTCCGCCCGGGCGAGATGAAATTCTCCGGTCGCGTGGGAGACGCCGCAGCCACGCTCCTCGCCGGTCTGAAGGGCGCCAATCCCCTGCTCAAAAGCCCCTTGGAGGCCGAGCAGTTGCTCGACTGGCGAGAGTCGATCGAACAGCTTGCCCGCGACTTTCTTGCCGGATACGCCGCGGTCGATCCGCGCGACGCTCCGGCAACCTGTGCACGCTGCGGTCTGCAAACCCTCTGCCGCATTCAGGAGCGCCCTGTCGGAACGTGGGCCGAAGCCGAAACCTTCGAAGAAGACGAGGATGGCAACGATGCCTGAACCACCGTACCTGCCCCCGCCGCCGGATCAGGCCATGCGCGAGCAGGCGCTCGATCCCGACCGCTCCTTTCTGGTGCAGGCACCGGCCGGCTCGGGCAAAACCGATCTGCTGACGCGCCGCTTTCTCCGCCTGCTGGCCGAAGTCGAGACGCCCGGCGAGATCGTGGCGATCACCTTCACCAAGGCCGCCGCCGCCGAGATGCGAAACCGCATCCTTGACGAATTGAAAAAAGCTGACGCGAACCCGGATTCTCCGGCGGATGCGTTTTCTCTGGAGGCGATTGCTCGTCGCGCCCTGAAACACTCGCAGGCGCTCGGTTGGCAACTGCTTGACCTTCCCGCCCAGCTTCGCATCTCGACCATTGATTCGTTCTGCTATGAACTGGCTCTGCAGCAGCCTCTGCTCTCCGGCCTGGGCGGCGTTCTGGAGATTACCGAACAGCCGGAAAATCTCTATCGCCGGGCAGCCCGCGAAACCCTGAAGAAAGTCGATCAAATCGGCTCGGAGCTGGCCCGGGCTATCGAAACGCTGCTGGAATGGCGCGACAACGGCTGGCAGGAGATGGAAGATCTGCTGGTCGAAATGCTGGCCAGCCGCGACCGCTGGATGCAAGGTTTTCTGCTCGATCGCGAGCCGGATTGGCGGGCGTTGCGCGAACGTCTGGAGCGTCCCTTCCTGCGCTCGATTGCCACCAGGCTGGCGAGTCTGAACCGGCTTCTCGACAAGGTTCCCGGCGCGCGCTCGGAAGCGCTCGCGCTGGCGCGCTTCGCCTGCGGGCCAGGTGGCTGCCTGGCCCACCGCGAGTTCGCCGAGTTGGCCGAGTTTCCTGCCGGAGCGCCGGCCGACCCCGCGGATTTTGAAACAGCCCTCCGTGCCTGCTCGGGTCTGGCTGCGCTGCTGCTCACCGATAATGGCAGCTTCCGCCGGCAAGTGGACAAAAGGCTGGGCTTTCCCGCCGGCCGCAAGCAGGAGAAAGAGCGTCTGCTCGCGTTGATCGCAGCACTCGCCGCCGTTCCCGGCCTGGAAACCGCTCTGGGCGGGATTCGCGCTCTGCCCCCGCCGCGCTACCCGGAAGAAGACTGGAAGATCATACGTTCCTGCTTCACTTTGCTGCGCCATGCCGCGGGCGAACTGCGCGTTGCCTTTGCAGAGGCCGGCGCGGTGGATTTCACCGAGGTTGCCCAGATCGCGCAACGGGTGCTGCGCGATGAGGATGGTCTCCCCTCCGACGCCGCTCTGGCCGTTGCCGACGGCATCCGCCACCTGCTCGTCGACGAGTTCCAGGACACCAGCCGCCGCCAGCACCAGTTGCTCGCCAGCCTCATCGCCGCCTGGCCGGATCGTGCCGGACGCACCTGTTTTCTGGTCGGCGACCCCATGCAGTCCATTTACTTTTTCCGCGACGCCGACGCCGAACTTTTCCCGCGCGTCCGCAGGAGCGGATTGGAAATTTCTCGCGACGAACCGCTGCTCTTCGAGTTCGTTTCCCTCCAGGCCAACTTCCGCTCCGTTTCGGATCTGGTCGAGCGCCTGAACCGGGATTTCGCGCAAATCTTCGCGCCCGACGATGGCAGCGGCATTCCGTTCTCGGCCGCACTTCCGGTCCGGCAGGGAGCCGGCAACTCCCACCCGGCCTTCGCCCTTCACCTCGATTTTGTTCCCTCGGCAGCAGAGGATCGTCCGGCTGCTGCCGTGGCTGTCGACCAGCGGGAGACGGCCAGCCAACAGCAGATCGCCGAGATTGTTGCTCTGATCCGGCAGCACCGGGACTCGCTCGATCAGGCTCGCCAGGCTCGCGAGCGCGGCGAAAACGGAAAATTCCGCATCGCCGTTCTGGGCCGCGCACGCCGCCATCTGGTTCCCGTCGCGGCGGCTCTGCGCGAGGCCGGCATCCCCTTCCGCGCTCTGGAACTGGAAGAACTCGCTGCCCGCCCAGAGGTTCTCGATGCGCTGGCACTGGCCCATGCCCTGTTCAACCCGGAAGACCGCGTGGCCTGGCTGGGTGTTCTGCGCGCGCCCTGGTGCGGCCTTTCGCTCGACGACATTCACGCTCTCGCAGGTGACCCGGATGCGTGGCTGCGACCGGTTCCCGAACTGTTGAAGGAGAGAATCGCCCTGCTCAGCGCGACCGGTCAGAAGGCGGTCCTGCGCGTGCGCGAAGTTCTGGACGAGGCAGCGACCCTCCGCTCCGTCCAGCCTGCATTTTCGCTTGGAACATGGCTGGAACAGGTCTGGTTGCGGCTGGGAGGCGCACTGTGCGTGGACGCGGCCGCCCGCACCAATCTGCATCTTCTCTGGGAGTGCCTGGACCAACTGCGGGGCGGTGAACCGGATCTGCTTGGTCCGGGCCTTGATGCGGCGCTCGGCCAGCTCGCGGCCCTCCCCGACCCCGGAACCAGCAGCGTCTGCGGCGTGCAGTTGATGACGATTCATAAGGCCAAGGGTCTGGAATTCGAAATGGTGATTGTTCCGGAACTGCAAACTCCGCCCCGAACTGGCCGAACCAAGATGCTTTCATGGCTGGAGCGCGGCCTTGCCCAGCCCGACGAATCGGGCGAGTTGACCGAATTTCTGGTCGCGCCGTTCCAGCCCAGAGGCGTCGATCGCGGCCGTGCCAAACAATGGGTCGATCAGGTCTGCCGCGAGCGCGAATTGCAGGAAAGCCGCCGAATCCTCTATGTGGCCGCCACCCGCGCCCGGGATGAACTGCACCTGTTTGCGCGTCTTTCGTGCAAGACCGGCGCAGACGGAAGTTTCACCTTGACGAAACCCGCCGGCAGCCTGCTGGCGACTGCCTGGCCAGCTCTCGAAGCGGACATCCACGAGCGTTTCGAGGCATGGAAGAACAGAAAAGCCTTTGCCGAAAAGCCTGAAAGCGGAGTCATCGTATCCATCGCCGCCTCCGATGAAAAGGCTCGGAAAAATTTGCGTGTGCTGCCACCCTCCTCCCGGCCCAAGCTGGGGCGCCGTCTGAAGCCAGAAGCTCAGCCCGCACCCTCTGAGGCTGCCTCATCCGCGTTGTGGAAGCCGAATCTGCAGGAAATCGGAACCGGCTCCGGCCCCCTCTATGCCCGTCATGAAGGCGGCCTGATGGTTCGCGCGCTGGGAACGGCTGTCCACTGGATGCTCGAAGAACTGGCAGGGCTGCGCGCGACTCTGGAATGGCCCGCTGCCCGCGCGGCCCTGGCACAACTGGAGCCCCGCGCAGCGGCCCAGGCACGCGCCGCCGGTCTTGCTCCCTCCCAGGCTGCGCACCTTGCCGCTCAGGCGCTCCGCCTGGCGATGGCGGCCTCCGAGGATCCGGTTGGCGCATGGATTCTCTCGCCCCACCCAGGCGCGGCCAGCGAATCCGGCTGGTCCGGTGTCTTTGCCGGCACTCTGCGGACCGTGCGCCCGGACCGCATCTTCAGGGCTGGCTCCATGCCCTGCTCTGAGGAGGGAAACTGCTGGTGGATCATCGACTATAAAACCTCTCACGCCGATCTTCTGGACCCGGAAAGCGATTTGCCCGCGCTCCGGCAACGCTTCGCTCCTCAAATTGAGGTTTACGTTCAGCTTCTGCGCCGGCTGCAGGGTTTGGCCGCAACGGATGGCACCATCCGGGTTGGGCTTTATTATCCTCGCCTGCCGTTGCTGGACTGGTGGAAACCGTAGAATTCCGGCTGATGTCTGTTTCTTCTCTTCCGCCGTTCCGCCGGGCCGCCATTGCCGTTCGCCACGCCGCCGGGAACCATCCGCTCCCGTTTCTCCATCACCGGAAAAACAGCGGGCGCGCGGCGCTGCCTCGATACAGGATCGGATCGTCCATCCCGGGAGATCGCAACCAGCCTGAGACAGGTGGCGTCAGAATTCAGCGAAGATTTTCCCCTCATCGCGGCACCCGAAATTTCTTCACTCTCGGCCTCTTCAATCACCGCAATGCATGCGCAGAACCGTCGTCGAATCCAGCGTTATGGAATGCGCCGTTCGAAAATCGGAGAGCAAGGCGATCTTTCTGCCCTTTCAAATCCCCAGCCTGGTCCAGATTGCATCCACCCGCTCCCGGGTTGCCCGGTCCATCTCGATCATCGCCGGCCAGGGACGGTTGAAACCTTCGGCTTTCCACTTGCGCGTAGCGTCGATGCCCATCTTCGATCCGTAATTCGGCAGGCGCGCGGCATGGTCGAGCGAGTCGACCGGCCCAAGCATAAACTGGATGTCGCGCTCCGGATCGATGTTGTTGGCCACGCGCAAGACCACTTCGCCCACATTCTGCACGTCACAATCCTCGTCCACGACCACGATGCACTTGGTGAACATCGCCTGGCCCAGCGACCAGATGGCGTTCATCACCTTGCGCGCCTGGCCGGGATAGCTCTTGCGAATGGAAACCAGCATCAGGTTGTGGAAAACCGCCTCGGCGGGCAGATGAATGTCCACCAATTCCGGAATCTGCATCTTCATTGCGGGCAGGAAGATGCGCTCAATCGCCTTGCCCATCCAGGCATCCTCCATGGGCGGCTTGCCCACGACCGTAGCCGCGTAAATTGGATTCCTGCGATGCGTGACACAGGTCAAATGAAAGACCGGGTAAAGATCGACTGGCGTATAAAAGCCGGTGTGGTCACCGAATGGGCCTTCCGCGCGCAGTTCATTCAGTTCGACGTAGCCTTCGAGAACGATCTCGGCGCGGGCCGGAACCTGCAGATCGACCGTCTCGCACGGAACAATTTCGACCGGCTTGCCGCGCAGAAAGCCGGCGATGAGAAACTCGTCGATTTCGGGCGGAGCGGGAACAATCGCCGCAAAGGTCGTCGCCGGGTCGGTGCCGATGGCCACGGCAACTTCCAGGCGGGAGCCCGTCAGCTTGCCCAGCGCCACCTGTGCCAGCCCCTCGTTTGCGCCTGCCCCCGCGGCAAGGACGGCCGCACCGCCACCCGATTCGGCCATCGCGGCCACGGCCGCGCTGCGCGCATCCCCGTCCGACGCCGCTGCTGCGGCCCGGCGCAGGGCTTCGCGGTAGTGCTCGGCGGCCACCTTCTGGCGCTGCCAGTGCATGCCGGTGGTCTGGCCGTCGTAGACCTGCATCCGGTACATACCTACGTTGCGCCTGCCCGAGCGAGGGTCGCGCGTCATGACACAGGGCAGAGTGATGAACCGGCCACCGTCGAACGGCCAGCACTTCAAGATCGGGAACCGGCTCAGATCGAAGCCCTCACGCAGCACGACCTCCTTGCACGGCGCGTCCTTGCTGCCGACGGTTTTGGGAAAAGCGCTGGCCAGAGCGCCCAACTGAGGCAGCATTCTCATCTTGTCGAGCCATCCCTCCGGAGCTTTCAGATTCATCAGCCCGGTAATACGCTCCGCAATCTCGTCCAGACGGTCGACGCCCAGCGCCAGCGCCATGCGCCGCTCCGAGCCAAACTGGTTGATGAAGACCTGCTGGCCTGGATAGCCCTTCACGTTCTCAAAGAGCAGCGCCGGCCCGCCGGGAGCGTACCTCTCTGTGTTTACCGCACCGTTGACCGAAGCCCCGGCGCCGATCTTCGAGACGCGATTGGTGATCTCGGTGATCTCCAGATCGGGGGAAACCTCCTCTCGAATGCGCTTCAATTCACCTTTTTTTTCGAGGATTTGGATCCAGTCGCGCAGATCGTCATAAGACATTGGGACGTGCTCCTCGGGCGGTAATGCCGCTCTCACACTTTAGCTTAAAGGCTGGGGCGGCTCTCCGCTCCATCGGAGACCGGAACTCCGGGAGTGACGGCCTCGAAGAGAAATCCCCGCCGTCTCCATTCGACGATGCCTCCGCACACGGGGCGGAAGCGCTCATGCCTTGCCTTGGCAGAGGGTGATGGCAGCCTCGATCACCGCCTGCATCGGCTGGCCAGCAATCGCGTCCAATCGAAGCCTGATACCGCGGAACGCGCGATCGGCCCCGGCTGGAAACCGCCCACGGCTATTTCTGCTGCGCAGGGATGACTGGCGCCGAGGCTGTGTCCTGCATACCCTTCGAGGCGAACCAGTTGCTGTCCCAAAGATTTCGGTAGAAATCACCGGTCAGTTCGGCGGCGCGCGGGCCGAAGGTGGCTCGTCCGCCCTCGAGCAGGAAGACGGTGGCCAGACTGCCCTGGGGCGAGTCGGAGTAGGAGGCAAACCAGCCGAAACGGGTGCCGTCATTCGAGCAGGTGCCGGTCTTGCCGAAGACGGGAAGCTCATGGAAGTTGACGCGCAGCCTGCGGGCGGTGCCGTACTCGACCGCGCCGGCCATGCCGTCTTCAAGTTCGGGAATGTACTGGGCGATCTCCAGCTTGCGCTTGATCATGGGCCGGAAGCTGGCCACTTCCTCGGGCGTGGTGGGGTGCTGAAGATAATAAAGAGTTCCGCCGTTGGCCAGCGCCGCCACATATGCGCCCAGTTGCAGCGGGGTCATGGAAACGCCCTGGCCGAAGCTGCACATGCGGCCCACTCCGCCCTCGGAGGCAGGCAGCGGATGGTCGGGATAGGTGCCCAGCTGCTCGCCCGGAATGCGATAGCCCGCCAATTCGCCCAGACCGAACTCCCGAGCGTAGTGATGAACCCGCTCGAAGCCCAGTTCCCGGCCCAGCTTCTCAAAGTAAAGGTTGTTGCTGTGGGCCAGCGCCTGGGTCATGTCCATGCGGAAGCCGGGCAGCTGCACCATCGTATCCTTGGTCACCAGGTCTTCAGAGAGCGCCGCCATGGCCACCGTCAGTTTGATCGTGGAGCAGGGCTCGGCACCCGGCGACAGGGCCAGTTTCTGGTTGACCATGGCCAGAATCCGCCCATTCGAGGGATCGATGACCACAGCCGTTCCGTTCATGTCGCCCAGAGCTTCGATGGCCGCATGGCGCACCACCGGGTCTTCACCCGCCGCCACATCGCTGGCAAAAATGTCTCCATGCGCGTAGGAACTGGCGGTAAATCGCTCAAAGTAGCGATGATGGCGGCGGCGGATGTAGGAGGTTCGGCGCATCCTGGCCCGCCCAGCACCTCTGGCCGCCAAACGGGCCGAACGGCCCGCATGCCCCGTCCGGCTGCGGTGGACAACACTCCGGGAGTGACGAGTCGGCTGCGCCGTACGCGCAGGTTGGCTGGTGCGGTGTGCCTTGACCCCATGCGTTGCGCTCGTCCGGGCATGGCGCGTGCTCTGTGAAGTGTTCGATGCCACCGCAGCCGCTGAGCTGAAGCCCAGGCTGACCAGAAGCAATCCCAAAAAACACGCTCGTATCGAATTCATCCCCTCAGCATCCTCTCATCCATGGGAGCATCGTGCCAAGCGCTTCCCTGCGGCGTGCGCGGGTATCTCTTTCCTGCCCCGCCGATCCATTTCACAAACAACGCCGTGATCCTTGTCCCCGCGGCCTCTTTCGCCTCAACCGGCTGCCGTTGCCCGTCCATGCGGCTGATTGGAATTTTCCCCCGCACCAGTCCGGCCACTCCAGCCCAAAGATTCTTCAGTTTCTCCAATCCCCATCCCGGCTGTTGCATCTTCCTTTCTTTGAAATGGTGAAAAATCGATCCCCGGAGAACCAGGATCGGATCACCGCGGCTGTCCTACGCCGCCGGACGGAGCGAGGAAAAGCCGCATCCGCCCATCAGAGAACGCCGGCGCCTGCCCTCTTCGGCGGCCGGAACGGTGATGCGGGGCGGTCCTTCCCGCGGCAGCGCCTAGATCGATTCTCCCGGCGCCAAACGCACCACCTGAACGCCGGGATCCATCAAGGCAGCCAACTGTTCCGGTGTGCCGGTCAACGGTGGAAACGTCCCGAAGTGCAGTGGCAGGACAATCCTTGGTTCCAGCAGCCGGACGGCCAGCGCCGCCTGGGCCGGGTCCATGGTGTAGTGCCCGCCGATGGGAAGCATTGCCACTTCCGGCCGATAGAGATCGTGAATCAGCTTCATGTCTCCAAAGACAGCGGTATCGCCTGCATGATAGAGAACCGGACCGTCCGCGATCGTCAGGACATAACCTGCGGCGACTCCCACATAGTGGACGCCGGCCTCATCCTGCGCCGCGGCAGAGTGTTTGGCCTCGACCATGGTGGCCGCCACATCGTCCAGCTGCACGGTTCCGCCCAGATTCATCCCGATCGTCTGGCTCACCCCCTTGCTCGCCATATAATCGGCCAATTCATAGATAGCCACGACGGTGGAACCATGCCGGGCGGCTACTGGAACGGCGTCGGAGATATGATCCCCGTGGCCGTGAGTGAGCAGAACATAGTGAATTTTTTCAGGCAGAGAAAACTCCTGCGGGTACTTGGGATTCCCTGCGAGAAACGGATCGATGAGAAGGTTCGTTCCCCTGGCGGTGGTCACCAGCACGGTCGCATGTCCCAGCCATGTGATGCGCGTTCCCTGCAATGACATCATCTTCTCCCTCCTTCGAGTCAGTCTACATGAGCGGTCCCTGGACGAAGAGCGGAGCCGAGGACTCGTACCCTGCTCCGTGTTGCGTACGCCGCGGCGGCGGGCTGGAGATTGCGGCCCGAAGCTGCGGCTCTGCCCCGCGAACCGGATTCTGCTCGACCGCATTCTAACGCGTGATGATCAGCTCTGAAATGCTGTCCTTGGCCAGGAACTGACGGTGATCCGACCATGCGGCAAACAGCTGATCGATACCGCGGTTGGTAAAGGCTTGCTGAAAAGGGAACGGACCGGCCGGCTGCATCTCGACCTCATCTCCGTCCGTAACATGGAAACGGCAGTAAGCCGTCTCTCCACCTTCGGTCCGCGTGTGAAAGAAGGCCAGCACCTGCCCGCCCGGATGCATGGCCTCGAACAGGTGCGCCGCGACAGGCGCCACCAGGGGCCTGGGGAGGTAGTCGAAGGTGGTCCACAACAACACCACGTCGAAGACGCGGCCAGAGAAGTTGAGAGACTCGGAAAGAAAACCCTCGACGTTCCAGACCGGGTTGCCTTCCTCATCGGTTCCGGTCTGCCATGCTCCGCTCCAGGCATTCTCGAGCGCGCCGGCGATGAAAATACTGTGCCCCAACCCGGTCAGAAAGTTCACGTTGGTTGAAGAAGTGGCGCCGAAATCGATCACCCGCAGGCTTGATTCTTCCTGCAGGCGTCTGCGCAGCACGGCCCAGGCTCCGGAGTGACGCCGCGCACGTTGTCCGGCCGGGCCGCGAGCGGAAGCCGGCGTCCCCTGGTCCTGTTTCTTCCCCAACCAACGGCTGAACACCTTCAGATCCCCTCACCCTCATCGACAGGCAGCAGAACGATCTGCGCAGCGCCTGTTTTTCAGGAGTTGTTGCCGTTCTGGGACAGGTCCGTTCCCTCGGCTCCCCGTGAAGCTCCCTGCACCAGCTCCACCTTGCCGCGGAAGACCGCATTATCCTCCACCGCCAGACGAAAAGCCCGAACGTCGCCTTCCACCCGGCTGCCGGCACGCAACTCGACGCGCCCGCTGGCGGTAATTTTTCCCTGGACCTGCCCCATGATCAAAATATCCTTGGCGGAGAGATCGGCTGCCACAACAGCATTCGGTCCCACGGTCAGCCGGCTTTCCGAGAGGGTGATGGTTCCCTCTACCCGCCCATCCACAATCAATTCCTCACTGCCCTTGACTTCGCCGCGGATCATGACCGTTTTGCCGATGCGCGCGGGGATGTTTTCCAAAACCATGGTAGGATTCCTTCCATTTTTGCGACTCGCCTGTTGAAAAAGCACGCCCGATTCCTGTGGATAAATTTATCCCCTTCGTGCGCGCGCCATCCGTCTGCTTCAGTTTACGGGATTTCCTTCCCGGTTCGAGGCCCTGCGGGAACTATACGCAACCAGACCGCACGGTATCAATCTCAGCAGCCTGGGGAGGGCTTTGCGCGTCTATGAAAAGGTACAATTCATCTGCTGTTTCAGGATATCCATGCCTGCTCGACGAAACCGTGTGCGCGATCTCATGATTCTTTTTCTGCTGCTGCCCTGGGCCGCTACCTCCCAGGGACAGAAGACTGCCCGCCTGACCTCCGCGCAGGCCCGGGTTCTCGAAGAGCGGGCGCTGGCCGCCGAGTTGCGTCTTGCGCAACAGCCGGACCAGCCGATGCGTTACCGGCTTGAAAAATCCACCCCGCGGCTGACCTCTTCAAAAGAAATCATCGAAACCCGCGATGGCGACGTGGCTCGTTTGCTGGCGATTGATGGCCGGCCGCTGACCCCGGCTGAGAAGCAGCAGGAGCAGAACCGGCTCGACATGCTGCTCCGCGATCCCGCCTTGCAGCGGCACCGTCAGCAGAGCGAGGAGTCCGACAGCAGAATCGTCTTCAAACTGCTGCGTGTGTTGCCAAATGCCTTTCTCTACGACTACGTGGGCCCGGGGACGGAACCATCCGGCGCGGTCGAGAAGTTTTGCTTCCGGCCCAATCCGGAATTTGTTCCATCCGACCTGGAAACGCGCGCGTTGACCGCGATGAGCGGAGAGATTTGGATTGACGCCCGGCACCAACGGGTCATGCGATTAGAGGGCCATTTGCAGCAAGATACAAACTACGGCTGGGGCCTGCTGGGGCGTCTGGACAAAGGAGGCTGGGTGATCCTGGAACAGGCCGACGTGGGCCAAGGGCAATGGCGCATCGTAAGCGTCCGGATGAAAATGAATCTGCGCATTCTCTTCCAGAGCAAAGAAATCAATGCCACGGAAACAATGACCGGGTACGCGCCCGTACCCGCCGGGCTGGATTACCGCCAGGCGATCCAAATGCTGCTCGCCGCGCCATGAGCCGCGATAGCTGGAGCGCGCCAGACGGCGGAGCACGAACTCATTTTGCCATGCGGCCTTCTGCCGGCGCAGATCCAGCCGCATGGCTTTGCGGCGGAAACCGGTCAGATCTTGGCGAAGATGACGGCCAGCGTGAACAGCGTGAGCGATTCGATGAAGGCCAGTCCAAGAACCAGGAAAAACATGATGCCGGGACGCAGCATCGGATTGCGGGCAAATGCTTCGGTCGCCGCAGCCACCGCCCGGCCTTCACCCATGCCGCAGCCGCCGGCAGCCAATCCCATGCCCAGGCCGATGCCGATGGGCGCCATGTTAATGACGGCCGAGCCGCTGTCGGCGAAGGCCGGAATGGCAAAGCACAGAGCCGCCAGAGCCATGAACACATACTGAAGTTTCCGCATAGTTCTCCTGCTTCCTTGAAATTGACCGCCAGTGCGCGGCGTGGATACAACCCACCCCGCCTCAACGCCTTTGGCCATTCCTCTGCCCGGAGCGGAAGCTCTCTCCGGGAAAATCCATGCTGGCTGCTCGGTCAGCCTCGTGCGGATGTGCGCACCGAACCTTAGTGCTCACGCGCCACCGCCTCAGACAAGTAGATCATCGCCAGGAGCATAAACACAAACGCCTGAATGAACGAAACAAAAAAATGCAATCCCAGAAAAACGACCGGAAGTGCCAGCGGAACAATCGAAAAAGAGATCAGAATGAGCAGATCGCTGGCGAACATGTTGGCGTAAAGACGGACGGTAAGCGACAGAATGCGTGCAAGATGGGAAACGATTTCGATGGGGAACAGCAGCCACACAAGCCACCAAACCGGACCCGCAAAATGCTTCACATACCCCACGATTCCCTTGGTGCGGATACCGTGGAAGTGGTAATAGAAAAAGGTCAAAACCGCAATTCCCAGCGGAACCACAGGATGGCTGGTCGGGGTCGTGATGCGCGGGATCAGTCCCAGCAGATTGTTCAGCAGGACAAAGAGGCCCACGCAGACGGCAAAGGCCTGAAAACGCTCATAGCCGTGGCCGATCACCTGCTCGCCCAGGTCGCCCGTGAACTCGTGGATGGCCTCGGCGACCTGCTGCAGGGGATTCGGCTTCTCAACGGAAAGCGTCAGGCGCACCAGGAGAAAAAATACAATCAGGCCGCAGGCCACCAGCAATTCCAGGGAAAAATCGTCGTTGAGCGGGGCGGCAGGATAGGCCGGGTGAACCCCAACGGCCCGCAGAAGCGCGGTTACATCCGCCCCGAACAGGTGGTTCAACCAGCGCGTGATGGCAAGAGTCTCCGGCATGAACGTGTCAATCTTTCTGTCTCCGGGATCTGGCCGCGCCCCGCGCGGCGGTTCAATCTCGAAGCAAGCGGATGGCCTCCCACAGCATCACCATCGCCGCCAGGCCAAGGCCGCACAAGAGAGCCACTGGCGAACCCCGGAAACATTTCAGGCTACCATAAATCACCGCCGCAAACACGGTGAGCCTGAGCACAAGAAAAACGGCCGTTCTCAGCCCTCCCCTGCGTAGATTCCGCCGATCCAGCTGGACCTTGTCGAAGCGGGCATTGAGGAAACGGACCAACCGGCGCCATTCTCCAATGCTGAATGCTGAAATTGAGGCTCCGGTGGCCATCATGGCCGCGTTTCGCCAGCCCGAAGCCTTCCACAGCACGAGCGACGCCACCAGTCCCAGAATCAACGTATTCCAGATGGCCCGCCGCAGCATGGCCTCCAGGCGCTCCTGCGTGAGATCGAGGATCGGATTCGGGCTGCTGTCCGGCTTTGGAGCGGGATCGGGGTCCAGGCCGGGGACAGGATTGGGTTCCTCGGTCACGATTTCTTTTCCCTGCCTTCGTTTCCGGATATCTCCTGCGAATGGACCTCCCCCTCCCTGGCCGGCGGAGAGACCGGAACGGAATTCTTCGATGCGGCCAGCGCCATCCGCGCCACGTAAACCAGCCCGGAAATGCCTCCGAAGACGATGCCGGCAATGCCGATCCAGTTCTGCCGCAGATGCTCGTCCAGCCACAGGCCGGCCAGCCAGCCAACGAAGGCCGACGACGGCAACACGAGCGCGATCTGCATCAGCCTTTCGGCCTGCACATAAGCGGACAGAGCACTCGTCGCCTTCGAGCGCCGCTGGCCCTGCGGATTGGGAAGTTGTGCAGACATCCACTGTGGTTATACACGATCCGTGCCGGAAAACGCGAAGCGCGGCAGACGCTATACTGGCAATTGGACGATGGCGCCGTCCGCACCCCGGCGAGCCGGAGTGCAGGCGGGCTCTTCGAACCCTTCACACCAAGGGATGAGACGCGTGTTCGATTCGGAATTTGAGCGCAACCTCTTCGAGTTGCGCAAGGCAAAACTTGCGGAGATCGAAAAGCTGGGCCAGAGGGCCTACCCGAACCAGTTCCCTGCCTCGCACACCGTCGCCCAGGTGCGGGCAAAGTGGAACGAGGCCCAGGCCGAGGCGCTCGAAGCCAGCCGTCCGACTGTGGCCGTGGCCGGACGCATCATGGCGATCCGGGCGCAGGGCAAGGCGGGCTTTGCAACCCTGCAGCAGGAGGGCCAGAGACTGCAGATTTATGTGCGCCTGGATCATGTCGGCGAACCGGGTTTCGCACTTTACAAGCTGCTCGACCTGGGCGACCATATCGGTGTTTCCGGCTATCTGTTCCGCACCCGCACCGGAGAACTGACCCTGCACGCCGAGCGGCTGACGTTTCTCTCAAAGGCCATGCTGGCGCTTCCGGAAAAGTTTCACGGCCTGGCCGACGTGGAACTGCGCTACCGCCAGCGCTACGTGGACCTGTTTGCGAACCTCGAAGCCCGCGAGGTCTTCGTCAAGCGCGCCCGGGTGCTGAAGGCGCTGCGGCGCTTCTTCGACGAGCGCGGCTATCTTGAAGTCGAGACACCCATGATGCAGCCGATCGCCGGCGGAGCCGCGGCACGGCCTTTCAAAACGCACCACAACGCGCTCGATCAGGATCTGTTCCTGCGCATCGCGCCGGAGCTTTACCTGAAGCGGCTGGTGGTCGGCGGCATGGACCGCGTTTACGAGATCAACCGCAACTTCCGCAACGAGGGCGTCAGCACCCAGCACAATCCCGAGTTCACCATGCTCGAGTTCTACCAGGCCTACGCCAACTATCACGACCTGATGCAGTTGACCGAGGATCTGATTGAGTTCGTGGCGCGCGAGGTGAACGGGACCACCCGAACCGAATTCAACGGGCACACGATCAACCTCGGCAAGTGGCAGCGGCTCAGTCTGCGCGAGTCCATCCGCGCTTACTGGCCGGAAGAGGCCGGAGCCAAGCCGGCCGCAAGCGCCCTGGAATCGAATTCCGCTCTCCAGGCGCGGCTGCACGCCGCCATCGATTCGCTCGAAAAGGCCATGAGCGAAACCACCCGGCTCACTCCCGAGCGCATCGCGGAACTGAAGACCATGCATGACGCTCTGACGGCGATTTATTACGACTCCGTGAAGGCGACGCCGCTGGGCAAATCCGTTTACAACCTCTTCGAGGCGGTTGTCGAGCCATCCCTGATCCAGCCCACCATCATTTACGACTACCCGGTGGAGGTTTCGCCGCTCTCCAAGGCCAAGCCGGACGACCCGGCCAACGTCGAGCGATTCGAATTTTACGCCGGCGGGTTCGAACTGGGCAACGCCTTCAGCGAGTTGAACGACCCTGTCGAGCAGCAGAAGCGCTTTGAACAGCAGCTTGCCGAACGCGCCAAGGGCGACGACGAAGCCCACCAGATGGACTCCGACTACGTGCGCGCACTCTGTTATGGTCTGCCCCCGACGGCCGGCGAGGGCATCGGCGTCGACCGGCTGGTCATGCTTCTGACCGGATCGAGATCCATCCGCGACGTGATTCTGTTCCCGCTGATGCGGCCGGAGAAACAGGAACCCGGGAATTAGCTTCTTTCTCCCGGCTTCCCGAGGAGTGTTGAACGCCTGTGAACATCCTCTTTGTCGGCGACATCTTCGGCAGCGCAGGGCGCAGGATCGTGCGCGAGCACATCGGCCATCTGCGCACAGCGCACCAGGTCGAACTGGTGGTCATCAATGCGGAAAACGCCGCCGGCGGTTTCGGACTGACCCCGCAGATTGCCGAGGAGCTCTTCGATCTGGGCGCCGACGTGCTGACCACCGGCAACCATGTGTGGGACAAGCGCGAGCTGGTCGACTACATGAACTCGGTTCCCGCCGAAAGCCAGGATCGTCCGCGGCGGGTCTTGCGCCCGGCCAATCTGCAGCCCGGGGTGCCCGGCTACGGCATCTTCACGGGCGCGACCGCCAGCGGCATAGAATACGCCGTCCTCTCCCTGCAGGGCTGCGTCTTCATGAACACCACCAACGATCCATTTCACGCCGCCGACGCGCTTCTCGGCACCCTCGGCGCGCGGGTCATCGTCGTGGATTTTCACGCCGAGGCCACCAGCGAGAAGGTCGCTCTGGGATGGTATCTCGACGGCCGCGTCACTGCCGTTCTGGGCACGCACACGCATATTCCCACCGCCGACGAGCGCGTTCTGCCCGGCGGCACCGCCTACCAGACCGATGTGGGCATGAGCGGGCCTTACGACAGCGTGATCGGCGTCGAAAAGGAACTGGTGCTGCGCAAATTCCTGACCGGAATGCCCAGCAAATTCGAGGCCGCCAAGGGAAATCCGAAGATGTGCGCCACTCTGGTCGGCTGCGACCCCGCAACCGGCCGCGCCCTGCGCATCGAGCGTCTCATGCTGGGCGAGTAAGGCGCGAAGAGTGCAGGGAGTTCGGTGCGCGGGAGAGCAGCAGCAGGCTTTCCGCGCGATTTACTCCATCAGGATTGCCCTGGCTTCCGGGGGTGCCGCGCGGACCTGTTTGCCTTTTGCCTCGGACGGCTTCCGTTCGACGGTTCTTTCCGGCTCGCGATGGACCGGCTTGTGTGTAGCCCTCAGCAGTTTCCCTTTGCCGTTGAAGGTCATCGTCCATTGCATGGGCTGACGTGGATGGGAAACATCGATAAAGGAGAAAATCGCGCCTCCGTGCAGAGAAATCACCAGCCTGCCCGGCGGCGCCGAGGGCAGTTTGCGCCAGTCGGACTCTGCGGCGGGCCCGATCCTGGGATGAGCCCCGGCCAGGGCTGCATAGCAAAGCCCGGTCGCAAGCCATCCGGGGGCGTGGCGGGAATCTTCCTGCTCCATCTCCTCGTTCTCTTGCCGCTCTTCAGCCCGGATGTGGTTGAAGGCCGAGATGGTGAGCGCGTTGATGGGCGCAGGCGAGAAAAGCGAATAGCCGCGGCGCACAATCGGAATGATGCGCACGCGCCCGTCGCTGTTGCGGGGAATCGAGGCCGTAAACAGGCTTACGTCCCCGGTGCCGTTGTCGCGCGTAAATTGCAGAAAAAGGTGTCCGGGGAGCGCGGAACAGAGGATCTGCCGGTCATGCCATTGACCCTGATTGAATTCCAGGCCGGCAAATCCGGCGCGCTCGGCGATGGCCGGCTCGGCATTCGCCGCCAGAAGACGGTCCCCGGCCGTCATCTCTTCGTCCGTGCGGAATCTGACCGCAGAGTCGGGAGTTTCCGTCTGGCTGCCGGGAGCAAAGGGCATCGGCCTCCGCTCCGCCCTGCGCCCATGCTCCGGCCGCAAAACGACTCCACCGGAAACGCTCTGGGCGCCGGCCGGCGCGCAGAGGATGAGGCCGGCGGCAAGAGACAGAACGACAGGGAGGATTTTTGCTCGTTCCATGCTGGCCCTAGCCTATCATCGCGCGGGAGCACTCACGGGGAAGTCCTCTCAGATTCAAGAAAAGAGGCAGCCTTGTGAGGCTGCCCCCGGATGCCCAGGAAAGGAGATGCGC
>JBMFHN010000022.1:0-22914 GCA_049976805.1 Occallatibacter sp. | reverse complement strand
GCCAAGGGCGCCGGCGCGGGAACTCCGGCGGCAGCCGGAAAACTGGATGCGAAGAAGGATTACCCGCTTGCCATCAAGCGGCCCGACCTGGTGAAGTCCGTCACCGGACTGGGGCTCAAGGAAATCACCCTGGACAAGGTGGTCGAAGGGAAACTTTCCTTCGACGACATGAAAATTCACCCTGATACGCTGGAGTATCAGGCACAGATCGCCATCAGCGCCGGCCGGCCACAGATTGCAAATAATCTGCGCCGCGCTGCGGAACTCACCAAGCTTCCGGACACGCGGGTACTGGAAATTTACAATGCTCTGCGGCCCTACCACTCAACCAAGCAGGAATTGCTGGACATCGCCAGCGAACTCGAAAACAAGTATCAGGCGAAGATTTGCGCGGCTTTTGTTCGCGAAGCCGTCGCAATCTACGAAAAACGGGGAAGAATCAAGCAATAGCCAGGGGCAGGGTGAACATGACGTATATCGCCGGTGTAGATGTTGGAAACAACACGACGGAGGTTGCCATCGGGCAACTTTCCGGCAGCGGGCAAGTCCGATTCTTATCCAGTTCGATGGTGCGTACGGTGGGCATCAAGGGAACCCTGAGCAACGCGATAGGAATCATCGACGCCCTCGACCAGGCGTTGAAGCCGCTGGGAATGCAGCGGAAGGAACTGGGAGTGGTGCTTTTGAATGAGGCCACTCCGGTCATCGGCGATATCGCCATGGAAACCATTACCGAAACCATCATCACCGAATCAGCGATGATCGGTCACAATCCTTCCACCCCGGGCGGGCAGGGATTGGGGTTGGGCCAGACGGTCAGCCTTGCCCAACTGGAAAACATTCCCGCAGGGGACACGGGATGGATCGTCATCATCCCGGGAACACAGGAGTTTACGGCAGCGGCTGCGGAGTTGAACCGGGCGCTGTCCAGAGGGGTGAAAATCACCGGGGCCATCGTGCAGAAGGACGACGGCGTGCTGATCAACAATCGCCTGCCTCGTCCAATCCCCATCGTCGACGAAGTGACCTTCATCGATCGTGTGCCTCTGGGGATGCCCGCAGCTATCGAGGTTGCCGCGCCTGGACGAACCATCGAGAAACTTTCCAATCCCTTCGATATCGCCACGTTGTTCGAGCTGGAACCGGACGACACGCGCAAGGTGGTTCCGATCGCCCGCGCCCTGATGGGCACGCGCAGCGCGGTGGTGATCAAGACTCCCAAGGGAGATATCGAGGAGAGACGGATTCCGGCGGGAAAGCTGATCCTGATCGGGCATAAGCAGAAGGTCGAAGTTCCGGTGGATCAGGGCGCCGAAGCCATCATGGAAAAGGTGGACATCGTTCGTCCCATCGAAGAGGTTCAAGCGGAGAAGGGGACCAATGTCGGCGGGATGTTCGAGCAGGTACGCAAGGTGATGGCCGACCTGACCGATCAACCAGTCAGCACAATCCGCGTGCAGGATATTCTGGCGGTCGACACCTTCAAGCCGCAGCAGGTTCTGGGAGCCCTGGCCGGCGAGTATGCGCTGGGCAACGCGGTAGGACTGGCCGCGATGGTGCAGACCCAGCAACTTCCGATGCAGCGGCTGGCGAGAAAACTCAAAGAGGAGATTCAGGTCCCGGTCTTGGTGGGTGGGGTCGAGGCGGAAATGGCCATTCGCGGAGCGCTGACCACCCCCGGAACCGAGGCTCCCCTGGCCATTGTCGATGTGGGGGGAGGTTCGACGGATGCGAGCGTGATCAATGCCGCCGGAGAGATCTGCAGTACGCATATGGCAGGCGCAGGGGACATGGTGACCTTGCTGATCGAGACCGAGTTGGGGCTGAATGATTTTGAGATGGCGGAAAATATCAAGAAGTACCCGCTGGCCAAGGTTGAAAGCCTGTTTCACATGAGGCACGAGGATGGATCGGTGGAGTTTTTCCATCATCCCCTGGACCCAAGACTTTTCGGACGAGTTGTGGTGCTGACGGAAACCGGTCCGCTGCCCCTGGATAGCAAGATTCTGCTCTCGAAAATCGTTGATGTGCGCCGGCAGGCGAAGAAAAAAGTTTTTGTGACCAATGCCTTGCGCGCGCTCAAGCAGGTGGCTCCCGCAGGCAACATACGTTTGATCAGTTTCGTCGCCATGGTCGGCGGGTCGGGTCTGGATTTCGAGATTCCCAACATGATCTCCGACGCGCTGCTGGAGTTTGGCGTGGTGACCGGCAGGGCAAATGTGCGCGGAACCGAAGGCCCGCGCAATGCAGTGGCAACCGGACTGGTCCTGGCTTATGCGCAGGCGCACAAGAGTGAGTGACAATGGCTGAACCTTCTCTAGCTTCGGCAGGCAGAAAACCCGCGGTGAGAATCGTCTCTTGCCACGCGGATGAGCGTACCTTGCAACCCATCCTTTGGGGATTGGAAGAAGAGGGAATTCCGGCTGAGATCGAGCAGTCGTGCGAGGGCGAGGCATCCGAACTGGCCATGCAGGCTGCGCATCTGTCGTCGTTGAATGTTGGAATTGCGCTAAACGGCACGAAGGGAGAGATCGTATTGCACCATCGCGATCTGGCTGGCGAGTATCCATTATTCACGCTTGCAACGAAGGACACGGGGGACAGACAGCTTCGTGTTCTCGGGGCAAATGCGGCCCGGCTCGTCAAGACCGAACCGTTGATCCTGGCAGACGATTTGCCCGCCGAGAGGACGCACCACCCGGCGGTGGCCGGCAAGGACTCAGATGCAGAGAAAATGCTGGATCTGATTGTTCGCACAGTGGTCGAGCTGCTCACGAAAGAATAGGACACTCTCATGGAAGCACCAAGTTTTGGACTGATTGAGACCGTGGGTTATGTGGCGGCGATCGAAGCGGCCGACGCCGGAAGCAAGGCGGCAAACGTCAGGATGATCGGCTGGGAAAACGCGGATGGGGGGCTGATCACGATCAAGTTTGTCGGAGATGTGGCGGCAGTGCGCGCTGCCCTTGCCGCCGCCGAAGCCGCCGCCAGGCGGATTAACAGGGTTCATGCCGTGCTTGTGATTGCGCGCCCGGACCGTCAACTGCGCACCTTGCCAGCAGGAAAGGAACTCCGGCCGCAAACGGCGGCTCAACCGTCCGCAGAGAAATCCGTTTCGGAGCCTTTTACGGATTCCGAGGAGAAGGTTGACCAGGATCTCCCGACGGAGCAACAGGTCAAGTCGCCTTCTTCGGATGCAAGGACCGAGAGTGAAGGCATCCCGTTCGCGCCGCTCGCAACCGAAGACGAGGTGTCCGAGAGCGAGGAACCTGAGCCTGAGCCGGAACCTGAGCCTGAGCCGGAACCTGAGCCTGAGCCCGATCCTCAACCTGAGCCGGAATCCCAGCCTGAGCCCGATCCCCAATCAGGGACAGTCGTGAAGACGGAGGCATTCCGGGGGAGTGAAGGCAGACCGAAGAAAATGGCGATGAGCGGAGAAAGAGCAATTCCAGAGCGGGTCCGCGAGCCATCCTTGAAAGCTCCGCAGCAGAACCGGAGGAAACAGAAAGCGCAAAAGTCCAAGAAGCGAACGTAATTCCATCTTGAGGATTTGTTTCAGGGGGTGATTTCCCTGATTTACAGGAATCGATTTCATAACGGCGCGTCTCGATGACCATTTGATGAGATTTCAAGACGCCGCATCACAAAGGAGTCAGCCGTGCAAGAGCTTCGCGCGTTTGTATATCTCGACCGTTTGCAGCCCCAGTTTACGGCTTATTTGGGAGCGAACATGAGGGGCTATCTGCCCGTGGTCGGAATGGCGGCCACGGTCATCGAGATTGCCCCCGGACTGGCCATCAACCAGGTTGCCGATGCCGCGCTGAAATCGGCCTTTGTACAACCGGGATTAATGGTCGTTGAACGCAGCTTCGGCGTCCTGGAATTCCACTCAAAGGCGCAGGCGGATGTGCAGCACGCTGGTGCCGCAGCGCTCAAATGCCTGGGCGTGGAGATGGAAGGCCGTGTCAAGCCCAAGATCTACAGCTCGCAGATCATTCACAAGGTGAACGATTACCACACCCAGATGGTCAACGTATCCCGCCTGTGCTCGGTGCTGATTGCCGGTCAGGATATGTACATCATGGAGGTGGCGCCAGCGGGTTATATTGCGCTGGCCGCCAACGAGGCGGAGAAAAACGCGCAGATCACGCTGGTCGATTGCCGGCTGTTCGGCGCTGTAGGAAGGCTCTATCTCGGTGGCAAGGAGTCGGACATCGCGCGCGCGGCCAAGGCCGCCGAGACAGCGATCCTGAACGTCGTCGGCGTCGAGGGAAAGGTATAGGAATTCAGCCTGCGCCGCGACCCGTCCGGTGGCGGCGCAGAAACTGCATTCTATTTGCGCCGCGCCGGGTGCAGGTCGCGGAAGAAAAAGCGGAGATCGCGCAGTGGAAATCAGCCCTTCAGCCAATCAGCTCTTGAACACCTTCGCAGCGACTCTGGAACTGGATGGAGGCGGAGGACGCGGCAGCGAGTTCTATGCCGGAGTCGATCTCGGTACCGCTTACATTGTTACCGCGGTTGTCGACGGCGATGGGATTCCGGTGGCGGGAGCGATCACCCGCAGCCGGTCGAGCATTCGCGACGGGCTGGTGCTGGACTATATGGGCGCCATTCGTTTTGTTCGCGATCAGGTCAGGACGATTCGCGATGCGGGTTTCGACATTGCAGTGGCCGAGGCAGCTTATCCTCCGGGAACATCGGGGGCGAACGCCCGGGCCTTTGCCAATGTGCTGGAGGCGGCTGATCTGGAAGTTTCCGGGCTGATCGATGAACCAAGCGCTGCTGCGCTTGTGCTGGGAATCGACGACGGCGCGGTGGTGGATATCGGTGGAGGAACCACGGGGATTTCGATTCTTCGTGATGGCAGGGTTGTTTACACCGCCGACGAGGCCACGGGCGGAACGCACCTGGATTTGGTCATTGCCGGTAATTTCAGAATTGATACTCAGGAAGCCGAGAAGATCAAAACAGACGCCTCGCGACAGCGCGAGATTTTTCCTGTTGTCCGGCCGGTGTTTCAAAAGATGGCGGCCATTGTGAATCGGCATTTGCAGGGCCACCGAGTGGAGACACTCTACTTGGTGGGAGGAACCAGCTGCTTTCCGGGAATTGTGCAGGTGATGGAACAGGAGACAGGCCTGGAGGTTGCGCTGCCTGAGAATCCCTTGCTGGTTACACCGCTGGGCATCGCTCTTTCCTGCCGCCGGCATCATCAGCAAGCGCTTTGCGAGACAGTGCAAGGCGGCCAGCGCGCCAATGGCGCGCGAAACAGCAGAGGGTGGCAGAGGTTACCATGACGGACGAGCAGATTGAAAGCGTGGTCACCGAAGTATTGCGGCGGTTGTTGCCGGGCATGGGAGCGGATGGTTCCCGGGGCCCGGTCCTGGTCGTGCTGACAGGCGCAACGGTTCACTTTACCGAGGCAATCCGTCAGTTGCGCGGCCTGATTCTCGATGGATTCGAGCTTCAACTGGTGTTCTCTGAGATGGCAGAACACCTGTATGGTTCCTGGCTCCGGAGCCAGCTTGCAGGTTTTCCCCACTGGAGTCATTTAACATCCTTCGCATGGCTGCGTTCTCTGCGGGAAGCGCAGGCGGTGGTGGTTCCGTTGATGAGCGTGAATGCGCTCTCAAAACTTGCTTTGCTGATCGCCGATAACCAGGCTGGAAACCTGATTTTGCATGGCCTGTTCATGGGCAAGCCTGTGATTGTGGCCGCGGACGGCGTGGAGGCGGATCAGCCGGACCGCGCGCAGCTGGGATTTGACAAGGGCCTGCCTGCGCTTGCCCACGCGGTTGATGAGCGTTTAAGGATCATCGCCGGCTACGGATGCCAGGTTGTTAGCGTGGGCCAGTTAAGTGCCACCGTGGGAGCCGCTTTGCCAGGGCAAGCGACAGGGGTGAAGCCAGGAACGGAGAATGTTGTACAGAACGCGGAAATGGAGCGTACGCTGATGCGGCATGAGGGGAGCCTGCTCACGGCCGGCGATGTCAGGGCAGCGCACAGCCGCCGGTATGACCTGCTGTGTGGCGCCAAGACGCTGATTACTCCGCTGGCACGCGACCTGGCCGAAACATTCGGGGTTTCCATCGTGCAGGATCGGAGCCAGGAGAAAGCGAGGAAACAGCAATGCTGATAGCACGGGTGATTGGAACGGTGGTTGCTTCACGCAAGCATGAGCGGCTGGTGGGGAGCAAGATTCAGGTCGTACAGCCTATGGAGCCGAATGCGGAGGTGGCGAAAGGAGATCCCCTGGTCGCTGTGGACGCGGTCGGCGCCGGGGTGGGCGAACTGGTGCTTCTGGTGCAAGGCAGCGGCGCGCGCGTGGCTTTGGACAACGAATCCTGTCCTGTGGATGCAACGATCGTTGGCATCATCGATCAGGTGGATGTTCAGGATTAACCAGTAAGTCACAGACGATTCATCGAGGGAAGGCAGAGTTATGAACATCTACACGCGTAAAGGTGACACTGGAAACACGCGGCTGTTGAGTGGCGAGGTCGTGAGCAAAGACGATCTGCGGGTGCAGGCTTACGGAACGCTGGATGAATGTCAGGCGCAGCTTGGCATGGCCCGCTCTTTGATGAGGGACGAAGATCTGGCTTGCATCGTATACGGAATTCAGCAGGATCTATCCTCTGCCTGCACCGAACTGGCATCCAACCCCAAGACATTCGCAAACCTGAAGCGGCGCATCGGAAAGAACGAAGCCGCGCAGCTGGAAAAACAGATAGACAATTTGGTTGCCACTTATGGCCTGCCAAAGGGGTTCATCATTCCAGGAAGATCGAGCGACAGCGCCGCTGTTCATGTTGCACGGACCGTTTGCCGGCGGGGCGAGCGCCTGATTGTCATGCTGAACCGGGAAGTGAAGGAATTCGACGATTTGCTGATCTACATCAACCGCCTGTCAGATTTTTTGTTCGTGCTGGCCTGGTCGCTGGAGGTGATCAGCGTAGTCAGGAATGTTACCACTGAGGTCATGCAGGGCGGCGTTCAATGAGTATACGTTACAGATGCGTGCCTCGGGTTGCAGCTCAGCTTCTCGTGGATGCTTCGCAGGCCGCAGCCGTTCGGCTGGGCGTGCCGATGGCCATCGCCGTGGCAGACGCCGAGGGCGGGCAGCAGTTGTTTGCCCGCATGGATGGAGCCTTGCCGGTGAGCAGCGAGCTTGCCGTTTCGAAGGCGTATACAGCAGCGGTCCTGCGGATGAGTTCGGCGGAAGTGGGGCGGCTGGCGCAGCCCGGTGCGCCGCTTTATGGAATCGAGAGCACGCACAACGGGAAAATCGTTCTCTTCGGCGGCGGGCTTCCTCTTTTCCTGAACGGAGAGGTCGCGGGTGCGATTGGCGTCAGCGGTGGAAGCGTCGAGGAGGATGTGATGGTGGCAACGCCGGCTGTGGAGTTGCTGCAAACGATGGAGCATTGGGCTGAAAAGATCAGAGTCCAGCTTCCGAAACTGGAGGTCAAGCCATTGGATTTGGAATTGGCCGGGGAAAGTCTCGGCGATAGCCTCGAACAGATGGTTCCCCGCCCTTACCGCGCAGAAGCCGCAATTCTGGCGGGTGCGATCTGCCTGGCATTGTCACAGCTTTGCTGAATTCCGCCATTTGCAGATGGAACATTGAATTGTCATGAGCCGTTTGTCTGGAAGCGCGCGATGTGATTGCCATGCAGGGAGATGAAGGAGTAGATGATGGCAAATCAGGAAGAACTGATTGCAACTCTGGTGAAGAAGGTACTTGAAGATATAGCTCGGGGAGACGATGCCGGAGTGGCGGCGCAGCCAGAGGGCGGCATCAGCGGCAGGGATGGCATATTTGAATCGGTAGATGATGCCGTTGAAGCCGCCGTTTTGGCGCAGCAGAAGTACATGCTCGGTTCGATGGCCGATCGTCAGCGTTTTGTCGATGGAATCCGCCAGGTTGTTCTGGAGCCGGAGAATCTGGAACGGATTTCCCGGCTGGCGGTCGAGGAAACCGGAATGGGCTGCTACGAGCACAAGCTGATCAAGAACCGCCTGGCAGCAGAAAAATCCCCCGGCACGGAAGATCTGACGACAGAGGCTATCAGCGGTGATAACGGATTGACGCTGACAGAACTTTCTCCCTTTGGCGTGATTGGAGCCATCACGCCGACTACCAATCCGACGGAGACGATCATCTGCAACTCCATCGGGATGCTGGCTGCGGGCAATAGCGTTGTTTTCAGCCCCCATCCGCGCGCCACCCAGGTTTCGCTGTTGACAATCATGCTGATCAACCGCAAGCTGGCGGCTCTGGGCGCACCAGAGAATCTGATTGTCACGGTGCGCAGGCCGTCCATCGAAAGCAGCCATGCGATGATGTCTCACCCCAAAGTGCGGATGCTGGTCGCTACCGGCGGTCCGGGCATCGTCAAAATCGTGATGTCCACGGGCAAAAAGGCGATTGGTGCCGGCGCGGGCAACCCGCCGGCTGTGGTCGACGAAACCGCAGACATCGAAAAGGCGGCGCGGGACATCATCAACGGCTGCAGCTTCGACAATAATCTTCCTTGCATTGCGGAAAAAGAAGTCATTGCGGTCAATCAGATTGCAGACCGGCTGATTGCCAGCATGAAGGATAACGGTGCCTACGAGGTGAAGGATCCACTGGTTCTTGGCAGGCTGGAAACGCTGGTGCTGACTGAAAAAGGCGGCCCGCAGACCTCCTGTGTTGGCAAGAGCGCCGTATGGCTGCTGCAGCAAATCGGTATCAAAGCAGACCAGAGCGTCAAGGTGATTTTGATGGATGTGCCCAAGGAACATCCATTCGTGCAGGAAGAATTGATGATGCCGATCCTTCCGGTGGTACGTGTCAAGGACGTGGACGAAGCCATCGCCCTGGCCGTAGAGGTGGAGCACGGTAACCGTCATACAGCCGTCATGCATTCTACGAACGTGAGCAAGCTGACCAAAATGGCGAAGCTGATCCAAACCACGATTTTCGTGAAGAATGGGCCGTCCTACGCAGGCATTGGCGCAGGCGGTGAGGGCTTTACCACCTTCACCATCGCTGGTCCTACCGGAGAGGGACTTACCACGGCTAAATCGTTCGCACGCAGAAGAAAGTGCGTGATGGCGGAATCGCTCAACATTCGCTGAAGGGCAGGGAGATGCTGATGTGAAAGGGATACCCACGATGAATGCTCCGGCCATGAATCTTCCCGGCGCCTTGTTCTCCTGCAGGCTTGCAGGCCGCCTCGCGGTCGGTGACGTCCTGCTCAGACACCACCTGAACAGCGCGACTGCACTTCGCCTTTGAAGGCATGAGCGTCGGGCGGGGATGCACTATCGGCTCCGCGCTCTGCAAAGATATCCGCACGACACAGGGCGCCGCCCTGAAGGAGGTAAAGATGATGAACGACGAGCAGATCGCTGCCGTGGTGGCCAAGGTTCTGAAGGAAATCAGCATCCCGGCAAAGACCCCGCAGCAGGCGGCGCCTCCCTGTGACGGTCTCTTCGAGTCCGTCAACGACGCCGTGGAAGCTGCTGTTCTCGCACAGAGACAATTGCTCCGGATGTCGCTCAAGCAGCGCAATGAGATGATTGCCGCCATACGCGGGGACGTGCTGGCCAATAACGAAAGATTGGCAGAGCTGGCTGTTTCAGAGACAAAGCTGGGACGGGTTGCTGACAAGATCCGGGAAAACATCCTGTGTGCCACCAAAACCCCGGGAGTGGAAGACATCCAGCCGACCGCCATCAGCGGCGACGACGGATTGATGTTATTGGAATATGCGCCGGTTGGCGTGATTGGGGCATTGACGCCGATCACCAATCCGACCGGAACCCTGATTAATAACAGCATCGGCATGATTGCAGCGGGAAACTCGGTGGTCTTCAATCCTCATCCGAACGCCAAGCGGACCAGTGCGGCCGTGATCCAGGTCATCCATAAGGCGGTTGTCGATGCCGGCGGTCCGGCCGGGCTGGTGTCTTTGGTCCGGGTTCCGACGCTGGACACAGCCAGGGAATTGATCGAGCATCCCGATGTCAACATGCTGGTGGCGACCGGCGGCAAGCCCGTGGTGAAGGTGGTGCTCAGCTCGGGCAAGAAAGCAATCGGCGCCGGCGCGGGAAATCCCCCTGTGCTGGTGGATGAGACGGCTAACATACGGCGGGCTGCCCAATGCATCGTCGATGGCGCCAGCGTGAACAACAATATCTTCTGCATCTGCGAAAAAGAAGCCATCGTGGTGCAGGAGGTTTATGAAACACTGCTGAAGTTCATGCTGGAAACCGGCAAAGTCTACCTGCTGACTCCGGAAGAGGTGAACCGGGTCACTCAACTGGTAGTCAGGGACGGCAAGATCAATACTTCCTACATAGGAAAGGATGTTCAGGTGATCTTGCAGGATGCCGGAATTCTGGTGAATGACGCCTGCCGGCTGGCCATTTTCCGCGCGCTGCCCGACCATCCGCTGGTTTGGAAAGAGCAGATGATGCCCGTGCTGCCGATCGTGTGCGTGAAGGATTTCGATGCCGCCGTTGAATTTGCCGTCAAGGTGGAGGGGGGGAATCGGCACACTGCGGTGATGCACTCAACCAATGTTGAGCACATGACAAGGTTTGCCCGCGAGGTGCAGACGACAGTTTTTGTGAAAAATGCCCCTTGCTATGCGGGAATTGGCCTGGGAGGCGAGGGACACACCTCTTTCACCATTGCCGGCCCAACAGGCGAAGGATTGACCTCCGCGCGCAGTTTTACCCGGCAGAGGCGCTGTACACTGGTTGATTCTTTCCGGATCATTTAGGCCGATTGTTATGAAAGCGAAGGCGTTTCAAAACAACATTCCTTTCTATCGGAAAGGCCGTTCGTGAAATGGGACTTAGATGGTTTCCCGGAAAAGGTGAAGAGCGGATCTGTCGCGGGTGAATGCAGAGGATCGGTTGCGGGATGGACGGACACGGCGCGAAATGCGATCGCGAAGGCTATGGAAAAGACGGCAGACAACAAACCTTTCCGCTTTTCCATGGCAGGTGCCGTTGCGGCTGCGGAGCGGAATCTGATCGCGCATAGAAACTTCCTGATTCATCTCTCCGGCGCGTGATTGAAATGAGCCGATTTCAGTGGTTGCCGGCTATTCTACTGGCACTGTCGAGCAATCTTGACAATGTTGCAGCTGGTGTTTCCTATGGCATCGGAAAAGTTTATATTCCACTGACCTCCAACCTGATCATTGCGCTGATCACCAGTGCAGGGACCATGATCTCCATGCTGGCAGGGCAGAGTATCGGAGTTCTATTGGGACCAGGATGGGCCGGATTCGTGGGAGGAGCGATTCTGATTGCGCTTGGATTCGTGGTTGCTCTGCGTGGATCCGGGCGAGCACCGGGAGTGGAGCCTTCGAATCAATCGGAGGCGATCGTGGATTTCCCCCGCGCTGGCTGGATGGGCCGTGCCTCGAGCATGCTGGACAATCCCTTCAGCGTGGACCGAGACTTTTCCCGGCACATCGATCACGAAGAAGCGGTGTTGCTGGGATTTGCCCTCACGCTGAACAATATCACAAATGGAATCGCAGCCGGAATTGCAGGCCTGAGTCCCATCCTGGTGACGACGCTTGTGTTTATCCTCAGTATTCTCACGCTCTGGGTCGGCATGGAAGTGGGCTATCGCTTCGGCCTGCGCATTTCAAGACGGTTCGCCGGCGCTCTTTCCGGTTTACTTCTGGTTCTGATCGGTGTGTACGAAATATTATCCCGTGGACATTCCTGATTGCATTGTGTGTCTAATGGCTGCCTTCGGCCGGCACCACGGCGGACGGGGCCGGCGGTCTGGGCTGGTCTGCTTTGCCATTCCGGCGGAGTGGCGGCAAGGATGGATTCAGCCGGAAACTTGGGATATGTGCCATGGACACTGCCAGCCTTGTTCTTCAGTTGACCCAGCTTTCGCGGCGATTGTGTACGATGAAAGCAAAGGCGCCTGGAGTGCGCATGCCGGTGCATGTTTCAGGCCGCAAGCTTCAGACGAGGAGTCTGTGAGATGGGCCGCATTGCAACCACGCTTCAAATGTCCGCAGCCGATCCTTCGATTGGCCCTTTCACGCAGGCGGCCTTGCACGGGATCACACGCGCCTTGGCCTCCGTTGGCCGCGCGTTTGTTTGCCTTGATTCCTCATTTTGTATTGTGCATGCCTCTTATCTTCTGGATTTCCTGCTGGGCAAGGGTGCCTCAATTCAGCTTCGTGGACGCAGCGTGGAAGATCTGCTCGGAGCAGAACTGTTTGGCTCTTGCGGATCGCTCCGCCAGGCATTGCTTGACGGTCAGATGCGCGAAGGCTGGCGAGCGATACTCCGGTTCGGCAGCGGCTCATCGCGGTTGGTGTCGATTACCGCGGCTCCGATGCTGCCGGAAAGCTCCGACATCTGCGACCCTCGCGTGATGTACATTATTTTGCTTCGTCCTGCGGATGAGGACGAGTCCTGTCCCGAAGCGCCGTCCTTTTGTTCGGGAGCGGTGGCGTGTTCGCCCGCCATGCAGCGTATCTTCCGCCTCGTGGAAACGCTGCAGCACAGCGAAGCCACGGTGCTCATTACAGGCGAAAGCGGTACAGGCAAGGAAGTGGTGGCCCGCGCCATCCATCAGAATTCCACGCGCAACAACGGGCCGTTTATCGCTGTCAACTGCGCAGCCCTGCCGTCAGAACTGCTGGAATCAGAGCTCTTCGGGCACGTGCGCGGCGCCTATACGGGGGCCGTGCGCGATCGAGTCGGCCGCTTTGAAATGGCCTCGCGAGGAACACTCTTTCTGGACGAGATTGGCGACTTGCCCCCCCTGTTGCAGGTCAAGCTGCTTCGTGTCTTGCAGGAGAGGCAGTATGAGCGCTTGGGTGAAAGCGTCGCCCGCACGACCGATGCGCGCATCATCGCGGCCACCAACATTGATTTGCGCATGGCCCTGCGCGAAGGCCGGCTTCGCGAAGACCTTTACTACCGCCTGTGTGTTGTGCCCATCGATGTTCCGCCCCTGCGCACTCGGCGCGAGGATATTCCTCAACTGGCTCAGAATCTGCTGAACCGCATGACACGACAGCGCGGGCTGATCCGCCGGATTTCTCCGCAAACCATGCGCCTGCTGCTCGACTATTCGTGGCCTGGAAATGTCCGTCAACTGGCAAACGTGATCGAGTATGCTGTGGCCGTGGCTAAAATGGAAACGATTCTGCCGGAGGACTTGCCGGAAGAGATCTGGCAGCCGTCCACCGCAGCCTGTCCGCTTCCCATCGTCACGCAGGCGCCCCTGTTACCGCAGCAAGGCTCCCTGCCAGAGTTTTCCGCCGATCCGGAGGCGGAGCGTTTGCGCCGTGCCCTGGAGGCGCATCACTGGCGGCGAGAGGATACAGCCAAAGCTCTCGGGCTCAGCCGGTCCACGTTGTGGCGCCGGATGAGGGAATTCCATCTGGCCTGAAGGTCCGCCAGCGACCAGCCTCGCGCCCCCGTGCAGATCTGCACAGACGTAACGACTGCATAGGGTTCCCGCCAAAGATAGCTTCATCCACGCGGAAAGACAAAAGCGCCGACTCTTCAGCAAGAGCCGGCGCTCGAATGGCTCCCGAATGGAACCGAGTGGGACGGATACTATTGAATGCCCAGATCCGCCAGAACCTTCGGCTTCGATTCGTCCACAGCCAGCAGATTGTGGCAAACTGAACAATCCTGAGGAATGGCAGTGCCGTCCTTGGCCACGTGATTGTCGTCGTGACAACGGAAGCAGCCCGGATAGTTCATGTGGCCGATATGGTTGGGATGGGTCCCCCAGGTCACTTTCATGAAGGGAAAGACGTTCTGGCAGTAGAGCGTCGCCAGTTCCTTCCCCGCCGCCTTCACCAGCGCGGCTTTAGCCGGCAAAACTTGGGGATTCTTCAGGTTGAGGTAAAAGCTGTTGAGCTGTGCCGGAATCTCGACGCGCGCCACGGCCTGGCTGGGATAGTTGGCCTTGAGCAGCACCAGGCCCTCTTTATGGACCCAGGGAAGGGTCGGGCTGATTGCCCCCAGAGACATGGCCTGGTTGATCGCCTCTTCGGCAGTCACGAACGTATGCGCCGCGCGATTGTGGCAGTCAATGCAATCCATCACCCGCCGATCGCCCTTGGGGATACCACTGCCTGGAGGCAGAGAAGAAAAGACTGTTTCCGAGCCATCCGGATTGCGCTTCTCCACCCAGGGTATGTTGGTCCGGCTGGGATCCGTGGCGATGTACTCGATATGTCCAAGATGGACGCCGTGAATCCCGGTCAGGTGAGAAAGACCATCGACGCCGCCCAGATGCAGCACCAGAACCGTTTGGGTTTCCGTGTTCTGCTCGTCATTGGCAAAGCTGGATTTGACCAGAAGCTTCTCGCCGACATAGCGGCTGGGCGAGTGGCAGCCCTCGCAGATGACCCGCGCGGGGCGCAGATTATGCACTGGCGAAGGAATCGGCGTCGGGTAGTTGGGAATCCACTTCGGGGCCAGATGGGCAAAAGGATGAAACGTCACCTCGAGAACCTGCCGCGTGCCCTCCACCTTGGCGGCAAAATAGGACTCGGCGCCCGGGCCGATATGACATTCGACGCAGGCCACATGCGAGTGCGCGTACATCTTGTAGGCTGTGTACTCGGGCAGCATCACATGGCAGCTCTGCCCGCAGAATTGCGGCGAATCCATGTAGTCCGCGCCGCGATAGCTGGCGATGGCGACAACCAGCAGGTTGACGATGGTGGCCGCCAGCACGATATCCAGGCCATGACGGAAGATTCGATCATTGAGATCGATCTTGGGGAACTCCGCCGGAACCGTCCCGGCTTTTCTCAGGCTTCTGCGCCGCAACAGAATGCCCAAGGGAATCAGCAGCAGTCCGCCCACAAAAACAAACGGCAAAATCAAGAAGAAGATGATGTCGAGATAGGGATTGGTGTTCCCCGGACCAAGCAACTCCAGCAGCCAATAGGCAACGATGATCACGCCGGCGGCGGTCGTGACGGCTCCGCCAATCAGGCTGATTGCATTGTTGCCGAAGAATAGCGCCGGCCGAACCCAATCTTCTCGAATTCTCCGCAAAAATGGCACCTTGACCTCCCAGCGTCAAAAAAAATGGCCCGCCCAAAGAGCAAAATCCACGAGTGCGCCGCGTACGTCCCCGAGAGAAGCCGCCTCTTCCGGGCCATGAGATCCAAAGGGATTCGACCGTGGTTTTGCCCTGGACGGGCCTGATGATCTTTCTCCTCGAAACCTGCCTGTTACTTCAAGCCGCGATAATATGCCACGGCGGCCTTGATCTGCGGATCGGTGAGTTTGCCGGCGAAGGGATGCATTTTCCCCTTGCCGTTCTTGACGGCAGTAAACATCTGGGCCTCTGTGAGCTTTTTGATGGCTGGGTCGGTAACCGGCTTGATGCCCATCATCTTGGCCATACCGGGGCTGGCGACGCCATTGGCTCCGTGGCAGCCTTGGCAGTGCGCTCTGTAAACCGCTTGGCCTGAGGACTGAGCCAAGCCCATGGCGCCGGCCAGGCACGCCGCAGCGGCCAGCACCAAAAGGGATCGAATCGTTTTTGTCATTGCAACTCTCCTTGAGTCCTTCAACTCGCGGGTGCGCGCCGCAAAGCCCCGCGCCCGCCTCTTGCCCATCTCCGGCGTCTGCAAACCGGTCGCCGGACCGCAAAACAGGACAGCAACAGGATGCCATCCCAAACAGATCAGCGCAATCCCCCTTCGGATCCGGGGAACTGCGCTGATTGTGTCTTGCCTTGTTAACTTGCGGAATTAGAAATCGTAGTGCACCGCAAGAAGTACGTTATTCGCGTGGAAATTGCGCGGCGCGGTAAACCCATAAACCGGCGTGGCCGGGTTCATCGCGGCATTCGGCGCATCGCTGCATGGCCCGACATCGCCCGATTCGCTGGTGCCAGAGGTCAGGCTGAGGTTGTCCGCGCACCACTGTGCGCCGGATCGGCCTCCCTCGCCATAGCCGAAGTAGTCGTAATCGGCCTTCAGAATCAGGCCCTGGCGAAGCGTCCATGCAACATTGACATAGGGAGTCTGGTAGGTGGAAACCAGCGAGCCATTGACATCCATGGCATCGGTGAAGAACCGGCTGCCATTCACCGAGCTGATGCGGTAGCCGAGGTTGGAGTGGAGTTTGGCGACCGGAGACAGCGCCAGGGCCACCGATCCGTACTGCGTCGGAGCATCCTCGAAGTCCTTGGTCGGCCCGGCAAGAATCTGGTATCCGGGTCCGTGCGCGTTGGGTGTGACCGCGGCGCAAAGGGTTCCGCTCGCGGTGGCTACCCCGGCAACGTAGCTGCTGTTCGGCATGGCGCTCGCCGCGCCGTCGAAGCAGATGTTCGTTGTCGTATAGACGTCGCTGTACGAGTAATTGAGATCCAGCCCGTAGTGCTCGTTGGGCATCAAGGCCGCGCCCAGACTCACCACCCGGCTGTGATTCTCGTGACCGAGTTCGATCGGCAGACCGGCGGGCGTAAGGCTCACGGTGCCTGTATTGTTCGTGTTGTTATGCTGTTCCAGGTCGTTATAGGCGGCCGAAATCGTCGCCCACGACTTGGGCCGGTAGAGGCTATGCACCCTGTAGTGCTGCGTCTGCCGCGGCTCCACCGGGGTGAAGACATTGTCGTCATACAGGATTTCGGCGCTGCCGTTCAGGTCCCAGTTGTCGGTCGGACGCAGGGCGGCGTTGAAGATGCCACCGTTTTCGTTGATCGTGAACACCTCCTCGCCGGTCTGCGAAGAAGTGTTGTTGGCAGTGCCTTCCGTGATGTCGTGCTTGCGGTAGCGATAGGTCAGCGCGAAGGTGGCGCGCGTCGTCGCATCCCACGTCACCGTCGCATTATTCGTGACCCACTTCTGGCCGAAATAATCGTAGTTCGGCGTGCCGATCGAGGGACTGCCTTCAAAAGGCGGACCGCCGCTGGTCACCGTCGTCGGGGGGTTGGGCGTGTAATCGATGGTTTCCTCGCCCGCCGTCGTGGGCACTGTCACGGTGGTTCCGCTGGTGAACTCGGCGGTTCCCGGCTGGTGGACGTTCGAGTAGCTTACCTGATCGGAAAGGCTCACGGTTTTGGCCGCCTGCCAGACGATGCCGTAATCCACGGCGATCACTTCCCGCTTGGCGTTGGCCAGCGCCGTGTAGGCGAGTTCGCGATCCGCTTTGTACAGGCCCTGGAAGTCCTCGTAGTAGTTCGGCAGGTTCATGTTCGCGCTCGTGTAGCGAACGTCGCCGTTCATCGAGACATTCTTGATGCTGGTGCTTTGCATGCGGAAGATCTCGGTGGGGAAGAGCTCTCGCGTCGGCTGCGAACGGTAGTAATTGCTGACCACGTAACAGGCTGGATCGATGATCGGCGGACCACCCGTGGGATTGTTATAAAGAATCGTGGACGAGTTGATCATGCTGCCGGTGTTGCAGTTGGCGGCGGGGCTGAAAACGCCGGCGCCGTTGTAGCCGTACGGCATGTAGCTATCGAAGCTGTCCAGCAGGCCGACCTTGGTGCCGTCCGCCTCCTGCACCGTAAGGTAGCTGGGATCCAGGGTGAAGTAGGAGTTGATCTTGTTGTGGTCGACCTCCTCCTCATAAGTCAGCTTGGTGCCTTCAACAGGCTTCCAGTCGACTGCCGCCGTGAAAGCATCGGTGCTGTTGCGCTGATATTCCTGGAGGATGAGCGAGTAGGCGGTTGCGACCTGATATCCGCTGGGCGAAAGGCTCGGCCCCTGGAAGATGTCCTTCTCGTAGCCGAAGTGGAACGTCACCTTCGAGAGAGGAAACACGGTCAGGTTGGTGTCCGTCATGCGGCGCACCGTGTTGTACATGAAGGGCGATTGATTGACCTGCGGCCACGCATAGGGCGCCGAGGAGCCGCTGATCGGAATCGAATAGCCGCTGGGGATGCCCGGGTTGCCCAGCAGGTCATAGTCAAAGTACTGACGGTCGCGATGGAAGATGCCCGAAAACTCGTAGACATTGCCCTTCGAGAAGTCCAGCTTGGCAAAGTCGTAGGGATCGCCGCCAAAGCCGCTGCCGGCCGCGCTCAGGTCGTCAATCAGGGTATTCTTCTTGCCCGGCAGAGCATGCATCTCGAAGGTCTCGCCCATGAGGCGCGGTCCGGTCTGTAAATTGACCAGCGTGTCATACATGGCCTCGCTGCCTGTGATATCGGCAATGCGTCCGCCGATATCCAGGCTTTCGTGAATCGCATACCCGTTCGGAACGCTCATCTGCGTGTCGGTCGACTGCTCTTGCGGCATCGACATCTGGGCGACCGCGACGCCTGTCACCATCAGGAAGATGGCGACTCCAAGGACCCCGGCCATACACCGCTTTGCAGCGGAACAGGGTCTTTGATCGGAAAGCTGAGGAAACCAGCCTGTGTTCATCATATGAAGCCTCGCTTGAAAAAAACTTGTGGCTGACATCGAAATCTTGAACTCATGCGCCAAGTTTGCTGCCGGAGCCGGTCCGCGCCACCCGATCGGGCGGGAGGTCATGGCCGATCTCCTCTACCTGAGAAACGCCGCATTCAGGTTCGAGCCGTGAATGTAGGTGTGGCAACTCGTGCAGGGCACACTCTCCACCGATCCCGCGTTCATGCCATGGACCGTATCCTGCGCGACCTGGCTGTGGCACTGGTTGCACAACACGTTGATATTCGGCATGTTCAGCAGCCGTGCATTCTGCGATCCGTGCGGCGTATGGCAGGCCAGGCATCCTTCGCCTTTGACCGGAGCATGCTCATACACAAAAGGACCGCGCACATCCATGTGGCACTTGGTGCAGATCCGGTTCTGGTCAGCCGTCACCCGCAGATTGTCGTTTTGAAAAGTGCCATGCACGTCGTGGCAGTCGGTGCAGCCGACCATGCCCTCGTTCACCGGATGGTGGAAGGGCATATCAAACGACGGCTTGATGTCCGTGTGGCACTGGTAGCAAAGCGTAGGCTGCGAGGCGCGAAGCAGATCCTCCGGCGTCCTGCTGTCATGAATGCTGTGGCAACTGATACAGCTCAGCCCGGCCTCGGCATGCGGCGAGCGCAGGTAGTTCGGGTGCGCGCCGGCATGGCAATGCAGGCAGGTGGCATCCACCTGTTGCGGGGTTGCCTTGGCGGGATCGAAGATCTTCGTCACATCGCCGCCGCCGTCCACGTGCGCCTTGCCCGCTCCGTGGCAGTTTTCGCAGGTGACTCCGCTTTTCCCGTGCATCAGAGCCATCTTGGTGTGCGGATTGGAGGCGAACTTCGCCGACACATCCGCGTGGCAGTTCGCGCACATCTCCGAGCCCACATAATCCCCGGGCGTGGTGTCCATGACCTGAGCCTGAGCCTGGGCCGATTGGGCGCTATGGCCCGGAGCCGCCAGCACAGGAACACTCAACACCGCTGCCCCCAGCATCAACATCCAACAAGCTCGCAGCCCCGGTCTCTTCTTCGGAGCCGCACCAATCGGCAATTGCGTTACAGGCCAATCTCTCAGCATCAATAACCGCCTCGGATACTCTCAGTAGCCGCTTCCACAACAAACACCACTGGCACTCCAGCCGCCCCTGAACACCAGCATCGACCAGATACGCCGGTTCCTCGGCCGCCGAAACGTCGGTCTTGAACCTTGTGGAAGGTACTCTTTATGTGGAGCATCACTTCTGCGCGGGAGGGTATCGTGTTCTTCAATTCATCAGCCGTGATGTACGTCACACACGATCAACACGCTATTCCGCACGGCGCTTTCTTGATTCCGGCATCCGGATGCCTTCCCATAACGGGAAAATCCCCGCGCGGCGAGCCGAGCGTCCGGAGAATTCCTGGCCTCCGGCGTCTTGACATCTTGAAGAGACGTGAGGACCATCACATCCAAAACGCTGGCTGCGCGGTCACACTCGTCAACAGGCGGGAGTCTCTTCCTGCATGTCCTGTATAGGGTGAAGAGCTTTTTCCCCTTTCGGATCGGCCCTTGCAGATCATCCTGGGCCGGGGTGATCACCACAGCGGAGAGATTCCACCGGCGGCGGACGGTGCAGATCATGGCGGACAGAGTGAATCCGGTGGCAGTGCACGCACGGCAGAGATATGTGCCCCGGCAGGCTCCGGTTGGATGCTCGGCCTGCCCGAATCGCCGTCCCGGCTGGTTTTGCTCCCTTGGCAGTGCGGTGCTGGCCGATCTTGAACTGGCCACCAGCTCCATCAGCCTGCCCGCCCAGGCTTCGCTGTTCACCCAGGGAGAGGATGCGCGTTGCCTTTACCTGATCTGCGGCGGCTACCTGAAGCTTACCGCCGGTCGCCTTGAGGACCGTCAGATGATCGTCCGCGTGGCCGGCCCTGGCTCCATGCTGGGCCTTTACGCGGTTCTCTCCCACGGCGTCTACGAGGTTTCAGCCGAGTCTCTGACCGCTGCTCAGCTTCGCCCCGTCGAGCGCGAGCGTTTCCTCAGCTTCCTGCGCAGCCACAAGGAGGCCCAGATGCGCGCCGTTCAGTGCATCTGCCAGGAGTACCGTTTCGCCCTGCAGGATGCCTGCCGGATCGCCCTGGCCGAAACCGTGGCTGCCCGCCTGGGCCGACTCCTGTTGGAACTGGCCCATCAGATTGGGGAGGAACTGGACGGAGGCGGATTTCGCTTTCCGCTGCTGCTGACCCATGAAGAAATGGCATCCATGGCCTGCACCACCCGGGAAACCGTCACGCGCACCCTGGGACAGTTTCGCAAAGAAGGCTGGATCTCCATCGAAGACTCCTTGATCACTCTTCACCAGCCCGAAAGCCTGCGCACTCTGGGCTAGCGCATGGCCTTGTAAGTTAAAGACAAAACATCCTTTACATTCATCGAAGCGGCGTTCTTCCCGGTGCCTCCAAGGGGGGACGTCGGAGCTCCGAGAGCAGGCCTTGCTGGTAACGGAGAATCCGTATCCGCCGAAAACCATCCTGTGGCTTTTCCCAGGGCCGGCCAACAGCGGGAGCGGCTTCGGCGCGTCGAAATTCTCCTGCGGAAGTCATGAAGGGCATCCCTGAACAAGGCCCCACAGGCAAGCGCAATCTGCATCGCCGTTGCCCCTCACATCCTCTTCACTTTCCGGCCAAATGCTCCAGCAGCCGATCGAAATCCTCCAGTCGCGCATACTCGATGATGACTTTGCCACGGCCGTGATGGTCTTCGATGTGGACTTTCAGACCAAGAGCACGTTGCAATTGCTCTTCGACCTCGCGAACATTGGGATCGACAGGGGACGCCGGCGGAGGATCCTTCCTGGCGGCACGCTCCGGGTGCAGGAGGGCTTGCACGTAGCTCTCTGTTTGGCGAACAGAAAGAGAACGTTCCAGGATATGCCGGGCTGCCTTTTCCATCTCCTCGGGCTGATCGAAGGCTAACAAGGCCCGCGCATGGCCAAAACTCATCTCACCCGATTCGACACGGAGCTGCACGGTGGCCGGCAGACGCAACAGGCGCAAAAAGTTGGCGACTGTGGCACGATCCTTGCCCGTGCGCACGGCCATCTGCTCCTGGGTCATATGAAACTCGCGGGAAAGCCGCTCGAAGGCGCGCGCCTGCTCCATCGGATTCAGGTCAGCGCGCTGCAGGTTTTCGACGATGGTGATCTCCATCGCCTGCTCATCGGAAACCTGACGCGCTATGGCTGGAATGGTGGTCTTGCCTGCCAGTTGCGAGGCTCTCCAGCGCCGTTCGCCAGCCAGAAGCTGAAACCGTCCGTCTGCCAGCGGACGCACCAGCACCGGCTGGATCACTCCGCTCGACGCGATGGATGCGGCCAGCTCAGCCAGCTGGGCTTGGTCGATCTGCGAACGGGTTTGAAAGGGGTTGCGGTCAATCTGGTCCAGAGGAATTTCGAGTGGCTTTCCCCCTCCTGACTCAGGGACTGAAGGAGACAGGCTGGCGGAGACGCGCGGCAACAACGAGTCCAGCCCCTTTCCCAGGGCGCGACGTTTTGTATCGGTTGCGACAGCGGTCATGGATTGGTTACCTCTCTTCCCAAGGAGTGACAAGCGGTTCTACGAGCAAGGATCGGAATGCAAGGATCATGGTGGACTGCGGAGCCGCGGCCGTCAGCTCTCGGGCAAGCTCCGGACCTCGAACTTCGGTCGAATGGAGGCCTCGGACGCGCGTTCTTTTCCGGACGGAAGCTCGATGCGATTGCGTGCCATGAATTCACCCGCCAGCTCGAAGTAGGCCTGAGTGCCTCGCGAGCGCGCGTCATAGAGAGCCACGGGCTTGCCATGGCTCGGTGCCTCCGCCAGCCGCACGTTGCGGGGAATGACGGTCAGGAAGAGGCGCTCTTTAAAGTACTCACGCAGGGTTTCTGTCACTTGCTGGGTCAGATTGGTGCGGTCGTCATACATGGTCAGCAAGACACCTTCGATGACCAGCGAGGGATTGTAGGCGGCGCGGACCCGTTCGAGGGTAGAGATCAGCTCGGAAATGCCTTCGAGGGCGAAATACTCCGCCTGCATGGGAACGATGAGCGTGTCGGCCGCCGCCAGAGCATTCACGGTGAGCAGATCGAGGGCCGGTGGACAGTCCAGGATCACCAGATCGAAGCCGTCCCGGACCGAGGAGAGCGCCCGGCGCAGACGCAGAGCCCGATCCTCGGCCGAAGCCAGTTCGATGTTGGCGCCGGTCAGGTTCTTCGACGCAGGCAGGAGGAAAAGATGCGTGATTTCCGTGGCCTGAATCACTTCATCTGCCGGCGAGTCTCCCATCAAGACGTCGTAAGTGGAACGGCGGTTGTCATCCCGCTGGAAACCAAGGCCAGAGGAAGCATTTGCCTGAGGGTCACAATCGACGAGAAGGACTTCGAGTCCTTGCAAAGCGAGACTTGCTGCCAGATTGATGGCTGTCGTCGTCTTGCCGACTCCACCTTTCTGGTTGACGACGCCGAGAATCTTTCCCATGGTTTCTT
>JBMFHN010000021.1:0-23766 GCA_049976805.1 Occallatibacter sp. | reverse complement strand
GCCCCGGCCACGAAGCTATCCGCCGCATGGGCGGGTTGCACAGATTCATCAGTTGGCCGCGCGCCATGCTGACCGACTCCGGCGGCTTTCAGGTCTTCAGCCTGAGCGCGCTGCGCAAGGTCACCGACGAGGGCGTCCGCTTCCGTTCGCATCTGGACGGGAGCAGCTATTTCTTCACCCCCGAGCATTCCATGGATGTGCAGATTGCGCTAGGCGCGGACATCGCAATGGCCTTCGACGAGTGCACCGAATACCCTGCCGATCGCAGCCGCGCCGAAGAGAGTCTGCGGCTGACGATGGCCTGGGCGCGGCGCTCGCTCGACCATTTTCAGATGCATTGCCATGAGGTTCCGTGGCACGCGGAGCTGGGTGGGCAGCGTCAGAGCCTCTTCGGAATCGTCCAGGGCGGCGTGTACCGCGACCTGCGCCGCGAGAGCGCGGAGCGGCTGGTCGAGATGGACTTCGACGGCTATGCCATCGGCGGGCTGAGCGTGGGCGAACCGCGCGCGCTCACCCTGGAGATGATCGCCGAGGTGCTGCCCTTGCTGCCCGCCGACAAGCCGCGCTACGTCATGGGCGTGGGCTACCCGGACGAGATCGAGCAGTACGCCCGCATGGGCGTGGAGATGATGGACTGCGTGCTGCCCACCCGCGCCGCGCGCCACGGATTGCTCTTCACCAGCGAGGGAAGGCTGAACATCAAGGGCAAACGCTACGCCGAAGACCAGGCTCCGGCTGACCCGGCCTGCTGCTGCCCCGTCTGCCGCCGCTACTCGCGCGCCTACCTGCGCCACCTGGCCCGCTGCGGCGAGCCGCTCGGCGCCACCCTGAACTCAATCCACAACCTGGCTTATTATCTGGGGATCATGCAGCGGGTGCGCAAGAGCCTGCACGCGGAGAGTGAGACTGCTTGAGTCATCGTCCCGCGCGCAGCCACAGCATCGCCCACATCGGCAGCGTGCCGGCAATGTTGAAGAGCACGTGCAGAAGAATCGCCGGAAGAAGGCTTCCTGTTTTCTCCCGGTAGTGAGCCGCAACCAGTCCCAGGTACGTTGCCATCAGAACGATAGGAATGGCTCCAACCCCGATGAGTCGAATGAGCATAAGGTGCATGGCTCCGAAGAAAAGCCCGCTCACCAGAACCGGCATGCTCATCCCGCGGCCCGCAGCCCCGGCGCTCCGGGCCAGCAAGGTTTGCAGAAGCCCCCGCACCAGCGTCTCCTCGCAAAAACTCGAGTAGAGCCAGACAAAAACAATCGTCTGCGTCTTTGTCAGATCGATGAATGCGCGCGCATGAGGAGACGCAATCGCTCCCAGGAGGGAAAGCACCGCCACCGGAAGAACCCACCAGAGGATGCGCAGGTTGAATGTGTACGTCCCCCTGGTCAATCCGAACTCCGCGAGCCGGCCCCTGGAGATCAGCCACATCGCCGCCAGAGATAGAAATAGAAAAATCGTTTGCATCACCGAGGGCAATGGGACGAAGCTCCCCGGCGGAAGATGGACGAAGCGGGCCGCGTATTCCGCCAGCAGAAACACGGCTGCGGTGAACACGACTGCCCGTGCGGGCACCAGGAATTGCCGGAAGATTCTCGTTTTCCTCAAAGGATTTGCGCTTGCAATTTCCATCTCTTTCATTCTTTCTGCGCGGCGATGGGCTGCGGTGTGTCCATCGCCCCGCCCAGCAGTTGTCTGAGGGCCCGCACGTACTCGGTCAGCGCCCGGCGGCCGTCCTCGGTCATGCGATAGAGGCTCTGCGGCTTGCGCTGGACGAACTTCTTCTCCACCGCGACGTAACCGGCCTCTTCGAGTTTGAGCAGTTGCGCGCCCAGATTGCCGTCCGTCGAGCCGGTCTTCAGGCGCAGCCAGGTGAACTCCGCCTCTTCGACGCCGGAGAGCAGCGAGAGCAGGGCCAGGCGCAGCTTCCCGTGAACCACAGGATTCAGCTCCGGCAGCTCAGGCATGTTCGACCTCCAACCTGCGGTCGCGGGATTCGGCGATCATCAGCCAGCCGCCGAAGACGATCTGGCAGAGAAAGATGGCGGCCAGAAACGCAATCGAGCACTGCGTCTCAGTGCCGTAGCAGCCGACGACCGCCGCTGCCCACCAGACCACCGCGCAGGCAAACTGTAGCTTCCACTTCAGCGCCAGGCTGGAGGCCCCATTGGCGGCACCGATCAGCGTGCAGGCCACGGCTGCCCAGGCACGCCAGTCCGCCCGGCCACTGAAGCCGAGCGCGTCGAGCAGAACGAACATCGAAATTCCCATCGAAATCCAGATGGACCAGATGGCGCGGTTCATGGAGGTGACCGGCGGTCGACCGGCATGGATCCGCTGGCGCCGCTGAATGATGACCATCAACAGGACGGCGGCCGCCATGGTGATGGGCCAGGCCATACCGTAATGGGCCAGCCTGGACCAGGTGATGGCGACGTAGTAGGCCACGCCCAACAGCACGAAAGTCCAGCCGTGGCGCCCGGTCGAGCGCCGGCCTTCGGCGATCATGGTTTCGATCAGGCTCAGCCTGTCTTTCAGTTCCATATCTTCAGAGTTTGCATTCATAGATCCTCTCCTTGAACATCCCTGCTTATCTTCAGAGAAGTCCTCAATAAGGAGTACTCTATTTAATAGAGTTTTGAATGTCAAGAAGATTTTTCAACTTTTTTCCGCGTGAGACGGTTTAAGCGGGTAGGAGCTGGGAAGGCCTGGAGCCGTGCTTCGCAGGCCGGAGCGCAAGCCGCGGCCGGACCGTGGTCAACGAGCGCAACTCATCCGCCACGCGCTCGATCACCTGAGCCCAATCTCCCGGCGCGCACTGCCGGAAGAGCCGCGCGGTCGGATACCATGGGGTGGTCTCGATTGCCTGCATCCAGCGCCAATCGCTCAGGTGAGGCAACAGAATCCAGACCGGCCTGGCCATGGCGCCGGCCAGGTGGGCGATGGAGGTGTCCGTGGTGATGACCAGATCGAGCGAAGCCACCAGGGCCGCCGTCTCGGCCAGGTCACGGTCCCGGCTCGAACCGTCGCAGACGACCACTTCGCCAGGCAGATCGCCCAACTGTTCCGCGGCCGGCCCTTTTTGCAGCGAGATCCAGGTGACGTCAGAACGGCGCAGCAGGGGCAGCAGCGTGCTCAACCGCATCGAACGCTGCCCGTCCGCCTTGTATTTCGGATTGCCTGCCCAGGCCAGACCGACCCGCAGGCAGCGCGCATCCGACCCGGCGCCGGAAAACTCCAGCCGCCGTTTCCTCGCGCGCTCCGGATCGGCTCCCAGGTAGGCGCCTGCCCACGGGACCGTCTCCGGCGTGGTCCCGAAGACGGCCGGCAAGCTCATCAACGGGCACTCCAGATCGAAGTCCGGTGGTTTCACGCCGAGCCTTGCCACCACGGCCTGCCCGGCGCGCACCACAGCCAGAGAATCCATCAACCGCGCGACGGGTTCACGCACCTGCACAATCGCCCGGCCGCCGCGCGCCGCCACCAGCGCCGTATAGCGGCAGAACTGGATCGCGTCGCCCAATCCCTGTTCGGCGTAGAGAAGAACCCGCCGGCCATGGAGCGGCTCGCCCTGCCAGCGCGGTTGGCGAAAGAGCATGGGACGGCGGTGGATCTCGCGGAAGCGCCAGCGGGCTTCGTATCCCGGCCATCCCCGCTCCCAGTCGCCCAGCCGCAGCCGGGTCAGGGCCAGGTTGTACTGGGTGCCCGGACTTTGCGGATCCAGTTCGACCGCCCGTTCCTGTGCGCGCAGCGCCTCGTTCATGCGCCCCATATCCAGAAGCGCGTTGCCGCGGTTGGAGGCGGCCGCACGATGGCCCAGCCGCTCGGCCTGGACAAACCTTTCCACCGCCTCTTCATAGCGGCCCTCGTTGTGCAGCAGGATGCCGTGCATGTTCACGGCTTCGGGATGATCCGGCTCGCGAGCCAGCGCCCAGCGCAACCACTGCCAGGCCCCGGCCGGATCGCGCTCGGCAGCGCGGAACTGGCACCAGGCCACCATCGTCTCAACCTGTTCGGGGTTGAGCGCGAAAGCCTTGCGCAGGCAGATCTCGGCTTCGGCCGAATGCTTCCGCTCCCGCTCCAGGATCGCCAGGTTCACCCACCCCGAAACCAGTTGCGGGCGCAATTGAATGGCGCGCCGCAGTGCGGCCTCGGCATAAAAGTCGCGCCCCTGTTCCCGCAACAGGCTGCCCAGATTGATCCAGGCGGCGGCAAAGTCGGGCCTCGCCGCCAGCGCCCGCCGGTAGCGGATCTCCGCCTCGCGCGGATTTCCCATGCGCGCCAGCACGTAACCGGCGGCGAACTCGGCCTCGGGCAGGCGGGGCTTGATCTGGAGCGCCTGCCCGTAGCGCGCCAGCGCCTCCTCGTAGCGCTCCATCATGGTCAGCGCGTGGCCTGCGCCCATCTGGGCCGCGGCCAGCGCGGGCCGCTTGCTGAGCGCCCGTTCGTATTCCGCGATTGCCTCCTGCGGCCGGCCGGCGGCCAGCATCAGCTCCGCCCGCCCCATGCGGGCCAGCGGGTCTGTGCCGTCCAGGCGGATGGCCTGTTCATAGGCGCCGGCCGCCTCTTCGCCGCTGCCGGCAGCCCGCAGAGCCTGACCGAGCGCCACCCAGGCCACGACCATCCGCGGCGCAACAGACAGCGCGGCGCGAGCCATCCTGACCGCCGCTTCCAGCTGGTGGCTGGCCAGGGCTACCAGGCTCATGGCGACCAGCGCCTGCGGGTTGCCGGGATTCTGCTCCAGGATCCGCTGGTAGACGAGCGCCGCCTCGGTCAGGCGGCCGGCCAGCGCGCCGGAAAAGCTTGTTTCGTGTTTCTGCATGATTGTCTTGGCCGGGAAACGTGCCAGAATCCGCGCTGGGTTGCACGGCAGGGAAACATCCCCCAATGGCCTCACCTGGAAACTAGGCTGGCCGCGGCGCCTGCTCAACCACAAAATCCGCTGCAGATGCAGATCAGGATGAAAGCATTCCCAAATTCCCGGCGGGTTCGTTTTTGGAACCGGCCCACCGGCCCTGCCCTCCGTCATTCCGTGGCCTTTCGGGCTTCGCTGGCGCGCTCCCCAAGGCCACGCCGGCGAGCGCAGCGGATGAACCTTCAAGGCCGCCGCGCTCGCCACTGCGCTCAGTGCGGCAAAACCAGCAGTCCACTCTCCAGCAGCTTTTCCGTCAGCCGGTCCATGGCCTTGGGAAACTTGTAACAGATGCTGCGGACGCTCATCCCCAGCAGGGTTGCAGCCTCGGCCTGGGTGTACTCCTGAAGCACGATCCGGCTCACCATCATGCGGTCCAGCGAACCGAGCCGGTTCAGGCACCTTTCCACGTCGAGGACGAAGATCACCGCGTCCTCGAAGGTGCGAACCGGACGGCTCGAGCACCAGCCGCGGGCGATGGGCTCGCCCAGTATCGAAGGCGCCCGCCCCACCTGCATCGAAGCGTAGAGATAACGCCGCAGCAGGCTCTCGGTGTGTTTGCGATAGAAGCCCAGGCTGGCTTCCGGTTCCGCCGCCTTCGCCCTGACAACTGGCTTGGCGGCCGGTTTCATCGCCGGCTTTTCTTCGACGCTCCGCCCCTGCCGCTGTTTTGCCTGCTGCAGACGGCTGGCCGTCCAGATCATTGGCAACTGGAGTGCCGCGCTCATTCGGCACCTCCAGATGATTCCGCCACTGCCCAAACCCTCGCCAGCATCCTGCGGGCTGGGCGTCCGCGCCGTTTCCGGCTCTCTGGCGTGGGAAAGTCCTTCAGTTTTGTCTCACATTGTCTGCAATACACGCTCCCTTGGGCCTGGGTGCGATACCAAAGACAGCCGCACCCCTCGCAAATTTTCAGTTGCACGCGCAATTCCATGACAGATTCTCCGTGTTCTTGTCTTCTCCCGACGGCTCTGTTTTAGCCTCTTGTTTCCGCGGGGTGGAAGAAACCGGGACCGGCTGCTCAGGATCTCTCTGCCCTGATGGGGGATAGCCGACCGGATTCTTTTGTTTTTTGTCCTGCTCATGGCGCACAGATTCTGGAATACCCTGCAGGGCCGCTCCCCGGCGATCCGTTGGCTCGCCCGGGAACCGGGATGAGAAAGCCGGAGAGATTTCACCCTCCGGCTATCATTTTTTTGCCTGCCGAAAGAGGCGGAAGTCCGCCCATTTTCAGCCTTGCAGCATGAAAACATTTCTCACTACATTCCCACAGACCGATGCAAGATTAAGTTAAGCCAATCTAGAAAAATAGTTCCCATGCGTCAATCCTCTCCGGTCTCTTTCCCCTTCTGCGCCTTCCAGCCCTCGGGAGAATGCCGGAAATCAAGGCAACCCGGCCCTGATAAGTTTTCATAAGGAAAATGAAGGCCGTTCATCCCTATTGCTGGTGGCGGATTTTCCACAGATGAATTTCACACAGATGCACGAGCGCCTCCGTCTGGAACTGCTGCGCAGGATACAGCGGGGAACGGTGAGCGTCTCTCTGCTGGCGCGCCAGACCGGCTTTGGGCAGTCGCATTTGTCCAACTTTCTGCACAGCCGTCGCCAGCTTTCGCTCGATGCTCTGGACCGGATTCTGGCCGCGCAGCACATGGCGGCCAGCGACCTGCTGCCCTCCACCGCGCAGAGTTCGCTGCTGCCGGTCGAAGGCGAGGACAGCGTGATTCCGCTCGTTTCCCATGCATCCGCGCTCTTCGAGCCCTTCATCCGCCCCTCGGCCGTGCTGAGCCTGCTGAATCTGCCCGCCGGCCTGCTGCGCTCGATCCGCTCCCGTGCCTCCAACCCGCGCCGCGCCTGGCAGCGCTTCGTTGCCGTGCGCATCTCGGCGGCCGATGCCCTGCCCATGGAACCGCTCGTGCTCCCCGAGGCCATCGCCCTGATCGACCGGCATTACAATTCCCTGATGCCCTACCGGCCCAGCCGCCCCAACCTCTACGCCATCCGGAACGGATCGCATCTGACGCTGCGCTACGTGGATTTTGTCTCCCACCGGCTCGTCCTTCGCCCGCACAACATCGCTTTTCCCGTGGATTTGATCGAGATTGACGCCGGCGTGCCTCCCAGCGAGCTCATCGCCGGCCGCATTGCCCTGATCCTGAACGAGCCATGAGCCGCCCGCGCATCCTGACACCGCAAACGGAAAACCCGCGCGGAGCAGCCGCGCGGGAAAAAGCGCTCGACACATCAAGCCCCGCCGCCGTTTGATCGGCAGCGGGGCAGTCGGAGCTGGCAGAATGGGAGACAGGGGCGGGCGGAAGGAATCTGCCTCACCCCGCTGATCGGAGGGCTGGCGCCGCCCCTCGGTTAACTGAACAGGAGGTCCTTGACCTTCTGGACGAAGACGTCGCGGCCGATCTCGGAAATGGCATTGGTCAGCGGCAGGCGCTTGGGGCAGACTTCGACGCAGTTCTGCGCATAGCCGCACTCCTGGATGCCGCCATCGCCAGCCAGGGCGCGCAGACGCTCTTCCTTCAAAACCTTCCCCGTGGGGTGGTTGTTGAAGAGCATCACCTGCGCGATGGTGGCCGCGCCCACAAAGCCCGTGCTCTCGTTGAACTGCGGGCAGACCTCCATGCAGCAGGTGCAGGAGATGCAGTTCGAGAGCGGGTAGTTCACCTCCTGCTGCTGTGGCGTCTGGCGCGGTCCGGAGCCCAGGTCGTAGGTGCCGTCGATCGGCACCCAGGCCTTGACCGCCTTCAGGTTCTGGAACAGGACCGAGCGATCCACCTGCAGGTCGCGCACCAGCGGGAACTTCGACAGCGGCTCGATCTTGATGGGCTGCTCCAGGTTGTCGATCAGCGACGAACAGGCCATGCGCGCCCGCCCGTTGATGCGCATGGCGCAGGAGCCGCAGATCTCCTCGAGGCAGTTCGAGTCGTAGGTAACGGCCGTCGTCTGGCGACCGTCTGCGGTCACCGGGCTGGCGGCGATCTCCATCAAAGCCGAGATTACGTTCATGCCGTGACGCCACTCAATCTCGAACTTCTCCCAGACCGCGGGGGCATCGGGGCTGGCCTGGCGCTTGATTTCAATTTGCACAGTCTTGGTTGCCATCGGCGAGTCTCCCTTTGCTTATTTGGCCGCGTCGTAACGGCGCGGGCGCGGCTGGATGAACTGTGTATCGACGGCCTCATACTCGAAACGCGGTCCGGCTGCGTCTCCGGTAAAAGCGGCCTTGGTGGTCTTCAGGAACTTCTCGTCGTTGCGGTCGGGAAAATCCGGCTTGTAGTGCGCGCCGCGCGACTCGTCGCGCAAAATCGCTCCCTGCACCACGACCCGGGAAAGTTCCAGCATGTTCTTCAACTGGCGGGCAAAAGCGAAGCTGGTGTTGGCCCACTGGCTCTTGTCGCTCAGGTTCACCTTCTGATAGCGGTCCATCAGCTCGACGATCTTCTCGTCGGCCTGCTTGAGCCCCTTGTTGTAGCGGATCACCGTGGCGTGCTCGGTCATGGTCTGGCCCAGCTCGCGCCACAACCGGAAGGGATTCTCCGTCCCCTCGTTCTTCATCAGCTTCGCATTGATCTCCGCCTGGCGTGCCAGCTCTGCCGCGGCTCCGCCATCTCCTTCAAGGGCAGGCGCGTTCTTCGCATAGCGCAAGGCGTTGGGACCGGCCTGGAATCCTCCATAGATGCAGCTCAGCAGGGAGTTCGCGCCCAGGCGGTTGGCGCCGTGGTACTGGTACTCGCACTCGCCGGCTGCAAACAGGCCCGGAATGTTGGTCATCTGGTCGAAATCCACCCACAGGCCGCCCATCGTGTAGTGCATGCCCGGGAAGATCTTCATCGGTTCGACGTGCGGATCGACGCCGACAAACTTCTCGTATATCTCCAGAATGCCGCCCAGCTTGTGGTCCAGCGTGGCGCGGTCAATGTGCGACAGGTCCAGGTAGACCATCGGCTGGCCGTCGATGCCCAGGCCCTCCTCGTAGACCACGCGGAAGATGGCGCGCGTGGCGATGTCGCGCGGAACCAGGTTGCCGTACTTCGGGTACCACTCTTCGAGAAAATAGAACCGCTCGGCCTCGGGAATCTGCTTCACCGGGCGCTTGTCGCCCGGAGTGCGCGGCACCCAGACCCGTCCGCCCTCGCCGCGCGCCGACTCGGACATCAGGCGCAGCTTGTCCTCGCCCGGAATCGTCGTCGGATGCACCTGAATCAACTCGCCGTTGGCGTAATAGACGCCCTGCTGAAAGACGGCCGACTGGGCCGAACCGGTGCAGGCCACCGAGTTCGTGCTCTTGCCGAAGATGGCTCCCACGCCGCCCGTGGCCAGGATGACCGCGTCGGCCGCAAAAGCGCGCAACTCCATTGTGCGCAGGTCCAGGGCGGTGATGCCGCGGACCGCGCCTTTCGCGTCGAGAATGGCGGAAAGAAACTCCCAGCCCTCGTACTTCTTGACCTTGCCCTCGGACTCATGCCGCCGCACCTGCTCGTCGAGCGCGTAGAGCAACTGCTGGCCGGTGGTGGCGCCGGCAAAGGCGGTGCGGTTGTAGAGCGTGCCGCCGAAGCGGCGGAAGTCCAGCAGACCCTCCGGCGTGCGATTGAACGGCACGCCCATGCGGTCCAGCAGGTCGATGATTCCAGGCCCTGCCTCGCACATCAGTTTGACCGGAGTCTGGTTGGCCAGAAAGTCGCCGCCGTAAACCGTGTCGTCGAAATGCTGCCAGGGAGTATCGCCTTCGCCCTTCAGGTTCTTGGCGGAGTTGATGCCGCCCTGGGCGCAAACCGAGTGAGAACGTTTGACCGGAACGATCGAGAACAGGTCGACGCTGCCGCCCGCCTCGGCGATCTTGATGACCGCTGCCAGTCCGGCCAGGCCTCCGCCGACCACAATGATTCTGGGTGCTGCCATGGAGTTGTCCTTGTTCCTTTCCGCGCGTGACCCCGGGGGCCGCTCCCGCGTTTAGATCGAAATGTTGGGCGCCGCCGCCGGCCGTGCCGGAGCCACCAGAAGAGAAACTGCCGGAGCCGGATTCTCGGGAGCGTTCCTGTAGGCCGGGCCTGCGAAAGCCCACAGACTGGCCAGACCCATCGCCGTCAGTCCCAGTCCCAGAGCCACGCAGACATAACCGAACCGCTTGCGCGCCTGGGCGCCGGGCGTGATTCCCCACTTGGCCGCGAACAGCCAGACGCCATAGGAAAAGTGCCAGCAGATGGCGATGACGGCAATCACATAGACGGCCAGCATCCAGGGATTGGCCAGCTCGTGCTGCACCTTCCAGAAGGCCGCGTACGGATGATTCGGAAGGTCAACGCCCATGAATCGCTCGCGGATCACGTGCTGCAGGATGTAGGCGAAAGCGATCAGGCCGGTGTAGCGCTGCGAAAGATAGAGCCAGTTGCCCGCCCAGGGATAATAGACCACGTTCGATTTGCCGCGCAGCCAGATCCACACGCCATAGCAGGCGTGATAGAGAATGGGCAGAAAGATGAAAACCCACTCCAGCAAACGCACCATCGGCAAGCTGTTGAGGAACTTGACCTGCGCACCGTAAGCGGCCGGTCCCTTGAGCGCCTCGTAGTTCGAGATGAAGTGCTCGAAAAGAAATGCGCCGAGGGGAATGATGCCCAGCAGCGAATGCAGCTTGTGCCAGAGATAGGATTCACCCTGGCCGGCGCGCAGCGGCTGGACGCCGGGCCGGAGAGTCGGCGCGGCTGAGGGTTGGGCAGTTGCCATGACGGTGTCAGCTCCTAAGTTTTTGACTCCAGGTCCAGGTTTCAGCCAAGGCGGCTTCGATTGATGGGACAGAATCGTGTCTGGATGAGTGCACCTCGATTATCGGTCGCGTGGAAGCCCTCCGTCAACCATCCGGTGCCCTTGCGCCACCCTGCCGAAGAACGCGCGCATACGCTCTGCGCACGCGTATCCCCTCGATTGCAGAACGGAGGAAATTTTCTGATCCAGGTCCGCCTCCGCACTGAGCCGCGCGCGCCTCTGGCGGCTTCCGCGGCATCCGGGACGACGCTCGGGAACGAAGAAGCCGAAGCGCGGCAGACTTTGCTCTGCTCCGGCCGCTTTCCATCGCCCTGTTCAAAAGAGCCGGAAGTTGATCTCTACGGGGAGTTCCACCGGCACGGGCTTGCCATCTTTCATGGCCGGCCTGAACTTGTATTGCATCAGCGCCTCGATGGCTTTCTGATCCAGCCCCATGCCGAGGGCCCGCACCACCCGCGGATTGTGCGGGTTTCCATGCACATCGATGATGATCGAAATGATGCACACTCCCTGATACTTGTTCCGCCGCGCCTCGTCGGTAAATTCCGCTTCGACGCTGTGGATCACCACCGGCATCGAAACGCCGCCGCCCACATGATAAATGCCGCCGCCGTAGTTGCCGCCGCTGCCTGCCCCGTAGCCGTTGCCGCTGCCCGAGCCCAGCCCGCCGCCATAACCGGTTCCCATGCCATTGGCGCCGCCCTGACCATTCGAGGCCAGCTTGACGTTGATCGAATCCTTGATCCCCAGATTCGGCAGCATCGGGTTGTCCGGCAGGGGGATGTCTTTCTGCACGTTGATGGCGGCTTCCATCGCCAGCTTGGGCTTCTCCACCGTCTGCACCTGGGGAGCAACCACCGGATGCTTCTCGATCTGGGGCAGCTTTCCTTTGCTGGCTTCCACCGTGCTGTGATCGCCGCCGCCGCCCCCGCCGCCGGCCATCCTGGGAGCCTTGGGCCCTTTGAACTCCCCGACATCGATGTTGGCCACCATCATGGGAGGCTTGATCGTATTGACAATCTTTTTCACACCGAAGTAGAGCATGAGCGCCAGAATGGTCAAGTTGACCGCGACCGAGATGCCTACGGCCCAGGGATTGCGCTTGACCGCCATCCGGTCCGGAACCGGAATCGGCTGCGAAGTCAGCTCCAGAGGAGGCAGCCTGGATGGGAACAGAAGCTCGTGAAGACTCTCGTAAAGTCCCGCCCAGACCGGTTTTTCCTCGACGGGAAAAACAAGGGAGACGCTCAGCTCGCCGCCATCTCCGCTGCCGTCTGCGCCGACTCCGTCAACTTCCAATTCCAATTCTGGGGTAAGCAAATCGTTGACCATAGTTGCGGGTGTTTCCGTGGCTCTCGCGCGCCTGATGGGCTCAACTGCCGGTCGATTTTTCGTCGTCAGGCCCTCGCTTCCATTATGCTCGACATCGCCCGGTTATGTCTCTCCCCTTTGGCGCGCGCTGCGCACCACGGGTTCTTTTTTGCCAGGCATCGGCTCGGTTGCTTATGTACCGATAGACGAACAACGCCGGCCATCGTTAGAAAAACATCCCCAAAAAAGGAAGAAAACCAGCGGATTTCGCTCTTCCTGCCGGAGCGCGTCCCGGGCAATTCATTTTCCTTTCCGCCCCGTTTACACTAAGGAAAGAAAGCGGAGCATTTTCCGAAAACGTGAGATCGCAGAGAGCGGGTGAGCGCGTCTTCCTCCGGGAAAGAATTTTCCGGGGCTGTCTCGCCGGGCGTGCCCGCCGCCTGCGACCGACCGGACCACCACCAGGGAGTTACGATGTCCCCAGCACCGGAGTTGAAGGCGACCCTTCGCTTGCCCCAGACCGCCTTCCCCATGAAAGCCAATCTGCCGCAGAATGAGCCGCATCGGCTGGCTCGCTGGGCATCGCTCAGGCTTTACGAAGAGTTGCGCAAGACCGGGCAGAGGCGCCGTCAGGCCGGCGGGCCATCGTTTCTGCTCCACGATGGCCCCCCGTATGCCAACGGGCCCATTCACCTGGGGCACGCGCTCAACAAGGGTCTGAAGGATTTTGTCGTCAAGTCGAAGACCATGGCGGGCTTTGATGCGCCTTACGTTCCCGGCTACGACTGCCATGGGCTGCCCATCGAGATCAAGGTGGACGAGCAGCTTGGCCGCCGCAAGCTGGAGATGCCGGTGCCGGAGGTGTTGGCCGCCTGCCGCGCCTACGCGCAGAAGTACGTGGACCTGCAAACCACGCAGTTCGAGCGCATCGGCTGCCTGGGCCGCTGGGAGCAACCCTACACGACCATGTCCCGCGACTACGAAGCCCGCACCCTCGAGGCCTTCTACGGCTTTTTGGAAAAGGGCTTCGTCTATCGCGGCCTCAAGCCGGTCTACTGGTGCATCCACGACCGCACCGCGCTGGCCGAGGCCGAGGTCGAATACGACCAGCACACCAGCCCGGCCATTTACGTGCGCTACCGGCTCAGGTCGGACCCGTCGGCGATTGCGCCTGCGCTGGCCGAAAAAGAGGTTTTCACCGTGATCTGGACCACCACGCCATGGACCCTGCCAGCCTCCATGGCCGTAGCCTTCCATCCCGGTTTCGACTACCTGGCCATCGAGGCCACAAGCGGCGAAGAATGCTGTTCGCACAGAACGGTTTATATTGTTGCGGCCGAACTGGCCGCTTCGGTCGCCCAGGCCTGCGGCTGGCGCGATCTCGCCGAGCTGGCCCGTTTCAAGGGAAGCCAGCTGGAGGGCGCCACCTTCGATCATCCGTTCCTCGATCGTGCGATTCTCGGGGTGCTGGCCGATTACGTCACCGCCGACACCGGCACGGGCGCTGTCCACACCGCGCCTGCGCACGGCGCCGACGACTTTTCCACCGGCCAGCGCTATCGGATCGACCCCACCTGCCGCGTTGACGCCGCGGGCCATGTCCACGTGGACCCGGACGCATGGCCGCTGGCCTCGCCGCCGCCCTTCGAAGGTCTGAAGGTATGGGCCGCCAATCCGGTCATTCTGGCCATGCTCGAAGAGCGCGGCGCGCTGCTGGCCGCAAGCGACCTCGAACACTCGTACCCGCACTGCTGGCGCTGTCACCATCCGGTCATCTTCCGCGCCACCGAGCAGTGGTTTGTTTCCCTCGACACCCCGATCGAGAACATCTCCGGCGAAGAACGCACCTTCCGCCAGGCCGCCATCGACGAGATCGACAAGGTGGTCTGGGATCCGGCCTGGGGCAAGGAACGCATCACCAACATGATCGCGACGCGCCCCGACTGGTGCATCAGCCGCCAGCGCATCTGGGGCGTGCCCATCGCCGTTTTCCTCTGCCAGGCCTGCAACCATCCGATTGTCGACGCCGCGCTCAACCGCAGGATCGTTGAGCTGGTCAAGAACGAGGGCATCGAAGCCTGGCATACGACTCCAATCGGGGAACTGCTGCCAGACAATACCGTTTGCCAGCATTGCGGAGAAGTCCGCCAGCCCGGCCAGGGATTCCGCAAGGAAACCGACATTCTGGACGTCTGGTTTGACTCCGGCGTCAGCTGGCTGGCCGTCTGCGACACCGACGCGGAGTTGCAGCCCACCTACGCGGCCTTTCAGCATCCGACCAGCGCCCAGCCCCCTGAGGTCTTGTATCTCGAGGGCGGCGATCAGCATCGCGGCTGGTTCCACTCGTCGTTGCTGACTGCGGTCGCGCTGCGCGGCCGCGCGCCCTATTCGCATGTTGCCACCGCCGGTTGGACGCTCGACGAGCAGGGCCGGGCCATGAGCAAGTCGCTCGGCAACGGCGTCGATCCGGTCGACATCGCCAACCGCATGGGCGGAGAGATCGTCCGCCTCTGGGTTGCTTCGGTCGACTTCCGCGAGGACATGGCGGCCAGCGAGCGGCTGATGACCCGCTGCGCCGAGGTCTACAAAAAGCTGCGCAACACCTTCCGTTTCCTGCTCGGCAACCTCGATGGCTTCAACCCGGACACCGACAGCCTGGAAGAGCGCGAACTTCTGCCGCTTGACCGCTACATGCTGGCCCGCACCCGCGAACTGACGGAGAAGATGATCGGCCCCGATGGAAAATCGGGGTGGTATGGCGATTTCGAGTTTCATCGCGTTTACCATGCGGTGAACGAGTTCTGCACCGTGGACCTCAGCTCGTTCTATCTCGACGTGCTCAAGGACCGCATGTACACCTTCGCGCCCACGAGCCTGGCGCGCCGCTCGGCCCAGACCGCTCTCTGGCGGATCGCCGAGGCCCTGGTCCGCCTGGTCGCGCCCATCATGAGCTTCACCGCGGACGAGGTCTGGGAGTATCTGCCCCGGGTCAAAGGCCGCGAGGCGAGCGTGCATCTGGCGCTGTTTCCTCAGCCGGAAGAGATTTTCTCCGAAGATCCGGCGCCGCTGCTGGAGGAGTGGAAGCAAATCTTTGTCGTGCGCAATGCAGCTCTAATATTGCTTGAGAACGAGCGCCAAGCCAAACGAATTGGAAAGAGTCTTGAAGCACAACTGAAAATCACGGCGTCCGGTGAGTTATTTGACTTGCTCAGGCGGCACTCCGCAGGACTCAAAGAAATTCTCAACGTCTCCGAGGTTAGCGTGTTCGAAGGCGAGAATTCAGGGATGGTAGTGCTCCCAGCCTCCGGCTCGAAATGCGCGCGATGCTGGAACTACATGCCGGAAGTCAGCAACTACGGCATCTGGGAGAACGTCTGCCGCCGCTGCCAGGACGCGCTGAAAGAGATGAAGATTGCCCCGCCCGAGCCCGAACCCATGGAGGCCTCGCGTTGAAATTCGCTCCTCCACGCCGCCTGCCCTGGCTGCTTGCGCTTTCAGCCTCGGTCTTCTGGCTCGATCGGCTGACCAAAAACTGGGTTGCGACCCACATCCCCATGGGTGGCGCCATTCCGGTCGTGCCGCGCCTGCTGCGCATCACCCACTGGACCAACGACGGCGCGGCGTTTTCCCTCTTTGCCGACTCCGCTTCGCCGCACGCGGTCCGCGGGGCGCTGATTGGCTTTTCGCTGGCGGCGGCCCTGGCCGTTCTGGCGATGATGATCCGTCTCGGCAGTCGCATCACACCGGCTACCGTCGGACTGGCGCTGATCTTCGCCGGAGCACTCGGCAACGCTCACGACCGCATCGTCTACGGCTCGGTGGTGGACTTCATTGAAGTCCACATCTTCACTTACCACTGGCCCGACTTCAACCTTGCCGACTCTGCCATCGTCACCGGCGCCTGTCTGCTGATCCTCGACTCGCTGCTGCCGGAGAAGAACCGAAGGTCCTAGAATCTCTGAACGCGCCCTTTCTCCGTTCCATTTCATCTCCGGCCGCGCAACAAGCTCCGGGAAGACGCAAAATGGATTCAACAACCAAGGGTCAAAAAAATTGACCGCTTCCTTACCAGGAGATTTCCATGAAGATTTCCGGCTTGATTTCCAGCCTCTCTTCGGCGGCGCGCGCGGCGATTGCTGCGCCGTCCATTCTGCTCGCGCTCTCGCTTGTTCTGGTCTGCTCCGCCGGCGCTCAGCGGCTTTCGCCAACCGTCCGGCCCGCGCACTATACACTCGCCCTCACGCCCGACCTCAAGACGGCAACCTTTTCCGGGGTTGAGTCCATCGATGTGACCCTGGCCGTCCCCTCCCGCGCGATCACCCTCAACGCCATTGAGATCGTCTTCAAGAGCGTAACCGTGAACGCCGGCGGCCAGCAGCAGACGGCCATCGTCTCGCTCGACCCAGAGAAACAGCAGGCGACGTTCACCTTCCCGAAGACCCTGCCTGCCGGCCCGGCCACGCTCCACATCCAGTACACCGGCAAGCTGAACAACGAACTGCGCGGCTTCTATCTTTCAAAGGGCGACCATCGCAACTACGCCGTTACCCAGTTTGAATCCACCGATGCGCGCCGCGCCTTTCCCTGTTTCGACGAACCGGCCTTCAAGGCCACCTTTGACGTGACCCTGGTGGTCGACCGCGGCGACACGGCCATCTCCAACGAGCCCATCCAGAGCGACACGGCCGGCCCCGGCGCCGGCAAACACACGCTGCACTTCGCCACCACGCCGAAGATGTCCACCTATCTGGTGGCTTTTCTGGTCGGCGATTTCCAATGCACGGCAGGCTCGTCGGACGGCGTGGCCATCCGCGTCTGCGCCACCCCCGACAAGGTCGCCCTGACTCACTACGGGCTGGGCGTGGCCGAGCGGGTGCTCCACTACTACGACAACTATTTCGGCATCCCCTACCCGCTCAAGAAGCTTGATCTGATCGCCCTGCCGGATTTCGAGGCCGGCGCCATGGAAAACTTCGGCGCCATCACCTATCGTGAAGCCGATCTGCTGCTCGACCCGAAGACGGCTTCGGCCGGAGCCGAGGAAGAGGTTGCCCTGGTGATCGCCCACGAGATGGCCCACCAGTGGTTCGGCGACCTGGTCACCATGCAGTGGTGGAACAACATCTGGCTCAACGAGGGATTCGCCACATGGATGGAGAGCAAGGCCGTCGATCATCTCTATCCGGAGTGGAAGATCGATCAGATGGAAGTCGCCGGCGTGGATTCGGCCCTGGATCTGGACGCGCTGCCCACCACCCGGGCCATCCGCGCCAAGGCCGATACCCCCGACCAGATCAATCAGATGTTTGACGGCATCTCCTACGGCAAGGCCGCCGCCGTCCTGCTCTCGGTGGAAAACTACCTCGGCGAGGAGACCTTCCGCCAGGGCGTGCACCGTTATCTGGAGGCTCATCTTTACGCAAACGCCACGGCGCAGGATTTCTGGAACGCGCAGACTGCGGTGAGCCACAAGCCGGTGGACAAGATCATGGAGAGCCTGGTCGTCCAGCCCGGCGCGCCCATCCTCACCTTCGGCCAGCCGGCCAACGGCCGGGTCGCGGTCAGCCAGAAGCGTTTCTATCTCGATCCCAGAATCCAGCCCAACCCCGCGCAGAAGTGGACGCTGCCGGTCTGCTTCAAGACCACGCCCCCGGCGCCGGGCGATTCCGGCCAGGTCTGCGAGGTGCTGACACCGGAAACCAACTCGCTTCCCGTTCCCGCCGCCTCGCTTTTCTTCGCCAATGCCGGCGGCAAAGGCTACTATCGCAGCACCTATCCGCCCAGCATTTACAAGGCTTTGGTGGCACACGTGGAGACCGGCTTGACGCCGGACGAGCGCATCAGCCTGATCGGCGATGAGTGGGCGCAGGTGCACGCCAACAAGGCTCCCGTCGGCGCTTATCTGGACCTGGCGGCGGCCATCAAAGCCGACCCCAACGCAGAAGTGGTGAACGAGGCCGATTACGGTCTCCGCTCCACCTACACGCAGATTGCGGCCACCCCAGAGGAACGCGCGCAGCTTTCGGCCTGGATTCGCTCGACCTTTGCGCCGGAGTACGCCCGGCTCGGCCCGCCCTCGGCATCCGACTCAAACAACAAACTTCAACTGCGCGCCCATCTCTTCACCCTTCTCGGCGATTACGGCAAGGATCCGGCTATCCTCACCGAAGCCCGCCAGATCGCCGATCATTACATCGTCGACCCCACCGCGGCCGAGCCCACGCTGGCCCAGGCCGCTCTGGAAGTCGCCGCCCGCAACGGTGACTCCGAACTCTTCCACCGGCTGAAGAGAATCTACGAAACCTCGTCCAATCCCGGCTTCCAGGATGGCGCGCTGCGCCTGCTGGCACAGTTTGAAAACCCCGCCCTGCTCAAGCACGCCCTGGATTTTGCCGTCAGCGGCAAGGTGCGCAACCAGGACGCCGTCATCCAGTTCGCCATCGCCCTTCAGATCCCGGAAAACCGCGACGAAACCTGGAACTACATTCAGCAGAACTGGAGCAAGGTCCAGGCGCAGTTCACCACCGAGATGGGAGCCGTGCTGGTCGAATCCACCGGCAGTTTCTGCTCGGCTGCCGGCCGCGACAGCGTGCAGCAGTTTTTTTCCACGCATCCGGTCGCTTCCTCCAGCAAGTCGCTTCAGCACGCCATTGAGCGCATCGATGACTGCATGGAGCTGCGCTCGCTCCAGGAGCCAAAACTCGATCAGTGGCTGAAGGCGCAACCCAAATCCTAGAGCGGTTCTCCTGCCCGAACCGCATGGTTCGCATTGCCGGGCGCCGTCCTCTCCCGCCGCTTTTGCTGATTTCCGCGGCGGGGTTGGACGGCGCCCCCTTTCGACTCATTCCTTCGTCCCCGCTCGCCTTGCCGGTGCGCTACCATCAACGCATGGCGCGCTTCCCTGCTGGCCAGTCCCTGCTCATCGACGCCGACGACACGCTATGGGAGAACAACGCCTATTTTGAGCGCGCCATCGCCGCCTTCATCAGCTTTCTCGACCACCACGAGTACTCGCCCGCCCAGGTCCGCGAGGCGCTCAACGCCGTCGAACGGGAGACCATCCCAACGCACGGCTACGGCGTCAGCAGCTTTGCCCGTTCGTTGCTCACCTGCTTCGCGCGGCTGAGCCCCGCCCCGCTCAGCCCGGGGAAAATCCGGCGCATTCGCGGCTTCGCACACTCCATCGCCGAGCAGAAGATCGAGTTGCTCCCCGGCGTTGGTGAAACCCTCGCCGCGCTGTCCTCCCGTCATCACCTCATTCTCATGACCAAGGGCGATCCCGCGGAACAGGCCGATAAGCTGGGCCGCTCCGGACTCGCCGGCCATTTTTCCGCCGTTGAGGTCGTTCCGGAAAAGGATGCCGCCGCCTACCGCGATGTTCTCCTTCGCCATCAACTTGATCGGCGCGCCTGCTGGATGATCGGCAACAGCCCCAGGAGCGACATCAACCCGGCTCTGGCTGCCGGTCTGAACGCCGTCTTCCTCGCCCGCCCGGAGACATGGGAACTGGAACATGCCGCACTCGAAGACGCGTCCGAAGGCCGTTACCTGATCGAGATTGATTCTTTCGCCGCGCTCTCCGCTCTGTTCTGAGCAGCACCGCTCTGCGGGCGCTGGCGGCAAAAAAAAGGACAGGCGCAAGCCCGTCCTTTTTCGATCGGCTGAATTGCATGAAAATCTTTCCGCTCCGGCGGTTTTTTCCCCTTGCGCTTCGATTTACCCCGCGCTCGCGCGATTCGGCCCAGCCTCAAAAGTGGTAGGCCACGCCGACCGCTGGTTCGAAGATGTTGTACCAGCGGTTGGTGGTGAACTGCGAATCGTTGAAGGTCGGCACCTTGGTGACCAGACCGCGGTATTCGGCGCGGATATCGAAGCTGGGGCTGATCTCGTACGCGATGCCCGCGCCGTACATAAGGGCCATCTGCATCTGCTGATGGGCGTCCACCGTTTGAGTGCCGGAGTTGAGAATGGGCAGAAAGATCAGCACGCCCGGACCGCCTTCAACAAATGGATTGAACTTGCGATAGTTGAAGTAACGGACATAAGCGGCGCTAACTTCCTGGGTGCGGGTCAATACGTTGTAGTTGTTCGGGTTGACGGAAAAATGAATCTTGTTTTCGTAAGTAATGCCATAGTTGGCTTCGATCGCGCTCGACGGCGTCAGCATGAAACGGTAGCTCAGCAAGGCCCCGTACGCCGTGGTGGAATCAACATAGACATCGGTGGACGAGGCCATGAACGGCTCAATGAGCGCCGTGCCGCTCAAGCTGATATCCTGACGGCTTTCCTGGGCACGGCCTGACACAGCGCAGGCGGTCAGCAGCAATACAATCAAAGCGATCTTCTTCATTCGGTCCTGAACCTCACGGCTGCCCAACTGTCCGGCAGGCAACAAGCTTGTCGATTCCGGCGCTCCGGCTGAAGCCGAGCCCCGCTCTCAGCATTGTAACTGGCCGGGGCGGTCCGTGCAGCCGACGGAATTGCAAGAATCATCATCCCTGCCACTCGGCGCCGAGGTGGACAATCGATCCCTCCGCCCCCCAAAAAATCGGTTGCCACTGCGTAAACGGGAAATCGGCCTCGACGCGGCGCGCAATCCGGCGCGAAAAGCAGCAAACAAGCCGGAAAACCGCCCTTCCGCCTGTGCTTGGCCGGCTCAGCCCGCCCGCTCCGCGTGGTAGTGAAAAGGCGGACCCTGCTCACGGGCCAGCGCGCGGACAGTCTTCAGGAAGGCCTGCGCCGCGTAGGAAAGCGTGGCCCGCCGCCGGCACACCAGCCGCAACACGCGCTTGATTTCGAGTTCATCCACCGGAACCCGCACCAGGGTGCCGGTTTCCAGTTCCCGGGCAACGGTCAGATGCGGTACCAGCGCGACCCCGTTGCCCATCGCCACAAACCGCTTGATCGCCTCGATTGTCGGCAGCTCGATTCCCATGTTCAGCGGCGTCCGATAGCGCTGAAAGGTCTCGATCACCCGCCGCCGCAGGGGCGACGCCACGTTGTGGGCAATGAAGTTCTCTGCCCCCAGATCGTTGATGGAAACGCGCGTGGCCCCGGCCAGAGGATGGCCCGGCCAGACAATGAACGCCAGGCTGTCGGCGTAGACCGCGATGCTGCGGAATTCGGCCGGATCAGGACGAAAGGAGATCACCCCCAGTTCGAAGGAGCGCAGGCTCAACTCGTCGGGAATCTGCGAGGCCAGCATCCGGTGCACCGCGACACTGACCTGGGGAAACTCCCTCCGGAAACGGTCAATGGCCGGCAGCAGATACATGGACGTGTATTCGTTGGCCGCCAGTTGCAGCCGTCCCCGTTCCAGGCTCTTCAACTCGTCGAGAGCGCTCGAAGCCTCGCGGCGCAGCGCCAGCAGACGCAGTGCGTAGTCGCGCAGCAGCATCCCGGCCGCTGTCAGCGATCCGTCGCGCGCCGCGCGGTCGAAAAGCGTCTCGCCCACCGCCGCCTCGAGCTTGCGGATGACCTGACTGACGGCCGGCTGAGTGCGGTGCATCCGTGCGGCCGCCCGCGAGAAGCTGCGCTCTTCGGCCACCGCCAGAAAGGTTTCCAGCTGGCTCAGCTCCATGGCGTTCCTTTCCCCCATTCCCCTAAAAGGATCATCCCCCGGCAGCCGGATTCCTCGCACACAGCCTGCGGCATCGAGGCCCATCTCTCCGTTCCGCTCCGCCTGCCGCCTGATGCCGCCGCCGCCGGGCGAACAAAATTCTTCTCTGTCTTCACTTTCGGCGTCTTTTCCACTATAAATAATATTAATCGAGGAGCAAATAATAATAACTTTGCCTTATGCAGCAAAATGCGAAACACTGCCAGTACTGGCGGAACACGCCCTGGGAGGCGGCTGCATGGCTTCAAATTACATCTACTTCTTCGACACCACGCTGCGCGACGGCGAGCAGTCTCCCGGCTGCAGCATGACAACGCAGGAAAAACTGACCATGGCCCATGCCCTCGAAGATCTGGGCGTGGACATCATCGAGGCTGGCTTTGCCATGGCTTCCGAGGGTGACTTCGCGGCCATCGCCACCATCACCCAGGCCATCCGCCAGCCGCGCATTGCCTCGCTGGCGCGGGCCAGGACCGAGGACATCGAAATGGCCGCGCGCGCCCTGCGCTTTGCCGACCGCGCCCGCATCCACGTCTTTCTTGCCTCGAGCGACCTGCATCTTGAGTACAAGCTGAAGTTGAGCCGTCAGCAAGCCCTCGACCAGACCGCCGAGTCCGTCCGTCTGGCGCGCTCGCTCGCCGACGACGTCGAATTTTCGCCCGAGGACGCAACCCGCTCGGAGCGAGATTTCCTGGTGGAGATGGTGCGTGTCGCTGTCGAGGCTGGCGCCACGACCATCAATATGCCTGACACCGTCGGCTATTCAACCCCCGAGGAATACGGCGCCATGTTCCGTGAGGTGCGCGAGCGCGTTCCGGCCATCGACGAGCAGGGCGTCATCCTTTCCTCGCATTGCCACGATGATCTTGGTCTGGCCGTCGCCAACTCGCTGGCCGCCATTCAGAACGGAGCCCGCCAGGTCGAGTGCACGGTCAACGGCATTGGCGAGCGGGCCGGCAACGCGGCTGTCGAGGAGATCGCAGCCGCGCTCTACGTTCGCGGCGAGCGCTATAACGTCACCTCCGGCATCCGTCTGAATCAGCTCTACCCCGCCAGCCAGGTGCTGGGCCAGATCATCACCTTCCGGCCATCGCCCAACAAGGCCGTGGTGGGCGACAATGCCTTTGCCCACGAGTCCGGCATTCACCAGCACGGCATGCTGGCCAATCCGCTTTGCTATGAGATCATGACCCCGGCGCTGGTGGGCGTGGCCAAGACGCATCTGGTGCTGGGCAAGCACTCCGGCCGCGCCGCGCTGCGCCACCGCCTTGAGCAGCTGGGCTTTAGCCTCACTCGCGATGAGCTGCAGCACGTCTACTACCGTTTTGTGGCCCTCGCCGACCGCAAGAAGAACATTTACGACACCGATCTGGTGGGCCTGCTGCCCCCGGAGATGCGCGAACGCCGCACGTTTCAGGAGCCGGTCGCCGAACTCGGCTGATCCGCCGGCGTTACGGGCAAGCAGGCAGGCGCATTCCAACCTTCATCCTTGAAAGCGAAGAGAACACACATGAAATTGAAGATTCTTGTCACTGCCGGCGATGGCATCGGCCCGGAGGTCACTGGCGAAGCGGTCGCGGTCTTGCGCGAAGTGGAGGCGCTCGGCGGTCACACATTTGAAATCAGCGAAAAGCGCATCGGAGGCGTGGCCATCGTTCAGGACGGCACGCCCCTGCCGCCCGACACGCTTCAGGCCGCTCTCGACTCCGATGCGGTTTTTCTGGGCGCTGTGGGCGGCAACGAGTTCAATTCCCTTCCCGCGGACAAGCGCCCCGAGGCCGGCCTGCTGGCGATTCGCGCCGCCCTCGGCGGCTTCGCCAACCTGCGCCCCGCATTCGCCTTCAAGGAGCTGGCCGTCAACAGCCCGCTGCGGCCGGAGGTCGTCGACGGCGCCGACATTCTTTTTGTGCGCGAGTTGCTCGGCGGCCTTTACTTCGGGCGGCCGCGGGAGTGGAATCACGCCGCCCAGGAGGCCTGGAACACCATGCGCTACACCCGCGGCGAGGTCACCCGCGTGGCCCGCATCGCCTTTCAGCTGGCGCAAAAACGCCGCCGGAAGCTGTGCAGCGTGGACAAGGCCAACGTCCTCGAAGTCTCGCAACTCTGGCGCGCCGCGGTCACCGAAGTCGCCGCCGAGTTTCCCGATGTGGCC
>JBMFHN010000020.1:10913-24738 GCA_049976805.1 Occallatibacter sp. | reverse complement strand
GAACTCTGGACCCGCGCCTGGCGACACGGCCCGGCCGAGATCCGTCGGCGGTTCTGCACGGGCAGCTCGGGGGCGGAAAGCAAGGAACGGCAACCGGGGCGAGAGCGAGGAACAGTCTGCTGGAAACCTGTGCCAATCCCGGCTGCGCATCCGGCTGGCTGCATCTTTGGCGCAGCCGCCAGAGGCCGGTCTTCGAGGGCGGATGGAGCTGTTCGCCGGAGTGTACGGCCGCGCTGCTGGGCGCGGCCGTACGCCGCGAGATGGAGGGCCGCACGGAGGGCGATCCGGGTCATCGGCACCGCGTTCCACTGGGCCTGGTGATGCTCGAACAGGGCTGGATCACTCCAGCGCAACTGCGCCAGGCACTCGACGCGCAGCGGACGGCCGGGGCTGGCCGGCTCGGTCACTGGCTGGTGCGCCGCCAGGGTGTGGACGAACATCTGGTGACCCGGGCGCTGGGTCTGCAGTGGAGCTGCCCGGTTCTTCCCCTCGAGTTTCACGATGCCGAGGCGCTCAGTGTCCTGGTGCCGCGGCTGTTTGTGGACGCTTTTGGCGCTTTGCCCCTGCGGGTGGCAGCAGGCCGGATGCTGTACCTGGGTTTCGAGGATCGTCTGGATCCGGTTGTGGCGCTGGCCGTCGAGCGGATGAGCGGCCTGCGTGTCGAGAGCGGTCTGGTGCGGGAGTCAGCCTTCCGGCCGGCGCAGGAGCGCATGTTGAGCCTGCCGTTTCCTCCGGTGGGGCTGATTGAAGCCAGTTCGGAGCCGGTGGCGGTGCGGGCGCTTTCCCGCTCGATCGAACGGGTGCGCCCGGTCGACTCCCGTCTTGTTCGCGTGCATGACTGCCTGTGGCTGAGGATGTGGCGGCGGAAGCAGAGCGGGGCGCTGCCGGAACGGGATGCCGTCGAGGACCTGATCTGTTCGATTGGCATGGAATGATCCCCGGCCTCCGGGACGGTCATGAAAGGCGAAGAGAGAATTGCTTCTCATGAACCGCCCGGAAGCGCCGATATGCACAGCAGCACAGGAGCATGGGCATGAGTGAAGTTCGAACCCTGATTGTCGACGATTCCTCGGTGATGCGCAAGATTGTCGAGCGCGCGCTTCGCCAGGCTGGTCTGGACCCGCTGGTGGTCTTCGAGGCCGGCAGCGGCACCGAGGGATTGGACGTGCTGAAAGCCCATCAGGTCGACCTGATTCTTTCCGACATCAATATGCCGTCGATGGACGGGCTTGAGTTTCTGCGCCAGATCCGGGCGCAAAGTCTGGCCCCCGGCGTTCCGGTGGTGATGATCACCACCGAGTCGAGCGAGGAGCATGTCAAGCAGGCCATCCAGGCCGGAGCGCAGGGATACATCCGCAAGCCGTTTACGGCCGAGCAGGTGAAGGAGCGGGTGCTGCCGTTGTTGAATGCGGCGTAGCCGGGAGGCATCGTTGTGCTGTTGAACGGTGTGCGCAGAGCCGCAATTGCCACGGCCTGTGGATGCGGCAGAAGGGAAATGGAGCGTGCGATGACGCTATCGTTGCGGGATTCCGTGCATCGGGTCAGTGATCCGAAAAATCTGGATGCAAGCGTGGAAGAGGTTTTTCAGCTGATGCTGGGGGTCAACTGCCGGCGCTTGACGGCACCGGTCAAGCCGGTCGAGCTGGAGTCGGTGACTGCGGTGGTGGGCTTTGGCGGCCTGCTGAGCGGGGCCTGTGTCTTTAAAAGCGGCAGCCTGGCGGCCATGAAGATCGCCGCGCACATGACCGGCATGGAATTTACCGAAATCGACGATACCGTCAAGGATGGAATTGGCGAGATCTGCAACATGCTGGCCGGTGCCTGGAAAGGCAAGGTGCCGGAGCTGGCGGCCAACTGCGGTCTGTCGATCCCCGCCGTCATCACCGGGCGGGACTATAACCTCCATGTGCAGGCTCCCGAGTTCAAGCTTCATCACATCTACAGCCTCGACGATACCGGATTTGAAGTCACCATCATCTGCGATGGCCTGCAGTAGAAACGCCTCGAGATCGAGCAAATCCGGCTTCCGGCTCGAAGCACAGGAAACCTTGCGCTCCGCGCGGCGTTTTCAGGGCTGCGGCCCGGAGCGCCGCGGCGCGAGCGGGTTTTTCCCCGGGGAGAATGGCGGCTCGCGCCCGCAGTGAAGCCCCTGCCGAAGGGGTCCCGTCCTCCGTCTCCGCAGCTTCCTCCGTTTCCGCTTTATGCAGGCTCTCTCTTCCTTCTTTCTCGTCATTCTGATGCTGTTCTAATCCTGCCGGATCACTTTCGGCGGCTGATCTGCAAGGTCTCTCAGTGCCAAGGGGGCGCTGAGATGGATAGTGGATATTACGCGGCGATGACCGGACTGGTGGCGCGAAGCCAGTCGCTGGACATTGCAGCCACCAACCTGGCCAATGCGCAGACGCCCGGCTACCGGGCCGAGAAGGACTACTTCAGCTCGGTGCTCCTGGGACCGGACGCCACAGACTCGCAACTGGGACAGGCGGTGAACAATTACGGTCTGCTGGGCGGGGACCGGCTCAGCATGACGCAGGGCGTGCTCCAGCAGACGGGGAATCCGCTTGATCTGGCGATCGAGGGCCTGGGTTTTTTCCAGGTGCAGACGCCCCAGGGTCTGCGCTACACCCGCGACGGCAGTTTTCGCCGCACATCGGCCGGACTGCTGGCGACGATGGAGGGCGATCCGGTGCTGTCGGTTGCCGGCAATCCGATCCCTCTTCCTCCGGGAGAGGTGGCGATTGGCGCTGACGGGTCGGTTTCGGTGGATGGCGGCGTGGTGGCGCGAGTGGGTGTTTTTGCCTTCCCGGCAGGGACGCAGCTGAGCGCCGAGGGCGCCGACCGGTATGCCGCTCCGGCGGCAGTCAAGCCGGCGCTGTCCAAGCAGGCCACGATCCGCCAGGGAGCACTCGAGGGCGGCAACCAGAACCTGGTCGAAGGAACGATGGACCTGATCCTTGCGCAGCGCGAGGCGGAGATGATGCAGAAGGCTCTCACCCTCTTTCATACCGAATTCAACAAGATTGCCAGCGAGGATCTGCCCAGAGTGTGAAAGGCGGGGTGGGTGAACCGTCTCGCGGGCATCCGGCCGCCAGCCGGGGCGGGCGCCGAGAGACGGAAATCGGCGAGAAGGAACGGAAAGCCGGGATGATTTGTCGCAGCCCGGCGCGTTTGCCGGGATTTGCCGCTGTTCGTGATTTGCGGACGGCCGAAGGGAGTCGAAATGATTCGAGCTTTGTATACCGCAGCCAGCGGTATGAGCGCGCAACAGCTCAACCTGGACACGATCGCCAATAACCTGGCCAACTCTTCGACGACCGGTTTTCGCCAGTTGCGTCTGGAGTTCGAGGACATGGTGTATCAGAATCTGGTGACGCCGGGAGCGGCGCAGAGCCCGACGACGGTTTCGGCCGGGTTGCAGGTCGGCCTGGGAACCAGATCGGCGGCCACGGAGGTGATCAATACCCAGGGGCCGCTGAATGAGACCGACAACCCGCTCGACGTGGCCATCGAGGGCGCGGGATTTTTCCAGGTGCAGATGCCCGACGGCACGATTGCCTACACTCGCGCCGGGCAGTTCCAGTTGAACGACCAGGGGGCGATCACCACCCTTGACGGCGATCCGATCATCCCCGCCATCACCATTCCCTCGAATGCGACGGCGGTCACCATCACCCAGTACGGCAGCGTGACGGCCACCTTGCCCGGGCAGCAAAATCCGGCGCAGCTGGGGCAGATTCAGCTGGCCACCTTTCCCAATCCGGGCGGCCTCGAGAACATGGGGGGAAATCTGTTGACGGCTACGCTCAGCTCGGGCGATCCGGTGCTGGGCAACCCGGGCGGTCCCGAAGGGGAGGGCACCCTGCAGCAGAACTATCTGGAAAATTCGAACGTGGACATCGTCTCCATGTTTGTGCAGATGGTGCTGGCGCAGCGGGCCTACGAGTCGAACTCCAAGGTCATCAAGGCCGCCGATGACATGTATTCGGAAGCCAACAGCATGGCGCACTCCTGAGCGGCGTGGCGGGAGAAAAGGCAAGCGCCGGGGCGCGAGAGAAGACGATGAGAGGCGGAAAGGTTCAGGGCTGGATCGGCCGGGTGCGGAAGGCGGCGTGGTTGCCGGCCGCCATGGCGCTGTTTCTGCCCGGGCGGGCGGGAGCGGCGGCCGGAATGCGGATCGAGGTGGCTGCCGCGCCGGCGCAAGGCCGGGTGGTGCGCGAGATTGACGATCCGGCGACCGGCGAGCGCTGGCTGCTGTTGCGCAACGAGCGCAATCCGGGCGGTCCGGAACAACTGGTGCTGGCGGGGGTGGGCGCCGGCGGAGCAGACGCTGCCCATGCGCGGGCGAAGAGCCTGAGCCAGGTTCCACGGGCTCTTCCCGTCATCCGCACCGGCGACCGGCTGATCGTCGAGGAGCATACACCCGTTGTCGACGCGGAGCTCGAGGCGCTGGCTCTGGGCACGGCCACGCGCGGCGCCGCGCTGAATGTGCGCCTGAGGATCGGCGGCCGGGTGGTGCGGGCGGTGGCGCTGGGGCCGGGCCGCGCTGAACTGGCGCCGGAAGCCGAGGTGTGGCCATGAGACGGGGATGGATGCTGTCCGGAGTCCTGCTGGCTCTGCTGGGACTCGCATCGGAGACCTCGGTTCATGCCTTTGGCAAAAAGAAGACATCGCCGGGGGCCGCGGCCAAGGCGACTCCGCCCGAACTGGCTCTGGACGCTTATATCAAGAGGGTGCGGGCCGAGCACGCGGCCGAGGTGCGGACGCCGGGTTCGATCTGGTGCACGGAGGGGCGCCTGGTGCGTCTCGGTACGGATGCCAAGGCCGTCCGGCTGCACGACGTGGTTTCGATTGTGGTCAGCGAAAGCTTGCAGGCCTCAACGGGCGGGCAGATCAAGAACTCCCGCGCTTCGAGCGCCAGCTCCGGACTGACAGGGCTGTTTGGAGCGCTGAAGTCTTCGAACAATCTGCAGAATCTGCTGGGAGCGAGCGCCTCCTCGGGGCTGACGGCGCAGGGACAGAGCACCACCGACTCCAGCCTGCAGACGACCTTCGGCGCCGAGGTGGTGGACGTGCTGCCCAACGGGATGCTGGTCGTGCAGGCTACGCGCGAGCTGACCTTCTCGCAGCAAACGCAGCTGATCCTGCTGCGCGGACTGGTTCGTCCCGAGGATGTGAGCGCGCAGAACCAGGTTCTCTCCTCGGACATGACCGATCTGGAACTGGAGGTGACCGGCAAGGGCATTGTGAACGACTCCACCTACCGGCAGAGCGCGTTGATGCGTTTTCTGCAGAAATTTCTGGTGTTTTAAGGATGGATCGAGGCGGCTGGCGTTGATCGGGCCGGGAGAGAGGCGGGAAAAGTGGAAAGAGCGGGGATGGGCGGGCAGACGGCAGGAAGCCTCCGACGAGGGACGGGAGGCTCGTAGAGGTCGGACGGCGGAAGTTTGAATCAGGAAAGCAGCGGCAGGGCGGCAGGAAGAGATGATGGGATTGCAGAGGCAAAGAGCGGCGAAGGGCGCGTGGGGCGCGGGTCGGCTGGGAAGGATGGCGCTGGCTTTGGTTCTGCCGTTGGTCCTGGCGCCGCTCTGCCGGGCGTCCGGGCAGCAACTGGCGCGGGTCAAGGATGTGTCCACCATTGAAGGAATTCGCGACAACCAGTTGATCGGCTACGGTCTCGTGGTCGGGCTCAAGGGAACGGGCGACAGCTCGCAGACGGTTTTTCCGGCACAGACGCTGATCTCGACCCTCGAGCGGATGGGCGTCACGGTGCCCCAGACGGGAATCTACAGCGCGGCCACCATGATGGTGAGGAACACGGCCGCGGTTTTTGTGGAGGCCACGCTGCCGCCTTTCAGCGAGCCGGGCTTCAAGATCGATGTGACGGTCTCTTCGGCCGGCGACGCGCGTTCGCTTCAGGGCGGCATTCTGCTGATGACCCCGCTCTACGGGCCCGACGGCGCTGTCTATGCCCAGGCGCAGGGCTCCCTGGTGCTGGGCGGCTACATGGTTGCCTCCGCAGGCAACGCCCAGATGCTGAATCAACCGACCACGGCGCGGATTCCCGGCGGGGCTCTGGTTGAACGGGCTGTCCCCTTCGACATTTCGAAGATGAAGGTGGTCGACGTGATGCTGAACAACGCGGACTTTCACACCGCCGAGCAGATGGCGGCGGATATCGACAAGGCGCTCGGCGCCGGGCGGGCGCGCGCGATTGACAGCCGTCGCGTGCAGGTCGTCGCGCGGTCGGGCGAGGATATTCCCGGACTGATTGACAGGGTGGAAAATGTGGATGTGGAGGTTTACCCGCGGGCGCGGGTGGTGGTGAATGAAAACACCGGGACCGTGGTGATCGGCGGTATGGTCCGCCTGCAACCGTGCTCCATTCTGCACGGGGGGCTGAGCGTCAATGTCCTTTCTGTGAACCAGGTTTCGCAGCCGAACCCGTTTTCGAACGGAACGACCCAGGTGGTTCAGCAGACCTCCGTCGAGGCCATGGACAAACCGGTGAACCGCATCGACCTCAAACAGGGAGCCACGGTGGAAGACCTGGTCAGGGAATTGCAAAGAACCGGAGCCGGAGCGCGGGATGTGATCTCCATTCTGGAAGCGATGAAGGAAGCCGGCGCTCTGGAGGCTGATCTGGTTGTCCAATAAGCGGAGAAACTTCGATCCGGAGGTGGAATGAGATGTCTTCTATTGCGGCGACGGCCGTTGCGGCCACAACAGCGAGTTCGGACAGATCCTCGGCGCCGTCGCCCCGGCTGGTCCAGGCCGCGCACGAGTTCGAGGGGCAGATGCTTGAACAGTTGCTGAAGCCGCTGATGCAGGGAGATGGAATCGAGGGCGAGGATGACGACTCGACTTCCGGTTCGAACGGGGCGCTGGGGCAATATGCGACCGAGGCCCTGGGACGGGCGTTGAGCGACCATGGAGGCTTTGGAATCGCCGACAGCATCGTGCGGCAGCTTTCCTCAAATGGTCATCAGCAAGGATCCACGAACGTAATCGGGAATCAGCACGGCAATACCGTCATCAAGCCGCATGAATGACTAAAGTGATGGAAATAGGAGCCGATGAAACAGCCAAGGAGCAGTGGGTATGGATATTCGCAACAGCCTTGAAGGATTGAAATCGCTTTTGGGAACCGGTGCGACGAGTTCGACCGCCGCGACGCAGCCGAAGAACGGTGCTGCGGCAAGCGGGAGCAGCGCGTTTGGCAGCGACCGGGCGACGCTGAGCAGCGCCGGGAACGAGGTCGCGCAGACCGCCTCCGATGCCACGGCGCGCATGGACAAGGTGGCCGGCATTCAGGCGGCGCTGGCGTCGGGGAGCTACAACATTTCCGCCGCGGCGGTGGCCTCGAAGGTGGTGGATTCGATGCTGGGCGGCTCGGCGTAGCCGGATTCGCAACGGGCCCCTGCGCGGCGTCCGCGGAGCGGGGAGTCCACGGCGGTTTCCCGAAGTCCGGAAGCAGATGAGCGTCCGCGGAACGGACGCCCCTCGGCGCCGGGCGGGCGCGTTCGGCGAACCATCTTGCCGCATGCTGAAAGCGGGTGAAAGGAGCAATTGTGTTGCGCAATTCTGGAGCAAGCCTGGAGCATCCGAAACTGAAGCAGCTGGTGGCGGAGGCCTCACAGGCGCTGGCGCGTCTTGATGCCGACCGGCTGGAGGAGCTGGCGCTTTGCTGCCAGGCGCTGAACCGCGATCTGGCGCAGGCGGGCGACAAACGGCGGGATGCTCTGGCGATGGAATCCAGGGAGGCCGCAAGGGATATGGCGATTTTTCGGCGTGTGCTGGAGGCGACCGAGGCCAATCTGAAGGTGATGAATCGTCTGCGGGAGTACCGCGCCGGCCGCCGGGAGTACGGCGAACCGCCGGTGCTGACGTGGCCGCGCGCGGAGAGCGGGCATGGGAACAATTAATGCCGCATTCGGCCTGATGTCGCAAGCTCTGGACGCCGACCAGGAGGCGCTCAATGTTGTGGCCAATAATGTGGCCAACGCCAATACGCCCGGCTATACCGAGGAGAAGCCCGACTGGCAGGAGAATCAGCCGATCGAGATCAACGGAGTTTCCTATGGGCAGGGAGTCACCGAGACCGGCGCCACATCGCAGCGCGACCGGGTTCTGCAGGCGCAGCTCGACCAGCAGCAGCAACTGGCCGCCTCGTCGAGTTCGCGGCTGACGGCACTCGACACGCTGCAGGCGCTGTTTACGCCCGATTCGGGATCGACCAGCTCGACGGCCGGGGACATCAGCAGCGACCTGACCGGTTTTTTCGATTCTTTTTCGACTCTGGAGGGCTCGCCGACCAACAGTTCCGATCGCGAGGCGGTGCTTTCGTCCGCCACGACACTGGCCGCCGACATCTCCGGGGCCGCCGCCAGCCTGAATTCGCAGCGATCGGCGCTCGATCAGGAGGCGGCCGGCGTCACCAGCCAGGTGAATTCGCTGACCTCCTCGATTGCCCAGCTGAATCAGCAGATCATGAGCACCTCGCCGAATACGGATGCGGGCGCGCTCGAGGATCAGCGCCAGGAGGACATCAGCCAGCTTTCGCAGCTGATCGGAATCAATCAGATCACGACCGAGGACAACGGCCTGGCGATCACCACCACATCGGGCGCGGTTCTGGTGTCCGGCAATTCGAGTTATCAACTGACCACCGGCACGGTCAACGGGGTGACCGATTTTTTCCTCAACAACACGGACATCACCGCGCAACTGGCCACCGGAGGCGGTTCTCTGGGCGGGTATCTGACGGCGCGCGACACTGATGTTCCCAGCGCTCTCGCCTCGCTCGATCAACTGGCCTACAGCATCTCCACCGAGGTCAACAACCTGAACAACACAGGGACGGATCTCAATGGAGACACCGGCACGACGGCCAACCCGCTGTATATCTTCAATCAGCCCACTACGGTTGCGGGCAGCGCGCTCAACATGAAAGTGGTCATGACCGACCCGAGCCAGATTGCCGCGGCCGGCTCGGGGGATGGAACCGGCGACAGTTCGAATGCTCTCGCCATCGCCAATCTGGCCAGCCAGACGATTGTGAATGGGCAGACGCCGGCCAATTACTATTCGAATTTTGTCTCCACGCTGGGCGCGACGGTCTCCAGCGTGCAAACCGAAAATACGGCCCAGAACGCCGCGGTGACCCAGTTGCAGACGCAGGTTGATTCGCTCTCCGGCGTCAATCTGAACGATGAGGCTTCTTCGATGACCACGCTGGAGCGGAGTTATCAGGCTGCTTCCCAGGTCTTCACGATGCTGAATACTGTCATGGCGTCGGCGCTCAACCTGGGCGAGGAAACAGCGGTTTCCTGATCGCAGGCGCGGCGGATGCGATCTCCGCCGCGGGGGATAACGGCGCATGCGGCGCACCCCGGCGGGCGCGCCAGCAGGCTCGCCGGGCGCAGGCGCGAAAAACATTCCGCTCGAGGGAAGCTGTTCCGGGGGATGGAGGAAGACAATGCGGGTGGATCCGTTTTACGCCGCCAATCTGGCCGGTTCGCTCGATCAGGTTCAGAGCAACGAACAACAGTTGAGCGCGGAACTGTCGAGCGGGGTGAGCGTCACTTCGCTGGGGCAGAATCCCGTGGCCGCCGGGGAGAACGTGCTGCTGCTCAACCAGATTCAGCAGGACGATTCCTTTACGCAGACTTCCAGTGTTGTCGGCGGTCAGTTGCAGGTGGCCGATTCGGCTCTGGGCAGCGTGGTGACCGAGCTGACTTCGGCCATTTCGCTGGCCACCAGCGCCAACAACGGCACCATGAATTCGAGCGACGTAAAGTCCGTCTCCACGCAACTGGCCGGTATACTCAACGAGGTGATCTCGCTGGCCAACACCAATTATCAGGGCCAGTACATTTTCGGCGGCGGCCAGACTTCCACCGCTCCGTTCAGCACCTCGACCGCCACTTCGCCGGCTGTGACCTCCTACAACGGCGATCAGGACGTGAACTACCTGGAAGCGCCGAATGGGCAGAAGATTCAGTTGAATGTGCCGGGCGACCAGATTTTTCTGGGCAGCGGTTCGAACAGCGTTTTTGGCGCGCTGAACAGCCTGATCGCCGATTACTCGAGCGGCACCGTGAACACCGAGCAGGCGGCAAGCGATACGGCGGCATTGAGCACGGCGCTGAATTATGTCTCCCAGCAGCGCGTGATCATCGACAACTCCATCACGCAGGTGTCGTCCGCCTCGGAGGCTGTCAGCCAGGTGCAGACCCAGTTGACCACCGCGCAGACCAACCTGATGCAGGCCGACCTTGCCGGCGTCTCAACGCAGCTTTCTCTTTCTGAAACGCAGCAGACGGCGCTGGAGGACGTGATCGCGCAGTTGAATTCGACCTCGAACGATCTGTTCAGCAAACTGCCCGTCTGAGGCCGGATCTGGCGTCGTCCTTTTCCGTCTATACTCGATACGAAGGAATCGCCATGATCGCACCGTTGCGTTTTCTCTGGGATGCGACGCGCGGCCACAGGCTGGCGCCTTGGCGCAGCCCGTATCTGCGCTGGCGCGTCGAAACCTACAGCGGCAAGCCAGCCGAGACGCTGACGGCGAAGGATGTTCTGGGATTTGTCTGGACCTTCCGCTGGGAGCTTGTGGGCTTTCTGGTCTGGATCGCTCGCACGGAGAGCGAAGTCCTCCGGCAGGAGTCAAAGGCATAGTCCGCGGTTCGTGGCCAGCGGCGGCCGGGCCGGAGATGGAGGATTCCCGGCTGGCTGGTTGCCGAGTGGAATCGAGGCTGAGTGACCGGGCCGGGGCTCATTCTGCCCGCAGCAGGCCATGATCTTCCAGTGGGTGTTGATGGTTTGCGCAATTGGGGTTTTTCGGATGAGATGGGGTCTGCGCCGTTTTTCCGGCTTTGCCTTCATGGCTTTTCTCGTAATGGGCTCCATGCGTATCCCCTCTGCGGGAGCGCAGCAGCAGATGCCACCGGCCGAGCCTCCCTTGCCGCTGCCTGGCCTGCAGAGCGGCACGACCGCACTGCGCGTGACGACCAACGAGGTGCTGGTTCCCACGCTGGTTGAAAAGCGCGGCGGCGGCATTCTATATGGTCTTAAGCCGGACGATTTCATCCTGGAAGACAATGGCGTGGCGCAGAAGATTCGCGTGCAGCCGGAGATGGACACGGCGCCGGTGGCGCTGGTGGTGGCCGTCGAGCTGGGCGGCGCCAGCGTGCTGGAATTCGGCAAGCTGGCCAAAATGGGTCCTCTGCTCGACCTCTATCTGACCGATCCCAGAAGCAAGGTTGCGCTGGTGGGCTTCGACTCCGAGCCGCACCTCATTTGCGATTTCACCCACTCCGGCGGCGAAATCGATCAGGCGCTCGAACATCTGGAGCCGGGCGACGGGCGCGACGCGATTCGCGATACCGTCAGTTACGCCGTCGATCTGCTGGACATCCAGCCCAGGCTCTACCGCCGCGTGTTGCTGCTGATCAGCGAGGAGCGCGACCACGGCAGCAGTCACATCCGCATTCCGGAGCTGATCCGCAAGATCGGCATGTCCGACGTGCTGGTGCTGAGCGTCTCCTTTTCGCCGGCGCGTGCCGAGTTTGCGCACGACGTCAAGGATAACGGGGATGATCGGATGATGAACCTGTTTTCGACTCTGGCCATGATCGTGCCCGCCTTCCAGAAGAACGTGGCCAGGGAAATTGCCCGCATGAGCGGAGGCGAGTATGAGACCTTCACGGGCGACAGGCGCTTTGAAGCGCGCATTGTGAACGCCGCCCGGGACACCCGCAACCGCTATCTGATCACCTTCAGCCCGTCGAATCCGACGCCGGGACTGCACACCATTCGCGTCCGCCTGGCGCAGGACTACGCAGCGCGCGTCGTTGCCCGTGCAAATTACTGGATGGAGGCCGCCGGGCAATAAGCCGCTGGCGCCGCTGCCGGCGGGAAATCCGTGGCATGCGGACCGTTGTTCTTTTGCCTGACGGCTGCCGGGAGGAAGGTTCGAATCCGAATGCGCGGAGCAGAAAGGGACGGGGAAGATCCCCGCGAGTTTTTGTTCGCGTTCTTGTCCGTGGCGCGGCAGAGCGCGTTCATGGTAATCTCTCACTAGACACCTGAGAGTGGACTGAGAAGACAAGAGGAGTCATACACGCCGTGCTGGCGAACGCCAAGAAAAGAACTCTGATCGAAAGTTTCCGCACCCACGATACGGACACCGGTTCGCCGGAGGTCCAGATTGCGATTTTGAGTGCGCGTATTGCTGAACTGACCGAACACTTCAAGACGCACGCCAAGGATCACGCTTCCCGGCGGGGTCTCTTGCAGCTGGTCAGCAAGCGCCGCCGCCTTTTGGACTACCTGAAGGCGCACGATGCGGATCGTTACCGCGATGTAATCGGTAAGCTCGGAATCCGCAAATAGCCGGAAAGCAGACTTTGACCCGGAAACGCCCAGACCGGAATCTGGTCACGGCTCCTGTTTGGCACAGACCCAGGAGCCGGAGTGTACCTGGCAAAACCGATCCGCAACCGGGAACGGCGCGAATCCATGCGTGCTGCGTCTTCCGGCCCGAAGGGTGTACGGATCGGCTGCTGCGGGAAGAAATTGCATCTTCGGCGCGTATTTCACATGGTGAGCCACTTCTCAGTGCGCGTCCTGTTCCGGGCACTGGCCTCAGCCGATTTTCCGCCTTTTCTGGCGCACCTTTCTTACAGGTTTCCCAAGCGAACACAATGAAACGAGGACTCTATGTCGAAGCATGAAATCTCCGTCGATCTTGCCGGCGGCAAGCGGCTGGTCTTTGAGACCGGGCGCATGGCCAAGCAGGCCTCCGGAGCCGCGCTGGTGAGCACCGGCGAAACCGTCGTTCTGGCCACCGCCGTCGCCTCTCCTGAGACCAGGGAAGGCATCGATTTCTTTCCGTTGACCGTGGATTACCGCGAATACACCTATGCCGGGGGGCGCATCCCGGGTGGCTTCATCAAGCGCGAGGGACGTCCGAGTGAAAAGGAGATCCTGACCGCCCGCCAGATTGACCGTCCCATCCGTCCGCTTTTCCCGGAGGGATTCCGCAATGAGACTCAGGTGATCGCACTGGTCTTCTCGGCCGACAAGGAAAACGATCCCGATGTGGTCGCCATCAATGCCGCCGCCGCCGCGCTGGCGCTTTCTGACGTTCCTTTCGGAGCCACGGTGGGCGCCGTGCGCGTGGGCCGGGTTGACGGCGAGTTCGTCACCAACCCCACCTATGAGCAGCGCGCCGTGACCACCGTGAACATCATGGTCGTCGGCCACAAGGACGGCATCGTGATGATCGAATCGGGCGCCAAGGAAGAGAGCGAAGAGGTGATTCTCGCAGCCATCGAGTTCGCCCACGCGGAAATCAAGAAGATTGTCGCGGCGATCGATCAACTGGTGGCCGTGGCGGGCAAGCCCAAGCGGCCGTTCACCGCGCCAGAGTTTGACGAAGCCTATTTCAGCGCATTGAAGGCCAAGGCCGGCGAGCGGCTCAAAGACGCCCTCGACACCAAGACCCACGACAAGCTGGAGAGCCAGGCGCTGGTCAAGCAGGTCGAGAACGAACTGGCCGCCGAACTGCCTGCCGACGATCCCAGTGCCAAGAAAAAACTGGCGGCTTACTACGAACTGCTGCGCGAGCGCATCTTCCGCGAGCAGGTCACAAAAGATCGGATCCGGCCGGATCGCCGCGCTTTTGACGAGATTCGCCCGATCACCATCGAAACCGGTGTTTTGCCCCGCACCCACGGTTCGGCGCTGTTTACCCGCGGCGAGACACAGGCGCTGGTGACGGCCACGCTGGGCACCGCCGACGAGGGGCAGCGGCTGGAAAGCT
>JBMFHN010000020.1:0-10903 GCA_049976805.1 Occallatibacter sp. | reverse complement strand
ATGAGGGGGAAAAGAAGAAGCCCTTCATGCTCCATTACAACTTCCCGCCTTTCTGCGTGGGCGAAGTGGGCCGCATGGGCGGCACGGGCCGGCGCGAGATCGGCCACGGAGCGCTGGCTGAGCGGGCCATCTCGGCGGTTCTGCCCAGCGCGGACGAGTCGCCTTACGCCGTGCGCGTGGTCAGCGACATTCTGGAATCGAACGGTTCCTCGTCGATGGCTACGGTTTGTGGCGCCAGCCTGGCACTGTTCGATGCCGGCATCCAGCTCAAGGGCGCGGTGGCCGGTGTGGCGATGGGGCTGGTCAAGGAAGGCGACGACTACGCCATCCTGACCGACATCGCCGGAGCCGAAGATCATTACGGCGACATGGACTTCAAGGTGGCCGGTACCCGCAAGGGCATCACCGCTCTGCAGATGGACATCAAGATCGGCGGACTGACCCGCGAGATTCTTGAAAAGGCCATGGAGCAGGCGCGCCGCGGCCGCTTCTTCCTGCTGGACAAGATGGACGCGGTGCTGAACGGACCGCGCACGGAGCGCTCGGCCTATGCGCCCCGCATCGAGACCGTCCAGATTCCGGTCGACAAGATTCGCGACCTGATCGGCAAGGGTGGCGCGACGATCCGCGGCATTGTCGAGCAGACCGGCGCCAAGATCGACGTGGACGATACGGGGCGGGTCAGTATTGCTTCAAGCGATGGCGAGAGCCTGAAGAAGGCGATTGAGATGGTCGGCAACATCACCGCTGTTCCCGAGGTGGGCAAGGTCTACCTTGGCCGGGTCAGCCGCCTGGCCGAGTTTGGCGCCTTTGTCGAACTCTTCCCGGGCACCGACGGTCTGCTGCACATCTCTGAGATTGCCGAGCACCGGGTCAAGGAAGTCAAGGACGAGCTGCGCGAGGGCGACCAGGTCATGGTCAAGGTTCTGGCCATCGAAGGCAACCGCATCAAGCTCAGCCGCAAGGCGCTCATCAAGGAACAGCGCGCCAAACTGGGGCAGGCAATGCCATCCGAAGGCGAAGAAACCGCGGCTGCTTCGGTTCCGTCCGTGCCCTCCGCCAGGCCTTCCAGCGAGTTTGAAGAGCGCCAGCCGAAATCGAACCAGAGCACGATCCTGATCGAAGGTGGCGATGACTTCGAAGAGGAAGACGCGGGGTTCGATGAGGAAGGTGAGCCTAACTTCAACCGCATCGATGTTCCCCCGGCCGCGGCTGGGCAACCCGGTGTGGCTGCGGGAACAAACCGTCCACCGGCCGGTGAAAATGGCCGTCGCCGCCGCCGTCGCCGTCCAGGTGGTGGCGGTCGCGGGTAGTGAAAGCGCCTCTGGAAATTGTTCCCGGCAGCATCCGGCTTTTGGGCGGTTTGTTCGGCATCCGTCAGAAAAAACCACCTGGGTTGCGGAATGAATCCGTGATGGGCCGGAGGCATGAGCGAAACGGGAGCGAGGGAGTTTTTGCCCCGTTGGCGTAGCCGGGCCGAGGCTGCGGAATTGGCCATCGGAAACGGCTCGACACGGGCGGTGTTTACCGGCGATGGCGGCAGCGACTGCCTCGTTTTGCAGATCATTGGCTCGGATCTGTGTCATCGCCGGTTTAAAACGGGGCACGATGGCCGGTTTAGGTGGGAGCCAAGAGGCCGGCGCGGCATTTGGAGGCGGCGAAGAGGGAGGAGTGCGCGAACGCCAGACGGAAACCGGGGCCATGATTGCAGTTGCCGTGGAAGAGGACGGGCGCGGCAGGAGCCGCATTCGCATGCGACGTATTCCTGACGCTTTGTCCGAGAGCTTGACGCCGTTCATAGAAGACTCGGCGGAGCCGGGCAGCGTGGTCCATACCGATGGCTGGCCAGGCGATCAGCCTCTGGAAAGCGGGAACTGCCGGCATCGAGTCGCGGTTCTGAAAGGAAACAGCCAGACGGCGCCGGAAGCGACGCCCCGCGTTCAGCTCGCGGTTGCGCCGCGCGAGCGCCGGCTGCCGGGAACGCATCCGGGCGGAGGCAGCCCCGGAGATTGGGATGCGGACCTGGGTGAGTTCACTTTTCGCTTCAACCGGCGCAAATCGCGCAGCCGGGGCAAGCCGTTCTACCGGCTCCTGCAACAGGCCTTCGCCGTTGACCCCGTTCCCTGCAAATCCCCGGTCCAATGCTTCGCTGTGCCGGATTTCTGAAACCACAGCATCTTGGGGTTGCCTGCGTGAAGTAAACAGCCATCTTCAACATTTCCAATCGAGCTCCGGGGCCAAGCGTCTCCGCAGATTTCAGATCCGCTCTCAGAAAGCGTAGAAGATGCCGCCCATGGGCATTTCTGTCTGCGTGTAAATACCCTGCGCAGGGAACATCGTGGAGAGGTCGGGGACCTTGTAGACCACGCCACGATACTGGATTCTCACGCCCCAGTGCTTGGCGACGGCAACGTCGACTCCGCCGCCGTAGAGCCAGGCGGGACGGACAACGTCGTTGAAGGTATAACTGTTGCCGGGGTTGGGAGTTTCGCCTACCGGCACGCTGTAGGACGGCTCATCAATGAAGAAGCCAAAGCCGCCGGCGGCAAAGGGACGCAGTCTGCCATATCGGGCGGAAATGACCCAGTCAAGGCCCACGGTGCTGCCCTTCGATGGAAATTTCTGAGCCGGTATATTGCAGTAAAAACCGCAGGAAGAGGATGTCGGAGCGATGGTCTCGTCGGCGGGATTATAGGAATAAGTGACTTCGTAGCCGATGAGCGGGCTATGAATGTGGCGCAGCTCGATCATTCCACCACCCGAGTTGGTTGGCGTCTGCACGATCCCCCGCGCTGTGGTGGTGCTGTTCGTGGCCTCGTAAATGCTGAAACCAAGATCGGTTTCGCGGCCGGCGTAGGGCGCACGCTGCGTTTGACTCTGTGCGGGAGCCGGGGGCGCGCTGGCCTGCCCATCCACCGGCGCGCTCACAGAGCAGACGGCGGCAGCGGCAAGAAAAGAAAGAAACGTTATAGGAAGCTTTTTCACTGCGGGATGTTCTCCTTTGTACGCATCTCCTGTACGCATCTCCTGTACGCATCCTCTGGGAGAAGATACAGAATACTATACCGCCCCTCGAAATGTGAGTCCGGGAACAGACGGCGACTTGATCGGCGATGGGCTCGGAAAAACCGGAATCTGGTGGGGCCTCCCTCTCTGCTCCGGGCCAGAGTGCCGGAATTGAGAAACTGACGACCAAACAGCGGCAGTTCCCGTGGAGAAGGCTGTTGATGCCCTGCAACCAGCCGGATGCGGGGATCCCGGAACGAAGGCGATCTGCAAGCTCTGGATCGGTGAGCAGAACGGGCGGCCCGTTTTCTGCGAAGATCCACCCTGCACCGCCTTACCCGGAGGCGGCGAGCCATCGCTGGACCGTCTCTTCCATCTTGCGGCAGGCCTCGGGAAGCGCGGCCTGCACGGCAGCGCTGAACGCTTCGCCGAATTCGGTTGAGCCGGCGCCGATGGTCAGCAAAAGCGCGGCGCGGGGCAGAGAGCGGTAGAAATGGCGGCTCAAGGCCAGCAGTTCCGATGCGCTCAGATGGTGTGTCGCGATCTTCAGCGGATCATTTGCCGGCTCGACGGGGGTTTGCTGGATCACGCCCGGCGGGGAATCGAGCGAGCAATCGAGGAACAGGAGAAACCCGGCGCCGGCAACGTCTTCGACCAGATCGAGCGTCCATTGCTGTCGCGCGAGAACGCACACCTGAGCCTCATCGCGAAAGTGCTTCGATGCCCACGCGGCAAGCCACGGGCCAACGCCGTCATCGCTGCGCAGCGTGTTGCCGCAGGCGAGGATGAGGCAGCGGGCTGGCCGGGTTTCCATGGCGGGTCTTGTCTGGGTGGATGTTTCGGGTCTCACCGTGCGCGGATGAGACCCGGAATGCAGCAAAAGAAGCTTTAGCGCACGAGCTGATCGACAACCTTACCGTTGCTGCTGATCAGCCTGAGCAGGAGTGGCATCTGCCCGAAAGCGTGGGTGGAGCAACTCAGGCAGGGGTCGAAGGTGCGGATCACGGCCTCGACGCGGTTCAGGGCGCCCTCGGTGAACTTCCCATCCTTCACATAGGCCCGGGCCACCTGCAGGACACCGCGGTTCATGGCGTTGTTGTTGTGGCCGGTGGCAACCACCAGATTCGCCCAGACCATCTTGCCGTTTTCGTCCACCTTGTAGTGGTGATTCAGGGTGCCGCGCGGCGCCTCGATCTGGCCTGCTCCGTCGAGTCGGTTGACGCCGGCCGTCGCGCGCACGTGCTTGTCGAGAATGAGCGGATCGGAAAGAATCTGCTCAATCTTCTCGATGCCGTAGAGAGCCTCGACCAGGCGCGCGTGATGATAGTGGAAGGAGCTGTGAACAGGGCCGGATGCGATCTGCTTGAACTCGGCCAGTTCTTTGTCCGCCAGGAGCGTTCCCATCGACTTCACGATGTTGAGCCGCGCCAGCGGGCCGACGCGATAGCTGCCCTGAGGATAGCCGAGCGGCTTGTAATAAACGAACTTGGTGTAGCTGTACGGCTCGACTGCCTCGCCAATCACCTCGCCGAAGCGGCTGGCGGTGATGCCGTCATCGAGAATCGTGCCCTGGGGATCGATCAGCCGCAGCGCGCCGTCGGTGATCTCGAACGACTCGTCCTCGTTCATCAGCCCCAGGAAATTGGAGGGGTAGTTGGCAAAGACATCGATCTCCGCCTGGAAGCTGCCGGCGATCCGTTTGTAGGCGTCGAGCGCCAGCTTGAGGCTGGCATAGGCTTCGGGCAGCATGGCCAGAATCTCATCGCGGCGGGCTTCGTCGAGCGGTTCGGTCACGCCGCCGGGAATCACCCATCCGGTGTGAATGCGCTTGCTGCCCAGCAGTTCGATGATGCGCTGGCCGAAGCGGCGCAATCCGATGCCGGCGCGGCCCAGTTCGGGCGCGGAAGCGGCAACCCCGAAGATGTTGCGCATCCTGGGGTCGGAGTCCATGCCCAGCAGCAGATCGGGCGAGGAGAGATGGAAAAAGCTCAGGGCGTGCGACTGAACCATCTGGGCGAGATTCAGCATGCGCCTGAGTTGCGCCGCAGTGTGCGGAATGCGCACCGACATGATGGCTTCGCAGGCCTTGGCCGAGGCCAGCAGGTGGGAGACCGGGCAGATGCCGCAGATGCGCGCCGTCAGGCTGGGCATCTCGTAGAAGGGGCGGCCCTCGGTGAACTTCTCAAAGCCGCGCACCTGGGTAACGTGAAAGTGCGCATTCTCGACTTCGCCCTGGCTATTGAGATGGATGGTGACCTTGCCATGGCCTTCCAGACGGGTGACGGGATCGATGGTGATGGTCGGACTCATAGCTCACGCTCCAAACCGGGTGAGGGCGGGTATATCCACAGACCCGCCGGTAACCAGCGCGGTCAGCGCTGTGTACAGAGTTTTCGCCGAAGGCGGACAGCCGGGCAGAAAGACATCGACGGTGACAAACTCGTGAATGGGCCGCACGATCTTGAGCAGCCTGGGCACCACGACACAGGGGATCTGCGGCTGCGCGCTGGCGTTCTCGATATAGGCCCGCTCGAGAATCGCCTCCGGGCCGATGGGATTGCGCATCGAGGGCACATTGCCGGCCACGGCGCAGTCGCCCATGGCGATGAGCATCTTTGAATGGGCGCGCACCTTGCGGATTTTCTTCTCGTCGTCCACGGTGGCGACAGCTCCCTCGACCAGGGCGATGTCCACCTCATCGGGAAACTCCTTGGCGTCGACCAGAGGACTGTAAACCACGTCGATCAACTCGGCCAGATCGAGTATCCGCTCATCCATGTCGAGAAACGACATATGGCAGCCGGAACATCCGTCGAGCCACACTGTTGCCACTTTCAGTTTCTTCATTGCGCTTCCCTCATGAGGTTCAGGTAAGGCAGAAAGTCAGGATACTTGGGATGATCGGAGCCGATCTTGCTTTTGTCGAACAGGGCGCCGGTAGGACAAACCTGCACACACTTGCCGCAGCGGGTGCAGGCCGATTCTCCCCAGTTTCCATTGAGTTCGGAGATGACCGTGCATTCGATGCCGCGGCCCATCACGTCCCAGATGTGCGCGCCCTCGATCTCGGCGCAGACGCGCACGCAGCGGGTGCAGAGGATACAGCGGTTGTGGTCCATGGTGAACCGCTCGTGGGAGGCATCCACTCCCAGCCTGGGGTTGCGATAAGGCAGGCGCACGTGCGTGAGTCCCTGCCGCTGGCCGAGCGACTGCAACTCGCAGTGCCCGTTGACGACGCAGACCGAGCAAATGTGATTGCGCTCGGCAAAGAGCATTTCGAGAATCATGCGGCGGTGTTTCTTGAGCCGCTCCGTGTGGGTCGACACCTCCATGCCCTCATGGATGGTGGCCACGCAGGCGGGCAGCAGCTTGTTGCTCCCCTTGATTTCGACCAGGCAAAGCCGGCAGGCGCCCACGGCGCTCAGTCCATCCAGATGGCAGAGCGTGGGAATCTCCACGTCGTTCTCCCGCGCCACTTCGAGAATGGTTTGACCGGCGCGGCCGCTGACGTCCTTTTCGTCGATCACCAAGGTGATAATGTCCACAACGGCAGTCGTCATCATGCCAGCTCCTCCTCGGCGACAGCGGCCAGTTCGGAAGCCCGCATGTCGCAGACGCCGGCCGGGCAGCGCTTGTGGACGATGTGCTCCATGTACTCGTCGCGGAAGTACTTGAGCGTGCTCAGCACCGGGTTGGGCGCTGTCTGTCCCAGCCCGCAGAGGCTGGTTTCCTTGATCGTGTCGCAGAGATCGACCAGCATGTCGAGATCTTCCATGGTTCCCTCTCCCGTGCAGATGCGGGTCAACAGGGTGTGCATCTGGGCGGTGCCGGCCCGGCAGGGAATGCATTTCCCGCAGGACTCGGATTTGCAGAACTCGACAAAGTAGCGAGCCACGTTGACCATGCAGGAGGTATCATCCATCACGATCATCCCGCCCGAGCCCATGATCGAGCCGGCCTGGGTCAGCGATTCGTAGGTGACCTGGAGATCGAGGTACTCTGCCGGCAGGCAGCCACCCGAAGGACCGCCGGTCTGCACCGCCTTGAAAGCATGGCCGCCGGGAACGCCTCCGCCGATGTCCTCGATGATCCTGCGCAGGGAGATGCCCATGGGCACTTCCACCAGGCCGGTATTGGCGATCTTGCCGGTCAGCGCGAAGACCTTGGTGCCCTTGCTGCGGCCCGCGCCCATGTCGCTGAACCACTCGCTGCCGCGGCGGATGATGGGTGCAATGTTGGCGAACGTCTCCACGTTGTTGATGAGTGTCGGCCGGCCCCAGAGTCCATTCACCGCCGGATAGGGCGGCCGCGGCCTGGGTGTACCGCGCCGGCCTTCGATCGAGGCGATCAGAGCCGTCTCCTCGCCGCAGACAAAGGCTCCGGCGCCAAGGCGGATCTCCACATCGAAGTTGAACGGTGTATTGCAGATGCCGTTGCCCAGCAGGCCGTGGCGGCGGGCTTCGCGCAAGGCGCTGGTCAGCCGGGCCACGGCCACCGGATACTCGGCGCGGACGTAGATGAAACCCTTGCTGGCGCCCACCGCGTAGGCGGCAATCGCCATGCCCTCGATGATCCGGTGCGGGTCGCCTTCCATCACGCTGCGATCCATGAAGGCGCCGGGATCGCCCTCGTCGCCGTTGCAGATGACATACTTCACGTCGCCCACGGCCTTGGCCACCGTGCCCCACTTCAACCCGGTCGGGTAGCCGCCGCCGCCCCGTCCGCGCAGTTCGCTTTCCGTGATCCGGTGGATGACTCCGTTGGGCGTCATCTCGTTGAGCGCAATCAATAAAGCCTTGTAACCGTTGCGCGCAATGTAGTCTTCGATCTTTTCCGGATCGATGTAGCCGGCGTTTTCCAGCACCACACGGATCTGGCTTTCGAAGTGCTCGTGGAGATCGCACTGCAACTCGGAAACCGGTTGGCCGCCCAGGCTGTTCACGATGGTTTCAGCGTGGTCGGCCTGCACCTGCCGATAGAGCGCTTTTTCCGGATCGACGCGCACCAGCGGTCCGCAGGAGCACGGCCCCATGCATCCGGTGCGGCGGATGAGAACCTTCTTGCCCGAGGCTGCGGCAGCCTTCGTCAACGCCTCGCGAACCCGGTCGGCGCCTTGGCTGGCGCAGGCCAGATCCATGCAGACGTTGACCTCGAAATCGTATCGCGAATTTTCCAGGCGGGCGTTTTCCGCAATCTGTTCGAGCTCTTCGATATTCATTCCACCGTCCACCTTTCCAATTGCTCGATCATCTTGTCGGCCGACATCTCGCCCGCCACCTCGCCGTCGAACAGAACCACCGGCGCGCGGCTGCAGGCGCCCACGCAACGGGCCATCATCAGGCTCACCTGTCCATCCCGCGTGGTCTGTCCCTGCGCCACGCCGAGGTGCATCTCAGCCGCCTCCGCCAGTTTGTTGGCTCCCTTGATATAACAGGCGGTGCCGGCGCAGATGGTCATGGTGTGGACCCCAGGCGGCTTCAGGGTGAAATAGTGGTAAAAGGTCACAACGCCGTAAGCCTGGCTGAGCGGCACGCGCAGCGAGCGCGCCACAAAGCGAATCGAGTCGTCATCGAGATAACCGAAAGCGGATTGCACGGTGTGAAGCGTTTCAATCAGCGCGTGACGGGCAAATCCATTCTTGCGCATGGTTCCGTTGACGATCTTCCAGCGCTTGTCGTCGCTGGGCAGCGGCGGCGGTGCGAATGCGGCCATAACCCCTCTTTTCAATCCCTCTTGTAAGATCCAGGCCGGTTCCGGCGTGATGCTGCGTGCGGCGCGGGATTTCGCGCCTACTTTTCATATATGCGGAAATGGCGGGAACTTCCGTGACCGATGTCACACTGTGAGATCTTGAATGCTTCCTATCTTCAAACAAGGCAAGCTGGCCGCGGAAATCGTCGATTTTTCCCGATCTCCGGGCAATCCGCAAACGCTCGAAATCCGTTGCGCAGAGCTGGACCGGAAGAAACGAACTTACAGGCCGAAGCGTGTGCTGCAGAACCATCTTCCTCTCGAACGCCGGTGAGGACGAGCCGGCCGGCACCATCGCGGCGGCCGCGCCGGCGGGCTTGATCTGCGGGATCGTTCAGGCCGCCAATCCCGCCTCCAGCGCGATCTTCAAGATTTCGGTGACGCTCAAAACCCGCAACGGCATTCTGCTCAACCCGCACCCGCGCGCGCGGCGGATCGTCGCTGGTCGTGCAGGCTACGCGCGAGCTGACCTTCCCGCACCCGCGCGCGCGGCGGATCGTCGAGTGGGCGGCTCTGCGGCTCGATTCCTTTTATGGCCGCCCGTTTGTCGAAGTGGCGGAGCGCGGCGATGAGGCGGAGGTCGTGGCGCGCGCGGCAACCCGGGGTCGGATGGCAAGGCGGACGGAGCGGCGCGCGGCCCTAGTTCTTCGGTGCCGCTCCGGTTTGCGGGGCGGCGCGCAGCCACAGATGATAGTCCCGGTAGTCGACGGTCACGACGATCCGGCCGAAGAGAAAGCCGTTGGACTCGGCGCGCGCGTGCGTGGCCATGGAGTAGCCGTCGATCTCGGCGTACTGGCGCATCATCTGCGTGGGTCCGGCCAGGATCGACGGACTTTTCGATGCCATTCCCTGGACCTGGACGATGGTAAAGTCCCTGGCGTCAACCCAGAGCGTTCCCGCGATCCGATTCGGAGCTTTCCGTCTGGGGGTGATGCTCAGCGCCAGGCACGGATGTCCGTTGACCCACTCCGGGCGGGCGGATTTTAACTCCATCCCGTAATTTTCCGAGGTGAACCACGATCGTTCCACGTTGCCCGGCTGGTTGATGCGCTTTTCATTGTCCAGCAGTTGGCCGAAGGCAAACTTCCGCACGATCTCCGGGCCTGCAACCGAAAGAGTGGTGTAGCTCTTGCCCACGCCTTTCTGATAGAGCACTTTTACGGTCATCTCGGCAACTGGATGGGTTTCGTCCTGGCCCCGGAAAACGGCGTAGTGTTCGATGTCGGTGAAACCCAGCACATTCTCGTAGCGGGCGCGATTGGCGGCGTCCACGCCGCGGATCACCGCGGAAGCGTACGCCGGGTTTCCCGCCGACAAGTCTTCATCCCTGGAATGCAGAGGCGGCAGAGCCGCGGCGGCAAAGCCCGCGAGCAGAAGAAGAAATGCAGATGCGGTTGCCGCTGCCATGCTCCGTTGTCTGGAGGCCATCATGCGGGGATTCTCCTCGGCTGATTCCAGAGTAAGCCTTTTCGATTTCATTTCGTCGGGGGCTGGAAGCCAGGCGGCGACGCAGCCTCGGCGCTGAGACGGCAGAGATGGATCAGCGAGGATGCGCTATGCTGTTTGCGGCGAGGCGCATGCGTGGCAACTGACAGATCTCAACCAGGACCAGAGCCGCGCGATGCAAGGTTGCGGTGGGCCGTGCTGGTCAACGGCGTGGTGCAGGGCGTGGGGTTTCGTCCCTTCGTTTACCGGCTTGCCCGCGAGGAGAAATTGTCGGGGTTTGTCGGCAATGACACTGGCGGGGTGACGATCGAGATCGAGGGAACGGCGGGACACATGGATGCGTTCCTCGAACGGCTGCGCTCGCAGGCTCCGCCTCTGGCACGCATTGACTCGATCACCGTGCGCACACTCACTCCGCTGGGTGGGGCGGCCGGCCCGGCGGAGTTCCTGATTGTCCGCAGCGAGATCCTGGGCCGCACCGAAACCGGAATTCCGGCCGATGCGGCGACCTGCGCGGATTGCCTGCGCGAGCTGCTGGACCCGGCCGACCGGCGCTACCGCTATCCGTTTCTGAACTGCACCAACTGCGGGCCGCGCTTCACCATCACGCGCCGCATCCCCTACGACCGGCCGCAGACCTCAATGGCCGGCTTCCCGATGTGCGTCGCCTGTCAGCAGGAGTACGACGACCCGCTCAACC
>JBMFHN010000019.1:0-25035 GCA_049976805.1 Occallatibacter sp. | reverse complement strand
GCGCATCTATGCCTTTGATTTTGCCACCACCGAGAAACAGGACGATGCCTTTATAGCCCGCATGAACGCCGCCAAGAACCGGTCGCATTTCAACCTGCTGTTGAACAACTGCTCTGATTTTGCGCGGCGCAGCCTCAATTTCTACTTTCCCCACACCTTCCGGCGCAGCCTGTTCCCCGACGCCGGCATCACCACTCCAAAACAGATTGCCCACAAGCTGGAGCGCTATGCCCGCAACCATCCTGGAATGGAATTGAGGGTTTCCGAGATTCCGCAGGTTCCCGGATATCGCCGCGAAAGCCGCTCAAACAAGGACATCGCCGAGTCGCTGACCACCACCGGCTATGCGGTTCCTCTCGTACTGCTGAGTCCCTATGTGGCGGGAGGAATCTTCGTGGACTACCTGGCGCGCGGCCGCTATCACATCCTTCCCCAGCATCCGGAGATCGTGGAACCGGACAACCTGCAGGCATTGACGGCGCCTTTTTACCCTGCCCAGAATTCTGCAAACCTGCAGGCAGAAACCTCCACCGCCGGCTCATCGCAGCCGGCGACCGCGACGAGCGCCAATTTTGCCCTGCCCGAGGCTGAAGGCGCTCACGATTGAGTCTCCTCGGCCGAAGCTGAGGCAGACACCCAGCGGCTCTATCCCTCCTCGGCTTCACGCAGCTTGGCGATGACGGTGAAATCTTCGAGCGTGGTCACGTCCCCTTGGACTTCGCCGTGGGTGGCCAGTTCGCGCAGCAGGCGGCGCATGATCTTGCCCGAGCGGGTCTTGGGCAGCGCCTCGGTAAAACGGATGTCATCGGGCCGGGCCAGCGAGCCGATCTCTTTGCTCACCCAGCGGCGCAGCTCGTCCTTCAACTCGGGGGTGGGCTCGCAGCCGCTTTCGAGAGTCACGAAGGCGGCAATGGCCTGCCCTTTCAACTCGTCCGGACGGCCTACGACAGCCGCTTCGGCCACCTTGGAATGGGCCACCAGCGCCGACTCGACCTCCATGGTGCCCAGCCGGTGGCCGCTGACGTTGATCACGTCGTCCACCCGGCCCATCAGCCAGAAGTAGCCGTCGGCATCCTGGCGGGCGCCGTCACCGGTGAAGTAGCAGCCTTCGATCTCGCTCCAATAGGTCTTCAGGAAGCGCTCCGGGTCGCCGTAAATGGTGCGGGCCATCGCCGGCCAGGGCTTGCGGATGATCAACAGGCCGCCGTGGCCGGCCGGAACCGGCTCGCCCTGCTTGTTGACCACATCGGGTTGAATGCCGAAGAACGGCCGCGTGGCCGAACCCGGCTTGGTGGGTATGGCGCCGGGAATCGGAGCAATCAGGATTGCCCCGGTTTCGGTTTGCCACCAGGTATCGACGATCGGACAGCGGTTGCGGCCGATCTTCTCGCGGTACCACATCCAGGCCTCGGGGTTGATCGGCTCGCCCACGGTGCCGAGCAACCGCAGCGAGTCGAGCTTGTGCTTTTCCACGTGCTGGTCGCCCCACTTGATGAAGGCGCGAATGGCCGTGGGCGCGGTATAGAAGACGGTCACGCGGTGATCATCCACGATCTTCCAGAATCTGGAAAAATCGGGCCAGTTGGGAGCCCCTTCGTACATCAGCACGGTGGTGCCGTTCTGCAGCGGCCCGTAGACGATGTAGGAGTGGCCGGTGACCCAGCCGATGTCGGCCGTGCACCAGTAGATGTCCTCCTCGCGCAGGTCAAAGACATATTTCGCGGTGAGATAGGTCTGCACGGCGTAACCGCCGGTGGTGTGAACCAGCCCCTTGGGCTTGCCGGTGGTGCCGGAGGTATACAAAATGTAGAGCGGGTCCTCGGAATCCATCGGCTCGGCCGGGCATTCGTCGGCCGCCAGGGCCACCAGTTCGTGCCACCAGTGATCGCGGCCCTCCACCATCTGAACGGAGGAGCCGGTACGGCGGTAGACGACCACGTGCCGCACCGTGTGGCACGCATTCAGGGCCTCGTCCACGATGCGCTTGAGCGGAATCTCGTTGCCGCGGCGGTAGCTTCCGTCCTGGGTGAGAATGGCCACGCAGCCTGCGTCGTTGACGCGGTCAACAATGGCGTTGGCGGCGAATCCGCCGAAGATGACCGAGTGAATCGCGCCGATGCGGGCGCAGGCCAGCAGGGCGATGGCCAGCTCCGGGGTCATGCCCATGTACACCGCCACGCGGTCGCCCTTCCGGATGCCCAGCGACTTCAGCGCGTTGGCGAATTTCTGCACTTCCCGGTGCAGCTCGGCGTAGCTCAGGCGGCGAATCTCGCCCGGCTCACTCTCCCAGATCAGAGCCGTCTTGGCACTGCGCGCTCCGAGCGCGTGGCGATCGACGCAGTTGTAGCAGAGGTTGAGCTGGCCGCCCACAAACCAGCGCGCAGAGGGAAGATTCCATTCGAGCACCTTTTCCCAGGGCTTGAACCAGTGCAACTGCCCGGCAACGCCGGCCCAGAAAGCCTCGGGATCCTCGATGGATTGCTTATAGAGTGCTTCGTACTGTTCCAGGCTGCCGATATGAGCCTGTGCGCTGAACTCCGGCGGCGGCGGAAAGACGCGATCTTCGCGCAGCGTCGAGTCCAGATTCTGATGGGTTGCGGCGGAAACAGGCGAGGAAGACATGGAATCTATCCTTCGGGGAAGAGATCGAAACGGTCTGCTGCGACGCAAGAAAACCGCCGCGCACAGCCGCGCGTGGAAGTCACTTTATCGGGATGGACCCAGAAACGGCAAGCGGAAAGAAAAACAAAAACCTCTGCCGGATGCAAACCGCCATCCCCCGCAGAGGCTCGGAATATGCTTTCCCGGGCGATTTCCGGCCCGGGCCCTGATTCATTTTTGCCTTAAAAGACCTCCGGAGGCCCGGGCGGCGGCGGAAGATGCTTGAGCAGGCCAAGCTCGCCGGCCAGACGCTCCAGCCGGGAACGAACCGGAGCCGGCGGCGGGACCAAGGGCAGGCGAACGCGGTCCGTCGTGCGCCCCATCAGCGCCAGCACCGTCTTGACCGGGCCGGGATTCGATTCCCAGAAGTTGGCCTCGAAGAGACGGCCGTAACGCCGCTCCAACTCGCGGGCTTCCGTCCAATTGTTTCCGAGCGCGGCGTGGATCATGCGGCTGACCTCGGCCGGTGCCTCGTTGGCGGCCACGCTGATCAGCCCGTGCGCGCCCACGCCCAGCGCGGCCAGCGCAAGATTGTCGTCGCCGGAAAAGATCTTGAAACCGTGCGGCAGTTTGTGTACCAGCTCGGAGATCTGGGGCAGCCGGCCGCTGGCCTCCTTGATGGCCTCGATATTCGTGGCCGCGGCGGCTAGCCGGACCACGGTGTCCGGTTCGAGGTTCGCAGCCGTCCTTCCAGGCACGTTATAGAGCGCCACGGGCAGCGGAGCCACCGTCTGCGCCAGAGCCAGGAAGTGCTGAAACTGGCCCTCCTGCGAGGGCTTGTTGTAATAGGGATTGGCCGAGAGCACGGCGTCAACGCCGCGAATCTGTTTCAGCCGGCCGGCGTGGCGCACGAGCATCCGGGTGGAGTTGTGGGTGCACCCGGCCCACACGGGCACACGCCCGGCGGCGGCCTCGGCGACAATACAGACCGCCATCAGCCACTCTTCCTCGTCGAGCGTGGCCGCCTCGCCCGTTGAACCGCAAGCCACCAGAAAATCGACTCCCGAGTCGATCTGCCAGTTCACCAGCGACGCGAGCGCCGCCTCATCGATTGATCCATCCGCCTTGAAAGGCGTGATGATCGCAGTTCCGCATCCCGTAGTTTCCATCACAAAAAGTGTATACCAGACCGGGCTGAAAAGAGTCAGGCAAAACTGCGGCACGAGAGGATCGACGCGGCGCGCGACGGCATCTTTTCAAACGCGAACGATCGGAGAACCGTTCTGCGCGCCGGGCAGATCCGTCTCTTTCCGCGCGGACTCCGGACGGTTTTCCAGCAGCGTGAAGGTCATCAGCACAGCGGGGACAAGAAAGGCCATCGATCCGAAGATCCACATGATGGCCGCCCCCAGCACCTGATCCTGCACCAGGGAGACACCGAAGATGTTGGGCTGGGTCGCGTAGTAGCTGTAAACGGGCCGGCCACAGAAGGCCAGGAAGGCGGAGAGCGCCGTATTCACAAAATCCGCGCTGATGAGATAAGGCAGCACCATCCAGCCCAGCCGGCGTTTCCGGGCCGGCCAGGGACGCAGGAGGCACCACCAGAACAGCAGCGAGGTAACCAGGAAGCAAAGGTGCTCGAAATCGTGCCAGTGTTCGTTTTCGAGGGCAAAGTCGTAGGCCGCGGGCACGTGCCAGGCCAGCAGCGTAATGTTCATCGCCAGCCAGGCCGGCACCGGGCGCACGGCAAAGTCCGCCGTGCGGCGCAGCCAGCCGAGCCGCAGCAGCGGACCCGCCACGCCGCGCAGCAGCCAGCGGGGAAGGCCGCGCAGCAGCGGCACCACCGGCGCCCCCAGCAGCACCAGCGGCGGCACCACGGACATCAGCAGCATGTGCTCGACCATGTGGGCGCTGAGCAGGGCGTCGGCCAGCCCATCCATCGGCGAGCCGATCGCGCCCCAGAGCACCAGCATTCCCAGTTCGAAGGCATACAGACGCCAGCGGGGAAATTCCCGCGGCCGTGTGCGCCGGATGCGCAGCCATCCCACCAGATAGACCAGAGCGAAGGCGGCCACCGTCAACGTCAGCGGCAGCGGCAGGGTCCAGTCGTTCAGAATCTCCTGCAGGGCCGAAGGCGCACTCATGGCCGGGCCGGAGCCTGAGCGGCGGGGGACTCCGGATGCGAACCGTTTTCGGGCTTCAAACCGGTCGCGGCATTGACGGCCGGATGCAGTCCCGGTCCGCGCAGAGTCATCAGAAAACGGGTCAGAGCATCGGTCTCCGCCGGGCTCAGCGCGTTGCCGTAGGCCGGCATGTTGCCTCCCCCCTGCAGAACCTGGCGGATGATCTGGTCCTCGGTCATCCGCGCCGCGACCGCGTCCAGCGCCGGACCGCGCCGTCCGCCCACTCCGCCGAGAGAGTGGCAATTGCGGCATTGCTTGTCCTGAAAGACCAGCGCCCCGCGGCGTTCGAGCGGAGTGCGGTGCTCAAGATAGGCCACCGGCACCGGATCGCTCGACCAGGCATTCATGACCGGACTCCAGGGCGTGTGCAGACCCAGATGCGTGAAAACGCCCAGCGAGACGGCAATGAGGGTCACCGAGAGGATGGCCACCGGCCGGCGCGACCAGTGTTTCTCGCCGAGTCCGTCGACGAGCGGCAGCAGGAGCAGCGCCCCGATGAGAACCACAGGGGCGATCAGCACGGCCGGCGTCTCCATCTCCGGCGGCAGAAAGGCCAGAATCGCGTAGATCCAGAGGAAGGGAAAGTCCGGCTTGGGCGCAGTCTGAATGATGGTCGGATCGGGGGTGCCGGTGGGGCCGAAGGGACCGAAGAAGTAGGCGCAGGCCATCACCGAGAGCAGCAGGAACGAGGCAAAAACAGCGTCTTTCCAGGCCGCGTCGGGAACAAAGGGAACGCCGGTCGCGCGGGTCAGTGCGCGGTAGTTGCGCTCGTAGTCCTCCTTGCGCACCAGACGTCCGGGCATCGGCCACTCGTTGATTCCCAGCCGCAGGACCATCAGCAGATGCAGGCCGACGAAGGCCAGCAGCAGTCCGGGAATGATAAAGACGTGCAGAGCGAAGAAGCGCGAGAGCGTGCCGCCGCCGATGATCGGCCCGCCCAGCAGCAGATGCACCAGGTAGGGCCCGACGACCGGCACGCGGCTGGTGATCGAGGCCCCGATGCCCAGCCCCCAGTAGGCGTCCTGATCGAAACGCAGCACCTGTCCGGTGAAGGCCATGGCCAGGGTCATCAGCAGCAGGAAAACACCGGCGATCCAGGTCAGCTCGCGGGGATACTTGTAAGCGCCGAAGGTAAAAACCTGAACCATATGGATGAGCACGATGGCGATCATGAAATCCGATCCCCAGCCGTGCAGCGCGCGCAGGTACCAGCCCAGCGTCAGGTTGTGGTTGATGAATTCCAGACTGTACCAGGCGTTGCTGGCGCTGGGCGAATAGACCATGGCCAGCAGAATGCCGGTCATGACCTGCAAACCCAGCAGCACCATGGCTCCGCTGCCAAAGACGTAGAACCAGCTGGCCGAGGAGGCCGGCGTGGGGTGCGCCGTCATCTCCGCCAACGGCTCGCCCACTCCGGTGCGCTTGTCGAACCATGCAAAGAGCCGCAGTCCGCGCTGCTTCAGGCCTTTCATGCCCGCCTCCCCGTGCCGCCGCCACCCGGTTCAATCCGCACAAGCGGCTTTTTGCCCAGGCAGGCTTCGGTTGAGAGCGTAGGCAACTGCCCGGCCAGGATCATCAGATTGCCCTCGTTGACGCGGTGCTGGTACTGAAAGAGGCCGCGCAGCGGCGGCCCGGAAGCGCGCGCGCCATCCTCATAGTAGGCTCCGCCGTGGCAGGGACAGAGAAACAGCCGCGACTGCGGAAACCAGCGCACCGGGCAGCCCAGATGCGCGCAGTTGATGGCAAAAACCTGGAACCTTCCATCGTCGGTGTGGCGCACCCAGCAGGCGGTCTTGGCCGTTTCGCCGTCCGAGGGGCTGGTAACCGGGTTGATGTACTCGGCCAGCCGGGTTTCGCCGCGGGGAAATTGATCGACCGCCCCCAGCCTGATCCAGGAGTTGTAGCCGCCGGCCTTTTTGAGCGCCGGGCCGAGAAGATAGCCCAGGATCGGTGTCGCCAGCGCCAGGCCGACCAGCCCGTTCACCGCAACCGCCAGCTTGAACAGAAAGGCGCGTCGCGAGGAGCCGGCGGCGCTGGCGCTCCACCGGGCCGAAGCCTTTTCTTTCGCGCTGCCAAGCCACTCGGCGGGCGTCTCGGGCGTTTCCTCCCCGCGCGGCTCATCGGCCGCCGGGGAAGCGGACGGTGCGGCTTCGCGCTGATCGTTTTTCTCGCTCGGTTCACTCATCGCTGTTCTCCTCGACAGGTTTCTTCCGGCTCATTGCCTCTGCCGCATCTGCGGCGCGGCCTGCAAGAGCTAAGGGGTTTTCGCAGCCGGCGGAACGGAAAGATTCGGCCGCTGCGCAGCCAGCCATGCAACGATATCGGTCACCTGTTGATCGGTGAGCGGACGGGCCGCAAAACCGCGCCAGTCCGGCATCCCCTCGTCCGGTCGACCGGAGAGAATCGTCGAGCGCAGGCTCTGGTCGCTGATCAAAGCCAGAAAATCCGGACGGGTGATTGATCCGGCGTGGATCGTGGGCTCTTTTGCGCCGGCCGGCGCGGCAGCATTCGTGTTTTCGTGGCAGCGCGCGCAATACAGCGTGAAATCCGCCGCGCCGGCCGCCGCATTGCCCTTGAGCGTCGCCGCGTACGGCGGCGGATTCGCTCCGGCCAGCAAGCCGGGCCGCCCCCATCGCTGCTCGATCCCGTCCACCAGAATCTCCACCTGCTGGTCGGTCAGTTCTCCGCCATGGCTGCGGGCAAAGGCAGGCATCAATTCGCCCGGTCCGCCCCGGGCGGTCGCACGATAGAGCGCGTCCCGGCCCGCGATGGCCAGATAAACCGGGTTGGCCAGCGAAACCGCGTTGCCGTGGCGGCCGTTCTCACCGTGACAGCCGGCGCAGTTTTCCTTGTAGAGGGTGGTAAAGTCCAGCACCTGCCGCGGCTGGAGCACCTCCGGTCCCGGTCCCGGCTTGCCCGGCGCGCGGCAGCCGGATACAGCCAGCACCATCGAGCCCAGTCCGGCAAGGGCGATTGCGACGCGACGCGCACTGATCATCTTTTCTTGTCCTCGCTCTGGCCGGCGCGCCTGCCCGGCGCACCATCTGTCTGCAACCCCGCGCGGACCGCAAAAGGCAGCGCCTGAAACTCCGGCGAATTCATCTTGATCCTGCGGCTGACGACGAACCCCGCCACCAGCCCATAGGCCACCTGCGACAGCACGAACCACCGCCAGTCGACGCGCCCGCTCAGGATGGGGCTGATGCTGTTCATCACGCTATAGACCAGCGCCGTCCAGAGCAGCGGCGCCACCAGCCCGCCGGTCAGCATCGGGCGGCGGGGAAACATGGGCAGCATGGCTCCATAGAGCAGACCCACCAGCACGGAGACCAGCAGGTGAATGCCCAGCCCGGCCACCAGTCCCTGCGGGTGAAACTGGCCGAGGAAGGCGTCGCTGGCGTTGGCCCACCCAACGAAACCGCCCGCCGCCAGCAGGTTGACCGCGTACCAGGGAGTGTGAAACCTCATCAGGCTGAAGACGGTTGCGGGAACGGCCATGGCAACGCCCCCGGCAAGTCCGCCCTCGATCCCCGCGGCGAAACTGTAGGTTTCGAGCGGCTGGACCAGGCGGCGCCGCGAGCTCGGCGGCGCCGCCGCAAGGCGAACTTCGCCAGCCTGAGCCGCGGCGGGCAGCATCACTGTTTCATGACGCTCGATCGGCAACACCTCGCGGAACCATCCGACACTGGCCATTGCGCTCAGCAGCAGCCCCAGCACCGAAATCACGGCGCTGGTGACGAAACCCGCCAGGCACAGGGTGATTCCCAGCGCCAGCACCATTGGCCAAACCGTCGGAGCAGGCAACTCAAGCGTTCCTGCGCCGGCGGCCGGATTCGTTTCCCTTCCTGGCTCGCGCACTGTATCCTCCCTATCTTCCGATCACGTACACCACGGTAAAGACCACCACCCAGACCGCGTCCACAAAATGCCAATAGTAGGACAGCGCCTCAAGCCGGTAGCCGTGGCGCTGTTCGAGCTTGCCGGCAGCTCCGAAGGCCAGCGCCAGGCTCAGCATCACCAGTCCCACGGCCACATGAGAGGCATGCAGCCCGACCAGCGAATAGAACGTCGTTCCGAAAAGATTGGTCTGGATCGTCAACCCGTCCCGGTAGATCAGCTCGCGCCACTCGAGCGCGGTTCCGCCCAGAAAGATCGCGCCCAGCAACACCGTCGCCGCCAGCCACAGCGTGCTGCCGCGGGGGTTTCCCTTCTGCAGCGCGCCGACCGCGAAATGCACCGTCAGGCTGCTCGACAGCAGGCAGATCGTCTCGACGATCGGCAGCTTCAGCACCTGAGCCGGTGTCGGCCCGCTCAGGCTCTTGCCCAGGTAGAAGATGTAGGCAATGACGAAGATGATGAAGATCGCCGACTCGGCCACGATGAGGCAGAACATCCCCACCCTGCTCTTCTCCGGCAACCGCCACTCCTCAATGGATTGCGTCAGAACCGCTGTGTGTGCGCTCATGGGTTTCTTCTACTCGTAGTCGGAATCCGGATCATCCGGGTGTTTCAGGTCCCACAACGGCCGGCGGCTGTGCACCACCGGCTCCTCGGCAAAGTTGTAATGGGGCGGCGGCGAGCTGGTGGTCCACTCGAGCGTCCACGCATCCCAGGGATCGTTTCCGGCCAGCTCGCCGCTGCGGTAGGAGCGGATCAGATTCCACACGAACACCAGCGTGGCGGCCGTCTGGATCAGCGCGCCAACCGTCACGATCATGTTCCACGGGCCCCAGCCGCGATCCGCCTCGTAGGTGTAGACCCGGCGCGGCATTCCCAGAACACCGGGAATGTGCATGAAGTCGAAAGTCAGATGAAAGCCAATGAGCATGAGCCAGAAATGCCACTTTCCCAGCCGCTCGCTCAGCATCCGGCCGGTCATCTTGGGAAACCAGTAGTAGAAAGCGGCAAAGATCATGAAGAGAATCGCACCCACCAGAATGTAGTGGAAATGGGCCACGACAAAGTAGGAGTTCCCCAGTTGCCAGTCAAAAGGAGCGACCGAAAGCATGACGCCCGTAAGCCCGCCGATCAGGAACTGAAAGAGGAACCCGACGGAAAACAGCATCGGCGCCTTGAAATGGATCTTGCCGCCCCACATGGTGGCCAGCCAGTTGAAGATCTTGATGCCGGTGGGCACGGCGATGATCATCGTGGCCAGCGTGAAGAACGTGTTGCCGGCCGGACCGAGGCCGACAGTGAACATGTGGTGGGCCCAGACGCCCAGACTGATGAAGCCGATTGCCACGGTGGCCGCCACCATCGCCGGATAGCCGAAAATCGCCTTGCGCGAAAAGACGGGAATGATCTCGTTGGCAAAGGCGAAGGCCGGCAACACCAGGATGTACACCTCGGGGTGGCCGAAGATCCAGAAAAAGTGCATCCACAGCACGGCGGAGCCGCCCGCCTGCACATCGAAGAAGTGCGAGCCGAGGAAGCGGTCGAGCAGCAGCATGATCTGTGCCGCGGTCAGCGGGCCGATGGCGATGAAGACCAGCCCGGAGGTGACCAGATAAAGCCAGGCCAGCAGCGGCAGCCGCGCCATCGTCATTCCCTTGCAGCGCAGGCAGACGATGGTGGCCACTAGATTGAGCGCCGTCCCCACGCTGCCGATGCCGCTCAGAAAGATGCCCAGAATCCAGTAGTCGGTGCTGTGACCGGGAGAAAACAGCTTGGAGGTCAGCGGCGCGTAGGCGAACCAGCCGACGTCGGGCGCGGTGCCGGCGCCATAGAGGCCGCTGCCGCCGATGAAGCTGTAATACAGCAGCAGGCCGCCGAAGGCCGAAATCCAGAAGCTGAAGGCGTTCAGGCGGGGAAAAGCCATATCGCGCGCGCCGATCATCAGCGGAACCAGGTAGTTGCCGAAACCGAAGAGAATCGGCATGCCCACAAAGAAGACCATCGTCGTCCCGTGCATGGTGAACATGCGGTTGAAGACCTCGGGCGAGAGGAAGTGGTTGTTGGGCACGGCGAGCTGAATGCGCATCAGCATCGCCTCCAGGCCGCCGATCAGGAGAAACAGCAGCGCGTAGCCAATGTAGAGCAGGCCAATCCGCTTGTGGTCCACGGTGGTGATCCAGCCATAGACGGTTTCCTGCCATAATCTTCGCGGCCGTGCCGCCAGGGTTGGTTCGGCCGTCAGCGTGGGTGTCATCGCTTTCTCCTCTCCTCGTCTAGCGCAAGGAGGCCATGTAGGCCGTAATCGCATCCAGATCGTGTTCATCCAGATTCATCTTGGGCATCAGGCAGCCGGGCTTCAGCGAGGCAGGATCCCCGATCCATTGACGCAAATTCGCAGGCGTGTTCTTCACCGAGCCCGAGGCGATCGTGTCCCGGCTGGCCAGGTGCGTCAGGTCGGGACCGAAGCGTCCCGCGGCCACCGTGCCGGAAACCGTGTGGCAGTTGATGCAGGCGGTCTGCTCAAAGATTCTTCGTCCTTCGGCCACCGCAGGATCGTTCACCGCCGGCCGCTGCTGATTGGCGACCCATTGGCGGAACTCGGCCGGCGTATCCACATAGACGCGAATGAGCATCTTGGCGTGCTCCACGCCGCAGTACTGCGCGCATTGGCCCAGATAGAGACCGGGCTTGTGCGGATCGATCCACATGACGTTCACCTTGTTGGGAATCAGATCCATTTTCCCGGCCAGCTCCGGCACCCACCAGCTGTGGTCCGTATCGACCGAAGACATGGTCAGGTAAGTCGGCGTGGGATGACGCGGATCGCTCACCGGAACGTGCAGCTCGTTGGCGGTCACGATGCCCAGCCTGGGATAGCGGTATTCCCACCAGAACTGGTGCCCGATGACGACCACGTTCAGCGCATCGGCCGGTTTGGGCGTCCGTTCGGTGAAGGCAATAATGCGGGCGGTGGACAGGAACAACACCACAATGATCAAGATGGGTATGACCGTCCAGGCGACTTCAATCTGCCGGCTCCCATACAGTTGCGCCGGCTCCTGCTCCGTATCGCCTGGGCGGTGGCGGAATCGCACCACGGCGTACAACAGAAGTCCGGCAACGATTAGGAAGATCACCAGGGTGATCAGAAGGACGAAGACCGACAGTCCGTAGATGGAGCGAGCCGGCGTCGCCTCCGGGGAAAAGATGCTGGTCGGCCCGCCGCTCAGAAACGGAATGCGATGGAAAGCGCGCATGAGCCAGTCATCACCGCCGGATGTGACCGGTGCGCGCCAAATATCGGCAAAACTCATCAGGCTCTCCTGCTGACCAGACAGTGGTCCGCCTGCTTTGTTCTCTTTGAAAATCGTCCGTGAGAAACGCGCTGTCGATCCAGCTCAACACTGGATACCTGACTGTGAACCCGCCGCTGGCTGGCTGAGGCCATGGCCCAATCGGGACAACACCCGATTGGCGAGGATTGTGCCTGACCGGCTCTGTTTCAGAAACGGGGAATACGGCTGAGCCCAACGTCTTCAAGAGTATAGCAAGCCGCAGCGCCGGTGTGCAGAGAAAACGCAAAGGAAAGGTGAAAGATCTGCTCGCTCCCGCCGTCCGTTCAAGCCTTGCCGGAGCTGGCAGCTACCCGCGGCAAATCAGGACGGCAGGCTGGCTCCCGGCTGATGCCAGGCGCTAAAATCTGAGATATGTCCTCGCTTGCGCGCGTGCTCTCTCTGGTTCTTCTTCTGGGTTTGCCGGCTAGGGGGTTCGCCGATCCGGCCCCGTTCGATCTGGCCGGCCCCACGCTCGAAGTCAGGGTCACCCGCGCAGGCCTGACTCTGCCGATCGCCGAGGTGCCCAACCTCTCGCCGGGCGACCGGTTGTGGATCAAGGCCGACCTTCCTCCGGGCCAGTCCGTCCACTATCTCCTGGTGGCGGCCTTTCTGCGCGGGGCCACCAATCCTCCGCCGGAAAGCTGGTTCCATCCCTCTGAAACCTGGAATCCGCGGGATCAGGCGGGGCTGAAGATTGCGGTTCCCCAGGACGCCCAGCAGGTGCTCGTCTTTCTGGCTCCGGAGACCGGCGGCGCGTTGAAAACACTCATGGGCGCCGTGCGCGGACGTCCCGGCGCTTTTGTGCGCGCCTCGCAGGATCTCAACCAGGCCACGCTGGACCGGTCGCGGCTGCATGTCTTCCTGGCCGCCCTCCGCAGGATCAGCCAGACCGATCCGCAAGCTCTGCCGGCGGCCTCCAAACTGCTCGCCCGCAGCCTGACCATCAAACTGAATCCCGACTGTCTGCAGAAGATGCCCGAGTTGCAGGCGCCCTGCCTGATGCAGAACCAGGACTCGCTGGTGCTCAACGACGGGCACAGCACTTCGATCGTGGAGGCGCTCACCTCGGGGCCGGTTTCCGATCTGGCCTTCCAGTTGAGCACCACGCCGCAGGCCGGCTATGGCTATTACAGCCCTTATGTCGCGTCCGTGATGGACATTGCGCACATCATGGATTCCTTCCATACCGCGCAGTATCAGTACATTCCCGCTCTCGGCACCGAGCAGGGCGACCGCCTCTCGCTGGCCTTGAACACACCGCCTTCCTTTCACAACCCCAAATCAGTGCTGGTCGCCGCGCTGCCGGCCGTCGAGCCGGCCCAGATGCCGCCGCTTCATCCGGTCGATCCCCAGCAGGTGTACTGCGCAGAAAAGACGAAACTGGTGCTGCCCGTCGAGGGAGCACCGCTGGTCTTTTCCACCGCCTACGCGCACGGCATGGTGCTTCGCCTCAAGGGGAAAAACGGCGAGATCATCGATCTGGGGGCGAAGGCTGATGCGGAAAAGGGTGGTTTCGTCGCCGATACGGCAGGGCTGAGCCCGGCAAACTTCGGCGATGTCCTGGATGGCTCCCTGCACGGTTACTGGGGCTTCGAGCCCTACAACGGCCCAGAGTTCCGTCTCCAGAATGCCCGCCCCCAACACTGGCAACTCGCCTACGATGAGGGCGGCCAGGAGTCGCTGATCGCAGGCCGCGACACCACCCTGAACCTGGAAGCAAGGGGGGCTGCCTGCGTGGACAGTGTTCTGGTGCGCCTGCCCTCGGGAAAGACCGAGAAAGCGGACTGGAAATCGACCCGGCCCAATGCGATCGCGGTCACCGTCCCGCTCAAAAAGGCCCAGCCCGGCGCTTTGACGCTGCTGATCAAAGAGTTTGGCAGTCAGCAAGCCGACGCGGTTCCGCTGGAAGCCTTCGCTCCGGCCGGCCATCTGGAAGCCTTTTCCCTCCATGCCGGCGATCTCTCCGGCATTCTTACGGGCAGCCGTCTTGAGGACGTTCAGGAACTGACGTTCAACGGGGTCCATTTCCGGCCCGGTTCGCTGACCGCCGACGGCGTGAACGACCGGCTCATCCTGACCGCCGCGGATGCGCTTTCAGCCAGCAAGCTGAAGGCGGGAGATACCGCCGCCGCCCGGGTCACTCTCAAGGACGGCCGGATTCTCAGCCTGGAAACCACGATCGAGCCCGCGCGCCCCCGGGTCAAGCTGATCGGCGAAAGCGTGGAACCGGCCGCATTGAATTCCACCCCCGGCCTTCCGCTGGCCGGCCAGATTCAACTCACCGCGCCGGACGAACTGCCGGGCGACGCGATGTTGACATTTTCCATTCATACTCAGGAACCGGCCGCGTTTCCCGCCGACACGAAGGTGGAGGTGGCCACCGTCCAGGGAGGCTTTTCCACCAGCCTCACCCTGGCAAACGGGCTGATTCTTGAGGATTCCGAAATCGCCCTGGCCACGCTTGACACCGCGAAAGCCTTCGGACCCTCGGCTTCCGGTCCGATCCGCTTCCGGGTCATCGAGAACGGCGTGGCGGGCGATTGGCAGCCACTCGCCACTCTGGTGCGTCTGCCGGTCTTTCGCCGGCTCATCTGCCCGGATAGGCGGGACCGTCCCTGCCAGCTCATCGGATCCAATCTCTTCCTGGTGGATGCAATCTCCAGCGACGCCCGGTTTGACCAACCTGTCACGATCCCCGAGGGATTCCCCGGTTTCTCGCTCGCGGTTCCTCGCCCGCTCACCGGCGAGCTTTATCTCAGGCTCCACGACGATCCCGCGGTGGTGAATGTGGTGAGCTTCCGCCCCGAGGAACTTCCTCGGCAGAGTGTCGCGCAGCCGGCAGCCGTTGAGACGGCCGCGCCTGCGGTGTCCGGTCAAAGTGCCGCATCCAACCCGGCTGCGGCCGCAACCCCGGCAGCCGCGGCCACCGGACGGAAAACGACCGGCAATGGCACCGGAACAACCGCCGCCCAACCGCTGACGGCGGCAACGGCATCCGCGCCTGCGAAGGCTGCGAAGGCTGCGAAGGCTGCCGCGGCTCCGCAGACGCCGCCGGCCTCGCCTTCCGGGAATTCTCCGGCGAAGGGGACCGGAACGGCTCCGCAGACGCCGCCAGCAGGCCAGAAAACCGCGCCACCATCGTCTTCCGGCCCGGCGTCGCCGCAAACCGCGACATCGGCTGCCCAACCGTCCGCGTCCTGATTTTTGTCTTCGAATCTTTCCGCGCGGCGCCGGTAACCGATCACTTCAAACCGTTCCTCCTGTACACTGAACTGTTCACACCATGAAGACCAAATATGCAATCGGCATCCTGGGCGCAACCGGAATGGTCGGCCAGCGTTTCATTCAACTGCTGGAAAATCACCCGTGGTTTGAGATCGCATGGCTGGCAGCCAGCGACCGCTCCAGCGGCAAGACCTACGGCGAGGCCACCCGGTGGCGTCTGGACACGCCCATTCCCGAGCGCATCGCGCGCATGATGGTTTCGCCGGCCGAGCCTGACACGGCGCCCCGGATCATCTTTGCCGCGCTGGACGCCGCCATCGCCCGCGAGCTGGAGCCGCGCTTTGCCGCCGCCGGCTGCGCCGTGATCTCCAACTCCAGCGCCTACCGCATGACCCCCAGCGTGCCGCTGGTCATTCCCGAAATCAACGCTTCGCACCTGCACCTCATCGAAGAGCAGCCGTGGCGCAGGCAGTCGGGCGGCTACATGGTCACCAATCCCAACTGCTCGACCATCGGGCTGGTGATGGCGCTCAAGCCGATCGAAGAGCGCTTCGGCCTGGAGCAGATCATCGTCACCACAATGCAGGCCATCTCCGGCGCGGGCTATCCGGGTGTGCCCTCGATGGATATCCTGGGCAATGTGGTGCCCTACATCGGCAACGAGGAGGAAAAGATGGAGGCCGAGACCCTCAAGCTGCTGGGCAAGCTCGAGACCCTCCCCTCGGGCCGCGCCGTCGTCCCGCTGGCGGCTCGCATCAGCGCCAGTTGCAACCGGGTCGCGGTCGAGGACGGACACACGGAGAGCGTCTCGATCCGGCTGAACCGGCCCGCCACGCGCGAGGAGATTCTCTCCGCCTGGGAGGAGTTTCGGCCGCTCACGGCCCAGGAACTGCCGACCGCGCCGGACCAGCCCATCGAATGGGCCCCGCAGCCGGATCGCCCGCAGCCGCGCCTGGATCGTAATCGCGGCCGCGGTATGGGCATCACCGTGGGGCGGTTGCGTCCGTGCGGCGTGCTTGACTGGAAATTCACCGTGCTCTCGCACAACACCATCCGCGGAGCCGCCGGAGCCGCCATTCTCAACGCCGAACTGCTGGCCAGCCTGGGCAAGCTGGAGCCGCTGGTATAGAACGGCGATGGAAAAGGCGCACATGCTGTTGAGAGGGTCGATGGGCGGTTTTTTCTTTCGCCCCTGCGGGCAGGCATGGCTCGCCGGAATTCACAGAGGAACAATTCTTTCAGTCTGAGGCCCGGTCAACGGCCATTCCCGAAGCGGCCGGACTCTGGCAACAGGACATCAGGAAAATTCGCATGAGTCTGGTCGTGATGAAATTTGGCGGCACGTCGGTCGAGGATCCGGCGGCCATTGACCGTACGGCGGAGATCGTGGCCGGGCGCGTGGCCCGGGGCTGGCAACCGGTGGTCGTGGTCAGCGCCATGGCCAAGGTGACCGACCAACTGCTGCGCTGCGGGGCGGCTGCGGCCTCGGGCGACCGCACGGGAGCGCTGGCCATCAGTTCGCGACTGCGCTCGCGCCATCGCGATACAGCCGCTGCGCTGGTCCGCAACGCCACCGCGCTGGCCGAGCTGACCGAATTCATCGACCAGAAATTCGACCAGCTCGACGAGGTGCTGCGCGGCCTGGCAGCCATTCTCGAGTTGACGCCGCGCATCAGCGACCTGATCGCCAGCTTCGGCGAGCGCGTCTCCAGCCGCATGGTGGCCGCGGCCTTTCAGGAGCGGTCGATCCACGCCGCGCCGGTCGACGCGCGCGAGATCATCCTCACCGATTCCCAGTTCCAGAGAGCGATTCCGCGCGATGCGCTCATTGAAAAGCGCGTTCCCGAAAGGCTGCTTCCACTCATTGCGCAAGGCGTGGTCCCGGTCATGGGCGGCTTTATCGGCTCAAACGAGGCCGGCATCACCACCACCCTGGGCCGCGGCGGCTCCGACTTCACTGCCGCACTTGTCGGCGGCGCGCTGCCGGCCGAGACGATCGAGATATGGACCGACGTGGACGGCATCATGACCAGCGACCCGCGGGTCTGCCCGGAGGCTTTGCGCGTCAAGGTCATCAGCTTCGAGGAAGCGGCCGAGCTGGCCTATTTCGGCGCCAAGGTGCTGCATCCGGCCACCATCCTGCCGGCGGTCAAGCGAAACATTCCGGTGCTGGTGCTCAACAGCCGCAACGCCCGCTGCGAAGGCACGCGCATCTCTTCCGTGGCCCCGCATTGCCGCAGCCCCTTCAAATCCATCGCGGTCAAGAAGAAGCTCAGCATCATCGACATCGTGGCCAGCCGCATGCTGATGACCCACGGCTATCTGAAATCGATCTTCGACATCTTCGACAAGCACCAGTGCCCGGTGGACATGGTTTCGACCAGCGAGGTTTCCGTCTCGCTCACCGTCGACTCGAACGAGAAACTGCCGGCCATCGCCGCCGAGCTGAGCCGTCTGGCGGATGTGAAATACGAGGGACGCAAGGCGCTGGTCTGCATGGTGGGCGAAAATATCCGCGGCCAGAGCGGCATCGCCGCCCAGGTCTTCTCGGCCATCCGCCACATCAACGTGAGGATGATTTCACAGGGCGCCAGCGAGATCAACATGAGTTTTATGATTGAGGAGAACGACGCCGACGAGGCGGTGCGCTCACTGCACGCCGCTTTTTTCAAAGAGCCCGACCCGGAGATCTTCGACGTGGCGGCACAAAAGGCGGCGTCGATTTAGCAGATCGCTGATCCTTGCGAGGTTCTCATGCAAATTCTCGTTCTCGGCAAGGGAAAGACCGGCAGCCTGGTGGCCGAGGTCGCGCGCGAGCGCGGCCACTCGGTCCGCGCTCTCGACGTCACCGAAAACCCGCATGCTTCGGCCCTCACCGCGGCCCGGCTGGCCGGCATGGATGCGGTGATCGATTTCACCGCTCCGGAGGCCGCGGCGGAAAACATCCGCGCCGTGCTCGGCCTGGGCGGTCGCATCGTGGTCGGCACCACCGGCTGGTACGCCCACCTGGAGGAGATGAGGTCTCTGGCGCTCGACCATGGCGGCGGGCTGCTTTACGGAACCAACTTTTCCATCGGCGTGCAGAAGCTCTTCCGCCTGACCGCCGCGCTGGCCCAGCTCGACGGCTACACCTTCTCCATTGCCGAAACCCACCACGTTTCCAAGCTCGACGCTCCTTCCGGCACGGCGATCACGCTGCGCGAGATCCTTGTCGCCGCGCATCCCGGCTGCAACTCCGGCATTGAGATTCCCATCGCCTCGCACCGCGTGGGCGACGCCGCTGGCGAACACATCGTGACCGCCTTCAGCGACAACGATACGCTCGAAATTCGTCACGAGGCGCACAGCCGCCGCGGCTTTGCCCTGGGCGCCGTCCGCGGCGCGGAGTGGATTGCGGGCCGATCCGGCTGCTGGGATTTTCGCGATATTTTCGACCAGTTGTAATCCGGGGAATTTGCGGGCGCAACACTACGATGCAATCTGGAACGTACTCTGAAAACGATGCCGCCGGAGCCCGGCAGGAGCGGTTTTCCGCCGCTTGCCGCATTCTGGAAGAGGCCATCCGCAGGCACGCTTTTCCGGGCTGCGCCTTCGGGGTGCTGGCCGCCCATCCGGGCGGCGATCTCCGCTTCACGGGCGCGCGGGGCCGCTTCACCTACAACGAGGACGCGGCCGCCGTCACCCCGGAAACAGTTTTCGATCTGGCCAGCCTCACCAAGGTTGCCGCGACGACCGCCATGGCCATGCTGCTCCACCAGCGCGGCCAGCTTGACCTGGCGGCTCCGCTCGGTGAACTGCTTCCGGAGTTTGTGGCGGGCCGCGCGGCCGGTGATCCGGCCCGGCGGGCAACGCTCGCCCACCTGCTGGCGCACAGTTCCGGACTTCCGGGCTATGTCGAGTTTTTCCGTTCCCTTTCAACGCCCGAGGCACTGCTCGAAGCCTGCTGCAGATTGCCGCTGGAGGCCGAACCGGGCGCGCGCGCCGAATACTCCGACCCGGGTTTCATCCTGCTCGGCAGGGTGCTCCAGACGATCACCGGCGAAAGCCTCGATCACTGGGCACAACGCGAGATTTTTCAGCCCCTTGGCATGACGGCGACAACTTTCAAGCCACCACCCGGCGCCCGGAGTTCAATTCCGCCGACAGAGCGGGATACGACTCTGCGCCATCGCACGATTCAAGGCGAGGTGCAGGATGAAAATGCCTGGCTGCTGGGCGGCGTGGCCGGCCATGCCGGACTGTTTTCAAATGCCGGCGACCTGCTGCTCTTTGCCGGCGAGGTCATTGCGGCCGCAGCCGGTCGCGGCCAAGCCCGTCTGCTGGACACAACCACGGTTGAACTTTTCGCCCGGCGACAGCCTCCAGCGGGCAGCTCCCGCGCGCTTGGATGGGATACGCCTTCGGAGAATTCCTCTTCCGGGCAATATTTTTCTCTCCGTTCGATCGGCCATCTCGGCTATAGCGGCTGCTCGCTGTGGATTGACCTGGAGGCCGAAATCGCCGTTGTGCTGCTGAGCAATCGCACCTGGCCGGACCGGCGCAGCCAGGAAATTCGCCTTGTGCGGCCTGCGTTTCACGACGCCATCCGCACGGATCCGGAAACCGTTTTGCCCGTACACGCCTCTCTCCCGGAGAATTCTGGCCGGAATTGACCGCGCAGCAGATACAATCAACACTTGGGGATATTCTGTGATGCTTTCCAGTTCCACGACTCAGGAGACGGTGACCACCCAACCCGGGGATACGAAAAACAATCACACCCTCCTGCCTCCAGAATGGACCACCGAACAGCTGAACGAGGCTTCCCAGGGCTTTGACACCAAATCCGCACTCGAAATCGCGCGCATCATCAACCACGAGGACAGCAAGGTGGCCGGGGCGGTGAAAAAGGCGGTTGCGGAGATTGCCGAAGTCATTGACCTGGTGGCCCGCTGTCTGCGCAACGGTGGCCGCCTGATTTATGTGGGCGCCGGAACCAGCGGGCGGATCGCGGCGCTCGATGCGGCCGAATGCCCGCCCACCTTTGCTACGGCTCCGGGGCAGGTGCAATACATCATGGCCGGCGGGCCCAAGGCTCTGGCCTCGGCTGTCGAAGTCAATGAGGACTCGGAAGAACTCGGCCAGCGGGATATCGCCCGCCGCCGTCCCACGCGCAAGGACGTTGTGGTTGGAATCTCCGCTTCGGGCAGCACCCCTTACGTCGTGGCGGCTGTGGCCTATGCCCGCTCGCGCGGAGCGCACGCCGTCGCCGTCACCTGCAACTCCGGAACGCCGCTGACCGCCGCCGCGGAGATCTCCATCGTGACCGATGTCGGCCCGGAAGTCATCTCCGGATCCACCCGCATGAAGGCCGGCAGCGCCCAGAAAATGGTTCTGAACATGATCACCACCGGTGCCATGACCCGGCTGGGCTATGTCTACGATAACCTGATGGTCAACGTGCACATGCAAAACTCCAAGCTCGTGGAGCGCGGCATTCGCATGCTGATGACCGCATGCAACATCGACCGGGCAACTGCGGTGGAGGCCATCAAAAGCGCCGGTCGCAGCGTTCCCGTGGCCCTGGTCATGCTCAAGGCCCGAATCGACAAGCCCGAAGCCGTGCGGCGCCTGGCGAAATCCGACGGCAATGTTCGCCTGGCCATCGAGGACAACGCGCAGGACTTTTAGAATCGATTCGGCCAAGGCTCCTTCCGAGATGCCCTGGCAAGGGGTCAATGGGTTGTCGCAGGGCGCAAACCGCCGCCTGGCTCCCCTCGTCCGTCTGTTCAATTTACACTCTAGAACCAGGAGCTCATCGGCTTTCATGGATAAGTTTGTCATTCGCGGCGGCAATCCGCTTGTCGGCACGGTGCGCGTCTCGGGCGCGAAGAACTCGGCGCTGCCTTTGATGGCCGCGGCCATTTTGACGGAAGACGCGATCACCCTCGAAAACATTCCCCAGGTGCGCGACATCGAGACCGAGCGGCGGTTGCTGGCGGCGATGGGAGCCGAGGTGCAGATGGACGACAGCCGTGCGCCGCGCAGCACGACCATCTGCTGCCGCACACTCACCGATCCGGTGGCCAAGTACGAGATTGTCAAGACGATGCGCGCCAGTTCGCTGGTGCTGGGTCCGCTGATCGCCCGCGCCGGCGTAGCCCGCGTCGCCATGCCGGGCGGGTGCGCCATCGGCGGGCGGCCAATCGACCTGCACATCAAGGGGCTGGAAAAAATGGGCGCCACGATCGTCCAGGAGCACGGCTACCTGGAGGCGCGCGCCCGGCGGTTGAAGGGCACTCACCTGGTCTTTGACAAGATCACCGTCACCGGCACCGAGGATTTGTTGATGGCCGCAGTGCTGGCCGAAGGCGAAACCCTGATGGAAAATTGCGCCCGCGAGCCGGAGGTCACCGACCTTGCCGCGCTGCTCACTGCCATGGGTGCCCGGATCGAAGGCGCCGGAACCGCCACGATTCGCGTCCAGGGCGTCGGCCGGCTGCATGGCGCGCGCCATCGCATCCACCCCGACCGCATCGAGGCGGGAACATTTCTCGTGGCCGGAGCCATCACCGGCGGAGACCTGACGGTGGCCGATTGCAATCCCGCCCACCTGAGCGCCGTGATCGCCAAATTACAGGAAGCCGGCGTTCGCATTGACATTCCCGGGCCTGACTCGGTGCGTGTGCGTTGTGGTCAACGGCTGCAGGGAGCCGACATCTCCACGCGGGAGTACCCCGGCTTTCCCACCGACATGCAGGCGCAGTACATGGCGCTGGCCACCCAGGCGGAAGGCGTCAGCGTAATCCAGGAAAATATCTTTGAGAATCGCTTCATGCACGTACAGGAACTGGCGCGGATGGGCGCCAACATCCGGGTGGAAGGGCGCACGGCAACCGTGCGCGGACCGGCGAAGCTCTCCGCGGCCGCCGTGATGTGTTCGGATCTGCGTGCCTCGGCCTCGCTGGTGCTGGCCGCCCTGGTCGCCGACGGGGAGTCGATTCTGGATCGCGTTTACCATATGGATCGCGGCTATGAACGCATCGAGGAAAAGCTGGCCGGAGTGGGCGCCGAGATCCGGCGCATGGGCAACCTCTTTGCGCCCAGAGAAAAAGTGGCGGCCGACGGTTAAGGAACCCGGGTCAGGGAGGAGAATCCGCGAGAAATTCCGGCTAGAATGAATTGACCCTTCTCCGTCTGTTCTTCGCGGCCGGAAGGGATCTGTCGGATTACGGAGGGAATCAGGGAACTCTAAAGTAACAGACAAAGAACCCTCTACAGAGCGGGTTCACAGATTGGCTGGCGAATCACCGACGATAAGGACTGGGTGATGGAACGATTCGACGTGAGCTGGTTGAACTGGAGCGGAGTTCCGGACGTCGCAGCAGTGGCGCTGTTGATCTGCGCCTTTGCTTCCGTGGCCTGGCATAGCCGAACGCCGGTTTCCAGACTGTGGCTGACGGGCTGGCTGATGATCCTGCTCCACTTTACCGCCGCTCTGTTCGTTCGTATGCCGGGAATCTGGAGCAGCGTGGCGTTTGCCATCCTTTCGGCGGCGCTGATCTGGGCCGGCCTTCTGTACATGCACTCCACAATTCCCTACCGCGAGGATCGTTCCGCCTACTGGATGTTCGGATTGCTTTTTGCGGCCAATACGCTCTATGTCGCGATTCTCTCGGCCGGCCCCGCCGACTCCTGGGCCTTGAAACCGGCCGCGGTTCTGCTCGGCCTTTGCCCGCTGGGAGTCACACTCTCTGCCATTCGCAGAGTCAACCACCCGCAGCGGTGGGTTATCACCCTCCTCTACGTCTCGCTCGCCATCTTCCTGCTGCTCTTCCAGAACCGGCCGGAAAACGGCGTCGATCTGGCCTGGAATGCGCTGATGTTCACCGTGTATCTGGGGTGCTGCATCTTCATTTTTGCTGCGTATCACCGCGCCACGGCCGGCGCATTCGTGACCATCACCGGATTCTTTTCCTGGGCCATGGTTTTCGTCGTCGCACCGCTGCTCAATACGTTCCTGCCCCATATACATATCCAGAACGAGGTCTGGAACCTGCCCAAATTTGTGGTGGCCGTAGGCATGATGCTGCTGTTGCTCGAAGACCAGATCGAACACAACAAACATCTGGCGCTGCATGACGCGCTGACCGGTCTGGCCAATCGGCGTCTTTTCGAGGACCGGATGACCAGCGCCATTGAGCGCTGCCGCCGCACCCGCTCGGAAATGGCTCTTCTGGTGATTGACCTGGATGGCTTCAAGGATGTGAACGATACCATGGGACATCACACAGGAGATCTGGTTCTGCAGCGCGTCGCGCAGATCTTCAACGACCGGGTGCGCCGCTCCGACACCGTCTCTCGCACCGGGGGAGACGAATTCTCCATCATTCTGGAAGAACCCACCAGCCGGAATGAAGCCGAGTATGTGGGAAAATCATTGCGGCAGTTGATCGAAAAGCCACTCGATGTGGGCGGTTATCAGGTACACATCAGCGCCAGCATCGGAATTGCCGTCTTTCCACAAGATGCGGTCGACGCCGAATCGCTGTGCATTGCCGCCGACCTGCAAATGTATGGCGCCAAACGCGAAGCCTCCCATTCCAGCCAGGGAACAGGGACTGCGAAAGGATTCATCCCCGGGCCTCAAACGAAGACCAGAGAAGTGATGCGCATGGCAGAGGAAAGCATTCCCCCCGGCAGCGAAGCGTAGGGCCGCCGTTCCCGGCATCATCGAGAGCCGAAGAAGACGCCAAACCTCGCTGCGGAGGCCCAATCGTCAACAGGCCCGGAGCCGAACTCCGGGCCTCTTTTCCCGCGCGTTCAATGGAACCGGGCTGATTCGAGAGCCGGCCGGGGGAAAATGCCCAACCGCTTCAGGCGGGAGTTTCCTCTCCGAAGCGTTGGACGAGAGTGCAACTCGACGGAAAGCTTCTTCGGGGTACAATCGTAAATAAGTCGGGGCGTGGCGCAGCCTGGTAGCGCATCTGCTTTGGGAGCAGAGGTCGGGGGTTCGAATCCCTCCGCCCCGACCAATCAATTCAACAACTTATGAGAATTGGCGTTTTCGCCAAGTAGATTTTGGTTACCGTTTTGGTGACCGTGTAAAATTTTCCCGTCGAAGGCCGCCGCGATGGCCGTCCGTTTGGCGGCTGTGCCGATGTGCGAGTAGCGCTGGAGCATCGACCGGGAAACGTGACCGGCCATTGACATGATCGTGCTGTCCGAAGCCGCGCCGCTCTCCGCCAACATGGAGATGAACGTATGTCTGAGATCATGCCAGCGGGCTGACACCCCGGCCAGCTTGCGGCAGGTGCGCCATGCAGTTTTCCATGAGCCGATGGGTTGGGTTGGGGTGGTTCGATAGACCTGCATCTGGCCGTCGTGCTGGCGATATTGCTCCGAAGGGAAGACGCAGTCCCCCGCTTGCGCAGCGGGGAATTGCCCGCGCCATTCAGTCAAACAGGCAACCGCCGCCGTTGACAATGGAATCACCCGGCCTTCGCCTGCCGCCGTTTTGCTCTTGCCGACGATAATCTGACCGTTCAACAGATCGACCTGCCGCCAGCGCAAATGCCGCAATTCGGAGCTCCTAACCCGGCATAGCCGGAACCAAACAGGCATAACATCGAAAAGTTTGACCCTTCTCTGAAGTGCCTTCAGAGGCCCATGAACACTGGCGATCACGCATGGCACGAAAAATATTCTGCGCAAGTTGTGCAGAATTCCAATGGATAGGTACTGATATGGAGTGACCTGTCAACCCCTGCACAATCGTGTTGTTGTTTTTGTCGTTGTCGTTGCTTTTGCCGTTG
>JBMFHN010000018.1:0-26356 GCA_049976805.1 Occallatibacter sp. | reverse complement strand
CTGGACGAGCCCTCCATCGGGCTCCACCAAAGGGACAACAGGCGCCTGCTGGACACGCTCATGGCCATGCGCGACCTGGGCAACACGGTGCTGGTGGTCGAGCACGACGAGGACACCATCCGGCATGCCGATTACGTTCTCGACCTCGGCCCGGGCGCTGGCCGGCTGGGCGGCCAGGTTGTCGCCGCGGGAACGCCGCAGGAGATCATCGCTTCGACCGCATCGCTCACCGGCCGTTATCTCTCGCAAACTGCCACCATGCTCCTGCGCGAGCGCCCCCGGGCGCTGACCGGCAAATGGCTGATGATTGCCGGGGCGCGCGAGCACAACCTCCAGGATCTGACCGTTCGCATTCCGCTGGGAGCCATCACGGTGGTCACCGGCGTCAGCGGAAGCGGCAAGAGCACCCTGGTCAACGACATCCTCTACCGCTCGCTGGCCCGGACTCTTTACGGCTCGCGTGAGGAGCCAGGCGCCCACGACTCGCTCATCGGCGCCGAGCAGATTGACAAGGTGGTGCGCATCGATCAGTCTCCCATCGGCCGCACTCCCCGTTCCAATCCGGCGACTTATACCCAGGTCTTCTCGCCGATCCGCGACCTGTTCGCCATGCTGCCCGAGGCCCGCGAGCGCGGCTACAAGCCGGGGCGCTTCAGCTTCAACGTCTCCGGCGGCCGCTGCGAGGCCTGCCAGGGCGACGGGCAGCGGCGCATCGAGATGAACTTCCTGCCCGACGTTTACGTTGAGTGCGAAACCTGCAAGGGACGACGCTACAACCAGGAAACGCTGGCGGTGAAGTTTCACGGCCACTCCATCGCCGACATTCTCGATCTGACCATCGAGGATGCGCTCACCGTGCTGTCCGACGTGCCGCAGGTGCGCCAGAAGCTGCAAACCATGGTCGACGTGGGGCTGGGCTACGTGCACCTGGGCCAGAGCGCCACCACGCTCTCCGGCGGCGAAGCGCAGCGCATGAAGCTGGCCCGCGAACTGAGCAAGCGCCAGACCGGGCGGACGCTCTACATCCTGGACGAGCCCACCACCGGCCTGCACTTCGACGACGTTCGCAAACTGCTTGAAGTCCTTCACCGGCTGGCTGATCTGGGCAACTCGATCGTCATCATCGAGCACAATCTGGACGTGATCCGCAACGCCGACTGGGTTCTGGACCTCGGCCCGGAGGGCGGCGAAGACGGCGGCCGCGTGGTGGCCGAGGGCCGTCCCGCACAGATCGCCGCCACTCCCGATTCCTACACGGGCCAGTTCCTGGCCCGCTTTTATCTTTCTGCGCATGGCCGGCAGCAGCCGCCCGGCCCGGACGCTGATCCGGCCGGCGAAGCGACGGCTCCCAGACCAGCGCCCGAAGCCGGCCAGAGCCAATCTTCCGAAGCTGAAAATCGCTCCAGCCCCATCGGCGACTCCGAGCCGCAGCCGCCCCAGGACGCTGGCCGCAAACGGCAAGCCACCCGGAAGACCTCCCCGAAGGGAACCTCCAGCCGCAAAAGGAAGACGGTGCTGCGATGAACGACTTCGAACCCACGCCCTGCGAACCCTGGCGGGATCCCGCTTCCCCGCCGGATTCCGATCCACCACCCTGCGAGCAGCCGGGCGATGGTCCAGCCGATCTTTTTGCTTCGTGGCAAGGACCGGAACAGATGCATCCGCGGCGCATCCCGCATTTTGGCCATCTCTGCCTGCTGATGACACTGGCCCTCATCGGACTGATGTGCGCCGTGGCGCTGATCCTGATTGCCCTGCACTTCCACCTTTTCGGCGTCACATCCACGACCAGGGCCGCCACGGACATCCATTACATACTGGGCGAGGAAGCAGTCCTTTATCTCGTGACCCTGGCGCTCAGCCTGGCTGTTTTTCCCTTGTTCTGGAACAAGAGTTTCTTTGCCGGAATCCAGTGGCATGGAACGACGGCTTTCCGGCTGCGCTGGCGGTTGTTCGCCATCGCCGCGGGCTGCTTTGGACTTGCCGCACTGGACGAAATGCTGCTTCCCGGCCCTGCAAACGCTCCCATCGAAGAGATTTTCCGCTCTCCCAGCGCCGCCTGGCTCATGTTCGGATTCGGAGTCACTCTCGCGCCGCTCTTTGAGGAGATTGCCTTCCGCGGCTTTCTTTTGCCGGCCTTGGCCACGGCCTGCGACTGGACCGCCGAGCGCTTTGCCCACACGCCTCCGCGGCCGCTCACGGACGACGGAGATCCGCAGTGGTCGCTTGCTGCCATGGCGATTGCCTCGGTCGCCACCAGCCTGCCCTTTGCCCTGCTCCACGGCGAACAGACCGGCCATGCGCTGGGCCCGCTGATCCTGTTGATTGTCATCAGTCTGATTCTGTGCGCGGTACGTCTCAAAACCCGGTCTCTTGCCGCCAGCGCGCTGGTCCACGCAAGCTACAACTTTCTGCTCTTTTCCCTCATGATGATCGGCACCGGCGGCTTCCAACATCTGGGAAAGATGTAAGAGCCATCCTCCCGGCAGGCATGGAAGACCTCCGGAGAGCCCCCTTTTTCGCCTTTTGTACAATCGGATATCATGACCCACTCAGCCCACGATCAACAACTGCTCTCGATCCTTGCCCGGACCAGCTTCCGGCTTGGCCAGTTCAAACTCTCCTCCGGTGGTACGAGCGACTACTACATTGACTGCCGCGCCACCACCCTCCAGGCCGAGGGAGGCCGCCTGACCGGGCACGCAATTCTCGATTTGCTGGAACAGAATCGAATCGAGGTTGAAGCCGTTGGCGGACTCACTCTGGGCGCCGATCCGATTGTCTCCAATGTTGCCACGGCCAGCGCCTGGCGCGCGCGCTCAAAACCAGGCACCCCCACGATCGACGGCTTTCTGGTGCGCAAGGCCGAAAAGGCCCACGGCGCAGGGCGCCGCATCGAGGGTTTCTGCCGTGCCGGAGCCCGCGTGGTGATCGTCGACGATGTCTGCACCACGGGAGCATCGACGATCAGCGCCATCGAGGCCGCGCGTGAAGCCGGCATGACCATTGCCGCCGTCGTCTGCATCGTCGAACGTCAGGAGGCCAACGGCCGCCCCGCCGTCGAAACCGCCGCGGCCGGAGCGCCGTTTCTGAGCCTTTTCACCGCCGACGAGGTGCGCGCCGAACACCTGCGGCAAGGCGCGGCTGCCGGATGCTGAGGCTTTCCGCACACGACAAGGCGCCGGAGCGTGATCGAGACACTCCGGCGCTCCGTCGTCACGGCTGCTGGTTTTCGGCTTGGGCAATTCCTCGATTCATCAGCAGTTGCACCTCAACGCGCCGGTTTTTCCGCCGTCCCGCCGCGGTCGTATTCGGAGCCACTTCCTCATCCTTGCCAATCCCGATCAGGTAAAAACGATGCGCGGGGATTGCGTACCTGGACGCCAGATACTGCACGACGGCATCGGCTCGCCGCTGGCTTAGTTCATAGTTATATTCGGCAGGCCCGGTCGAATCCGTGCCTCCGGTCACCTCGAGAATATATCCCTTCTGGGTCTTCAACTGCGTGGCAAAATCGTCCAGTTGCTGGCGGGCTTCGCGGCTCAGCACCGCCTTGTCGAAGCCGAAGGTCACCTCCACATCGCCCACCTGCTTGTAATGATCCAGCCCCTTCACGACGCTTTCCAGCGAATCGGCGCGATGCACTACGCTGTCGGCCGCCGACTGGGCGTCTCCGGCCTCTTTCGATGCGCTCTGAGCATTCTGGCTGGCCGTATCGGCCGTGCCTTGCGCTTGCCGGATTCCCGCCTGCGCCCGGCGATCCACATCATGAATCTGGCGGTTGTTCTCCGCCGTTTTACTCTCCAGCTGATTCGTGCTTTCCACCAGTGGGGCCGTCTGGCCGCGGACATAATTCTTTGTGGCGCACCCGGTAACACCCATTGCGGCCAACCCTGCGACCAATGCCAGCACATCCAATCGAATGACGTTCATCGTCTATGATCCTTTTCCGCCAGGGCTTCCGGGCCGCGAACGGCCGCAGACCAGACTGGCCTTTCCCCCTCCTTGCTGCACTCGGAAGGCCAGACCTTCGGTTTCATTCTTTTTTCCTCAACCCTCTGATAACAAGCGAATTGTCATCGACACCCAGCAAAAGATGGAACCAGCCGCCATGTACTTTTTACCGGGCACGGTAAAGATTGCGCGGCAAGAAACGGTTTTGTGTCGCGCACCGCTCCCGCTATCCTAGAAATTGGCCTCGACGCCACCCCCCCATGGATCTCTACGAGAAAATCCGCAACCTGCCCACCCAGCCCGGCTGTTACCTCTACAAGAACGCCGCCGGCGAGGTGATCTACGTGGGCAAGGCCAAGAACCTGCGGGCGCGCGTCCGGTCGTACCTGCTGGAAGCCGCGCAGGCCAACGCCAAAACCGGCTCGCTGATGCGCGAGGCCGTCGATCTGGAGTACATCCTGGTCGGCAGCGAAAATGAGGCACTGGCGCTTGAAAACAACCTCATCAAGCAGCGTCAGCCGCGTTTCAACATCCTGCTGCGCGACGACAAGACCTACCCCTACGTCAAGCTCACCCTCCGCGACCGTTTTCCCAAGGTCTTTGTCACCCGGCGTCTGCAGAAGGACGGCGCGGCCTACTATGGCCCCTACTTTCCCGGCAGCCTGGCCGGGCGCATCGTCGAGCTGATCCATCGCAGCTTCCTGCTTCCCAGTTGCAAGGTGGATCTCTCCCGCTACCACCCCCGCGCCTGCCTGCAGTACTACATTCACCGCTGTCTGGGCCCGTGCGTCGAAGGCCTCACCACGCCTGAAGAATATGCCGGCGCCGTGCGCGATGCGCAACTGCTGCTGGAAGGCCGGACGGCCGAACTGGAGCGAAATCTCACCGTGCGCATGATGGCCGCCGCCGAGGCCGAACAGTTCGAGTCTGCGGCCCGTCTGCGCGACCAGATCGCCACCGTCCATCAACTCCGGGAAAAGCAGCGCGCCGCCACCACCGAGCTGGACGACGAGGCCGACGTCTTTGGCTACCACTTCGAGGCCGGCTCGCTGGCCGTCAACCTCTTCCATGTGCGCGCGGGAAAGATCGTCGACCGGCGCGAATTTTTCTGGGAAGATCTTCCGGACCCTCTCGCATTGGAGGCGCCGGAAAAAGACGAACCCGCCGCCGAACCCGCCGGCAAGGATGTTGATGAAAAGCCGATGGCGGCGCGGCCCGGGACCATCTTCGACCCAGGCCATCTCTTCAGCGCCCTGCTCAAACAGCTCTACATCGACCAGCAGTACATTCCCCGCTCCATCCTTGTCCCCGCCGACTTCGGTGACCGCGAAGCCCTGGCGGCCCTGCTGGCCGAACGCATCGGGCGACCCGTCGAAATCGCCGTTCCGCAACGCGGCGAAAAGCGCTCCCTGGTCGACCTGGCAGGCCAGAACGCCAAACAGTCCTACATCCAGCGATTCCGCGTTCTGGAGCCTTCGCACAAGGCGGTTCAGGAAGCGCTGGCCGATGTCCTGCTGCTTTCCGCGCTGCCCCGTCGCATCGAGTGCTTCGACATTTCCCACATTCAGGGCGCGGAAACGGTGGCCTCGCTGGTCGTCTGGGAGGATGGACGGATGAACAAGCAGGCCTATCGCAAGTTCAAGGTGAAGACGGTCGAAGGCGTGGACGACTTCGCTTCCATGCGCGAAGTCGTCGGGCGCCGCTACCGCCGCCTGCTTGAAGAAAGGAAACCGCTGCCGTCGCTCGTGCTTGTCGACGGCGGCCTGGGACAGTTGCACGCCGCCGCCGAGGCTCTGGAATCGCTGGACTTCGCCGCCGCCGGTCAGACAGCGCCACCGCTGGCCTCGATCGCCAAGCGAGAAGAGGTGATCTATCTCTACGGCAACGAGGAGGAACCGGTGGTGCTCGACCGCCGCTCTCCGGTGCTGCATCTGGTTCAGTTGATCCGCGACGAGAGCCACCGTTTCGCCGTCGGCTACCACCGCCAGCGCCGCGCCCTGCGCGATCGCGATTCGGAGCTGCTCGACATTCCGGGCGTCGGCCCGCAGACCCGCCAGCGCCTGCTCACCCACTTCGGCAGCCTGCGCGACGTGCGCCAGGCTGCCACCGGCTCGCTGGCTGCCGTCGTCTCCCCCAAAACCGCCGCGGCCATCTGGCGCCACTTTCATCCGACAGAGACGGCATCGTGAAAAGGGCCGAAGCGCCGCTTGCGCGAACCCGATCCATCAGCCGGACAGAATGTTTTTCTCATTCGGTCCGGATCAGCAGGATGAATCCCGGATGGCCGAAAAGGATACTCTGCAGCCACACTGAGGAACCATTCGCCGGCAGCGCTTCGCTGGAAAGGGAGTGAGCCGGAAAGCGGATGCGGCTGTTTTTGCAGCCGGCGGCGGGTCAGCAGCGGTTCTCGCTCCCCGTGGTGGCGGCGGTGGAGTCGCTCAGGCAACCAGATTTGCGCAGGACCAACTGGTTGCGCCCCCCGGCCTTTGCCGCGTACAGAGCCAGATCGGCGGTCGTCAGCAATGCTTCGACGGTGGTAAATCCATCGGCTGGATCATAGATGGTCGCACCCATGCTGCAGTTCATTTCAAAGTGCGTTCCCTGATGCGGGATCTTCAGGTTGGTGATTGCCTGATGAAGACCCTCCAGCCGCTGCTGAACCGCATTCTGCGGAATTTCGGTCAAAACCAGAAGAAACTCCTCGCCGCCGTAACGGCCGGCATGATCGTAGGGACGAATTGCGCTTCCCACCGCAGCGGCAAACCAGCGCAACGCGCCATCTCCCGTCAGGTGTCCGTATTGATCGTTGATACGCTTGAAGTGATCCAGATCGATCAGCGCCACGATCAGCGTACGCCCCTCCCGCTGTGCCCGTTCCATCTCAAGAGAAAGCGCCCTCAGGATGGCGGTGCGGTTCAGCATCCCGGTCAATCCGTCATGAGTCGCCTGGATGTGTAACTGGGCGCGGCTTATTTCCAGTTCCTGGGTGCGCTCGCGGATCAGCGTCTCCAGATGCTGGCTCTGCTGCCTCAGGCTGCGCGCGCGAAGCCCGTCAAGCGCCACGAGCAAAAGAAGAAAAGCCAGGACGCAAAGGCTATAAAAAGACCAGGTTCTCCACCACGGCGGCAGGATCTCGATGCTGGACGTGACAGGAGCCGAGCAGAGGTTCAAGGCGGAATTACAGGCCATCGCCTGGAAGAGATAACGGCCGGGCGGCAGCGGGGAAACCGCGATCTTTCCATCCGGATCGCTGCTCCAGCCCGGCTGCAGACCATCGATCCGGTACTGGAAGGTCAGCTCGCTGCGATTGCGCATCGTGGGCGAGGAGACCTGGAAATGCATCGGAAGCGCGGCCCAGGGAAGGACGATCTGCTGCGCGGGAGAGTAAAACTGATCGCCCCGTGAAATTTCGCTGATCGTGGCGGTGACAGGGATCGGACGGAAGACACTCCGGGGGTGAATCAGGTGAGAGATGCCACCGCTGGTTCCAATCCAGAGGGAGCCATCCGGATCCTCGATCATCGTTCCCTGATCGATGTCGTTCCAGATCAGCCCGCTCTCCTGGGTCAGGTGGCGCCAATCATGACCGTTCCACACCGCCAGGCCCAGATCGGTGCCCACCCAGATCCATCCCCGGCTGTCGGCCAGAATGGCCAGCGGAGCCAGCGAACGCATCGGACGGGGAAGTTCCAGTTGCCGGGCTTCGAGACGATCGTTTCCGGGCATCACCCGCCAGGTGCCGGTCTGATCGCCGGTCACCCAGACGGAGCCATCCGGCGCACAGGAGATCGCCCGCATGGACCCGTGCAGTTGCCCGGGCAGGCCATGGATCATCGGAGCGCGCCAGACTCCATTCTCCAAGCGAATCAACCGGTGGTCGCCGAGCAGCCAGATTGCACCGTTCGGCGATCGGCAACCGCCTTCGATGTTGTCATTTTCTCCCAGCAGCGCATCCACGGGCTGGACTCCGCGCAAGCCGCCAGTCGTCCCGCCGTGATCCGCTCCTTGTGCTTCCTCCGGCCTCCCAGCCGGGTACTGATAGAGCCCATCTCGAGTCACCAGCAAGAGACGTCCCGAGGAATCCGGCAGGATGTTCATGACCACGGATGGGAGCTTGCCGACCTGCCGTGCTCGCCGGGTCTTCGGATCAATGGCGACCACCGTTCCGGTGAGGGTGCCGGCCAGCAGTGCGCCATCATGCTCTCTTTCCAGCGCGCTCACCGAGCCAAAACCCCAGTGCCGCTTGGTGAACAGAGGCTGAACGGTTCCGTCACGGGGATCGATCAGAACTGGACCACGATCGGTTCCCGCGTACACACGGTTGTCCTTCGAGGGAAAAATCGCCCAGACCACGTCCGAGGGCAGCCCCTGACGATCATTCCAGCCCTCCCAGTCGTCATAACCAGTCCAGCAGTACAGCCCGTCACCTCTGCTGGCAAACCAGAGATCGCCGGCCGCGTCGAAGGACATTCCCGCGATGTGGCTGACGTGCTCCATTCCGTTGGCCCAGCCAAAGATCCGCCAGCCGGCGCCATTCCAGCGGGCCAGTCCATCTTCGGTGGGCGCCAGGATCCGCCCTTGCGGATCCTCGATGAGCGGGACGTGACCGTAGACGCCGTCCGGATCCGAGCCTGGAATCGTACGGTCAACAAAGCGCGCCGTGCCGGGCGGCAGCGCGGCAACATGATGCAGACCAGCAGCCCAAAGCGTGCCATCCCGAGCGAGTAGAACCTGCCCCCATCGATCGGGAACCAGCCCCTGTCTGCTGGTCCATTCCGTCAGCCTTTCTTCGCTGACCGGGATGCGATCGCCGCCTGCGCTCTCCTGCCACGAGTCAAGCTCATTCCCACAACCGACCCAGATGCTCAGGCCGCCCCATCGATTGTCCACGAGACTCAAACTGGAGATGTTGGCCAGACACGGCTTCGCCCTGAGAGTCCGGGCGCTGAAGACAGGACGGTAGGAGAGCATCCGCCCCTGGGCGTCGTGTTCCAGCCGGTAAAGACGGGCGCCATCCACCACCAGCAGATGGCGCGCATCTTCGACGGCCAGCCGCCGAGGGCCAAGAAGATGAATCGGCGTCCCTCCCGCGGCGACAAACAGATCTCCCGCGCGGCGGTAGAGATTTTCATCCGTCCCCACCCAGACCAGTCCATCCGGAGACGCAACAACATCCAGAACATCGGATCCGCCGATTCCCTGCTCCGGGCCAAAACGCTCGAATTCCGAGCCGAAAAACCGATAGATGCCATTCTCGGTGGCCAGCCAGAGAAAACCTCTGCGATCAACGGTCATCGCATTGATGGCAAGATTTTTGAGTCCCTCGGCCTGGCGATAGGAACGAAAAGTATATTGTTGCGCGACAAGGACGGTTGAAAACGCCAGTAAGAAGCTCGCGATCCGTATTGCTCCAAAGCGTCCCATGCCTTCCTTTGCACAGAATCATCGCACAGTACTTATGCTCTGCAACTGCTTTATCGGCAAATGATGCCGAAACTGCAGAAAACGCGAAACTCCCCCTGCTTCCCGCAAAAGACTTGCGCTCTCCTGCACTTTCACAAAGAGCTCGAAAAAACGGCCCGCGGGCAGAAAATGCTTCGCTCTGCATAGTTTCCTCCTTCTCGACGATCCTCGGAAAATATTTTTTTCGATACTTTGCGAAAACAAAAAAGGGGAAAAGCCGTCTGAACTTCCCTTCGGGAATGGCGGCAGTGGAACCGGCAAGCCTTTTTGCGAGGCAGGAAAGACGCCGTCAAAAGGCAACCAGCAGAATTTGCGTGAAAGGCATACGTCTTTCTCCGCCCGCTTGCGAGATCCGGGCAGACCATATCGCACGGCGACCAAGCGACAAATTTCCCGGTTCAGGCGGGCTCTTGCAAGGCTTTCGCGAGCGCTTCAGCATCGCTTACCGGAAGGAGGCAGGTGTGTCCCCGGCAAACGACGGCCCACGGCGCGGCCCCTGATGACCGAAGCCCCCCGGGCAAAATCTCAGCCAGCGCTGGAGGAACACCTTCCGGAAGCAGACGCTCGGCATCGATGCGCACGACCGTCCGGTGAACGGCGAAACGGCCCATGCCGACCGCCGTCATGCGCTCCGCCTCCGCGCCGCGACCGACCACGACCACCTGCACCGGTTCGCGCAGCAACCGCTCCAGAGCCAGACCGTAAGAGCCGGCATAAAGGCCAAAGTGTTCCGCGATTCCGACGAAGGCTTCGAGCGTCCTGCGGGCGGTCTCACGGTGCCGTCTTTCTCCGCTCAGGGACTCCAGGCGCAGCAAAGCCCCGGCAGCCGCCGGGTTGCCTGCCGGAGTGGGGGCATCCTGAATCGGCTTGCGCCGGACACTGAGCGCGCCCAGCTGCGGCGCGTCGTTCTCCGCCGGCCGGGCGATGTCGTCGAAGGCGCCCGCCACTGGATCGAAGAAACGGTTCACCATTGCATCGGCCAGTTGGGCGGCGGCGCGGTAAAAACGCATCTCGCCGCTCGACAGCCAGGCATCGAGGGCGGCATGAACGGTCAAAGCGTAGTCGTCCAGCGTGCCCGGCGCCCTCTCCCGCGGCGGCATTTTCTCCTCCGTTGCGGAGTCGTAAGCAATCACGTGGCCCAGGCTCCGCTCTCCATCCCAGGCCTCGCAGAGCAGCCTCCCGAGCGTAAGCAGCGCAAAATCCCGGGCGGCTTCCAGGCCCAGGATGCGCGCCGCTTCCAGATAAGCGGAAACCGCCATGGCATTCCAGCCGGTGTAGAGCGTGCGGTCGACGAAGGGAGACGGACGCCGGGCTCGCGCCGCCAGCAGCGCACGGCGGGCGTCGTCGATTCGCGCGCGCAGCGGCTCCGCGCTCTGCCCCATTCCGGCCGCCATTTCCTCCACACTCCGCTCGGCGCGCAGCACATTCCGTTCCGGCGCATGGCGCATCTCGCCCCGCTCGCTGATCTTCCAGTAACGCAGCACCGGTTCCATCGCCTCGCGAGAAAACCCCGCCGCTTCCAGCGCCATGCGCGCCTCGTCCAGCGTCCAGGTGAAGTAGTCGCCATCATCGCTCCGGCTGATATCGGCATCCTGGGAGGCATAGAAGCCGCCCTGCCGCCGGTCGCTCAGCGTTCCATCCAGCCAGGCGACAATCTCTTCGGCTGTCCGCCGGAAGTCCGCGCGGCCGTAAGTCTGATAGCCGTGCAGAAAGTTGCGCAGCAGTTCCGTGTTGTCGTAGAGCATTTTCTCGAAGTGGGGCACACGCCAGCCCTCGTCCACGCTGTAACGGTGAAAGCCGCCCGCCAGCTGGTCGTAGACGCCGCCACGCGCCATCCGTTCAAGCGTGGTGCAAAATGCCGCCCCGGCCTGCTCGTTGCCCCGATTCACGGCCGCTGCGAGCAGCAGATCGAGCGCCGCCGGATGCGGAAACTTGGGCGCGGTGCCGAAACCGCCGTTGCGCGGATCAAATTGCGCCAGGATCGAGCCGATGATCCTCTCCAGCTGTGCCGGAGACGCCGCCCCGCCCTGGCCCGAAAACGATGCGCCGCCTTCGAGAACGGCCATTGTCTCCGCGGCAGCAACAAGCACCTCGTCGCGCCGTTCACGCCACACCGCGGCCATAGCCGCCAACACCCTTCCGAAGCCCGGCCGCTGGTAACCATCCTCGCGCGGGAAATAGGTGCCGCCGTAGAACGGCCGTCCATCAGGCGTCAGAAAGACCGTCAGCGGCCATCCGCCCTGTCCGCTGAGAGCCGAAACCGCCATCTGGTAGCGAGCGTCCACCTCCGGCCGCTCGTCGCGATCCACCTTCACGGCAACGTAATGCTCATTGATCAGCGCGGCGATCTCCTCGTCCTCGTACGATTCATGGTCCATCACGTGGCACCAGTGGCACCAGACGGCGCCGATGTCGAGCAGGATCGGCTTGTTTTCGGCTTGCGCCCGCGCGAAGGCCTCCTCGCTCCAGGCGTGCCAGCCAACCGGCTGCTGGGCCGCCGAACGCAAATAGGCGCTGGCCGACCGCGCCAGCAGGTTGGCCGGGCCGGATGGGGAATCTGATGAAGAGCCGGGGAACATGGGGAAGACCTCCTCGTCCATGGCTTGAGAATATCTCGGATGGCTGCCGCGCGGCCGCCCCAGACGGACAACCGCACCGCAAACCCTGCCGGACAACCGCCGTTCAGAGACAGGGAGAGCGAGGAGATGGATGATGAACGGCTTTTCCACCCCCGGCCGATCGCCTTTCACCATCGCCGCGGGCTGGCCGGCAGAGAAATCGCAAGGTTTCCGCATCCCCTTCCGGCAGAGTAAAGGTAACCTTTTTCGGAAGATATCGTCTATTGATCAGCATCTGGATACTCCCTTGCGGATGGCCGCAGGTGGCCGGGAACGAAAAGTTTCCCGGCCACTGATCTTTTCTTCCCTGGCGTTTCGTGGGCATCTTGCCGAGAGGGAACTCCTGTATGCTCCTGTTTCCCCGCTTTTCGAAAACAACAGAGGCGGAACAAGGCACCGCCGCCGATCTTTTCCTCCACGGGCAAGACGGCGCTCCTCGGCCGCCGATCGAGACCGCAGGACAAATTGTCTCCGGGGCTTGGCGCAACGGGGTATTCCGGTGGCGGCCCGCTCCGCCGGAGTAGCATAAACGAAAGAGGGATGAGTATGAAATTGGGAATGATCGGACTGGGTCGGATGGGAAGCAACATGGTGCGGCGGCTGCTGCGGGCCGGCCACGCTTGCGTCGTTTACGACCTGCAGAGCGAGGCGGTCCACGAACTGAAGCGTGAAGGCGCAGAAGCCGCATCCTCGATCGAAGACCTCGTGGGCAAGCTGAGCGCACTGCGCACCATCTGGATGATGCTGCCGGCTGCCGTGGTCGATTCGGCGCTGGAGCGTCTGACCCCCTTGCTGACCCCGGACGACGTGATCATCGACGGTGGCAATTCTTTTTACCAGGATGACCTGCGCCGCGCCGCCGCGTTGAAGCCTCGGGGGATCCGCTATGTGGACGTCGGCACCAGCGGCGGAGTCTGGGGTGCCGAGCGCGGTTACTGCCTGATGATCGGCGGCGATCCGGCGGTTGTCCGCCGCCTCGATCCGATTTTTTCCGTTCTCGCCCCGGGCATTGACGCGGCCCCACGCACGCCTGGCCGCGAACGGGCGGAGGAAGCAAGGCTGGCGGAAACGGCCGAACAGGGCTATTTACATTGCGGCCCGAGCGGTGCCGGCCACTTCGTCAAGATGGTCCACAACGGCATCGAGTACGGCATCATGGCCGCTTATGCGGAGGGGCTGAATATCCTGCACCATGCCAACGTGGGCCGCGAGCAGCGCGCTGCGGATGCCGAGACCACGCCGCTGCGCCACCCCGAGCACTATCCCTATGAGCTGAATCTGGCCAACATCACCGAGGTGTGGCGGCGCGGCAGCGTCATCTCCTCCTGGCTGCTGGACCTGACCGCCCGCTGCCTGGCCGAAAGCCCCCGGCTCGATCAATTTGCCGGCCGGGTATCGGACTCCGGCGAAGGGCGCTGGACCATTAACGCGGCGATCGATGAGTCGGTTCCGGCTCCCGTGCTCAGCGCCGCTCTCTACGAGCGTTTCAGCTCGCGCGGCGAGAACGATTTTGCCAACAAGCTGCTCTCCGCTCTGCGTTTCCAGTTTGGCGGCCACGAGGAAAAGCCCGCCGGGCAATAAGAAAGGAGATGGATGGAGACTCCCCATTCGGACGCGTTGGTGCTCTACGGCGTTACCGGCGATCTGGCCCACAAGAAGATCTTCCCCGCCTTGTACGCGATGGCAAAACGAGGCACGCTCCGGGTTCCGGTGGTCGGCGTGGCCTTCCCCCGCTGGACGCTCGAGCGGCTGCAACGGCGCGTGATCGACAGCGTCAAGCACGCGGGCGGCATCGACAACGAGCGCGCACTCAAGGAGTTGCTCTCCCGTCTCAGCTACGTCAGCGGCGATTACAACGCGCCGGCAACCTTTGCAGCCATCAAGAAGGCGCTGGGTGCGGCCGCCCGGCCGGCGCACTATCTGGCGATTCCGCCCGCGCTGTTTGAAACCGTGATTCAAAACCTGGGCGCCACCCAACTGGCCAAAGATGCGCGCGTCATCGTGGAAAAGCCCTTCGGGCGCGACCTGGCCAGCGCGCGCCAGCTCAATGCCGTCGCGCACGCGGTCTTTCCCGAGGATTCAATCTTCCGCATCGACCACTTCCTCGGCAAGGAAGCGATCATGAACATCCTCTATTTTCGCTTTGCCAACTCGTTCCTCGAGCCGATCTGGAATCGCAACACCGTGGCCAGCGTACAGATCACCCTGTCGGAAGACTTCGGCGTGGGCAAGCGCGGCGCGTTTTACGAGACCGCCGGCTGCCTGCGCGACGTGGTCCAGAACCACCTCTTTCAGATCGTCGCCCTGCTGGCCATGGAGCCTCCCGCGGGGCGGGATTTCGCCGCCGTGCACAACGAGAAGGCCAAGGTCTTCCGGGCCATGCGCCCGCTTGAGCCAGCCGACCTGGTGCGCGGCCAGTACGCCGGCTACCGCGACGAGCCGGAGGTGGCCCGCCGCTCCGACGTCGAGACGTTCTGTGCCCTGCGGCTGTTCATCGACTCGTGGCGCTGGGAGGGGGTGCCCTGGTATCTGCGCTCGGGGAAATACCTGCCCGACACGGCCACCGAGATTCTGGTCGAGTTGAAGCCGCCTCCGCAGAAGCTGTTTGCCGACGCGGCGCTCCCGCGCGACCGGCACAATTACTTCCGCTTCCGGCTTTCGCCCAACTCCGCCGTCGCCCTGGCCGCCCGCGTCAAACTGGCCGGGCAGGATTTTGTCGGAGAACAGCGGGAACTTTACCTGCTCGAAGAACAACCGGGGGCCGAAGCGCCCTACGAGAGGCTTCTGGGCGACGCCATGGCCGGCAACGGCACGCTTTTTACCCGCGAAGACGCGATCGAGGCTGCCTGGGCGGTGGTTGATCCGGTGCTCAGCCATCACCGCCGGGCTCTTCCCTACAGGCGTCACAGCTGGGGCCCGAAAGAGGCCGAGGCGATCATCTCCGCCGACGGCGGCTGGCACAATCCCACTCCCGCCAAGCTCTCCGGGAAATAAGCCGGAGGATGCGCTTTGAAATGAACCTGCTTGTCCGGCCCACGCACGCAGATCCTTTTTGTCCAGGAGGGACATCATGAAGGCAACCGAGAAACTTCACCAGATCGGTCAAAGCATCTGGCTCGACCACATCACCCGCGGCCTGCTGTCCAGCGGGACGCTCGGCAGATATATCGAGGAACTGTCGGTCACCGGGTTGACCTCGAACCCCACCATCTTCGACCACGCCATCCAAAGCGGCGCGGACTACGATCAGGCAATCGCGGAGAAGACGAGGGAGGGGAAATCGGGCGAAACGCTGTTTTTCGAGCTGGCCATCGAGGATCTCCGTCAGGCCGCCGATCTTTTCCGCCCGGTCCATGACCAGACCCAGGGCGAGGATGGCTGGGTTTCTCTCGAGGTTTCGCCTCTGCTGGCCCGCGATGCGGCCGGCACCCTGGCCGCAGCCAAGACCCTCTGCGCACGCGCCGGCCGTCCCAATCTCTTGATCAAGATTCCCGGAACTCCCGAGTGCCTTCCGGCGATCGAGGAATCCATCTTCGCCGGCGTGCCCGTCAACGTGACCCTGCTGTTCTCAGCCGGGCAGTATGCCGCCGCCGCCGAGGCCTGGCTGAAAGGCGTCGAACGGCGCATTGCCGCCGGGCTCGATCCCCGCATCGGCTCCGTGGCTTCCCTGTTCGTCAGCCGCTGGGATGTCGCCGTCTCCGGACAGACGCCCGAGAGCCTCCGCAACCGGCTCGGCATCGCCATCGCCGGCCAGGCATACGCAACCTACCTGGAATTGCTGGATTCGCCCCGCTGGCGGCGCGCCGTGAGCGCCGGCGCCCATCCCCAGCGGCTGCTCTGGGCCAGCACCGGAACCAAGGATCCCGGCGCTTCCCCGATTCTCTACGTCGAGGCGCTGGCCCTGCCCCGCACCATCAACACGATTCCCGAGGCGACGCTCACAGCTCTCGCCGCTCACCAGTCTTTCGGCGCAGCCGCGCCGCCCGAGACCGATCAAGTATTGGCCGAGTTCGCCCGGGCAGGGGTGCAAACAGAGGCGCTGGCCGCCCGGCTGCTCGAAGAAGGAGTCGCATCGTTCGCCAAATCCTGGAAGGATCTGCTGGCCCGCATCGCATCGAAGAGCAACGTCTTCACGTCGGCTTGAGTTGAACAGGCCGCAACGAAAATGTCGCCGCGGAAAGAATCCTGCCGCCGCCGGAGGTGAAGAAGAACCACGGCGGCGGCTCTTCAGGCGCGGAATGGAGCCTTGCATTGCCGCTCAAACCCGGATAGCGGAATCCGGTTTATCGCCCTGCTTTCGCGGCGTCGAGATGGATGGCAGCCTCCGCCCATGCGACGGCCTCGGCGTGACAGCGCATGATCTGCTCGTGAGCCAGCCCGTTGTCGCGAACTATCGCAGCGCAGGTCTTCCAGTCGCCGTGTTCGTAACAAACAATCCATTGCAGAAGAATGCCTTCCCGGCAGGATCTGCCCAGCAGCGCATCGCGGGCCGTCTCCCGGAAAGGCAGCAGCCGAACCAGATCCTCCATGAGAATGCGCAGCATGGCCGGAAACAGGCTGACCAGCCCGATGAGATACTGCTCGCTGGGATCCAGACCAAAGAGGCCGGCGGACAATTCGCAAAAACGCCCCCGCTCGAAGGCCATGCGCAGAATCTCCGGCGACTGCCCTGCGTTGAAGTCGCTGGCGATGGCCAGCATGGCAATCCGGCGGAAGGTGGAGGATCCGACCAGCAGCAGCGCCGACTGGATCGAGGTGACCTCCTGACGCAAAGCGTACATCGGAGAGTTCACCAGGCGCAGGAGACGGTACGTCAGGGAAGCGTCGCACATCACCAGCTGGCTCATCCGCTGGATGTCGATGGGATCGTTCTGCAGATCCTCCATGATCTCCAGATGCACCAGGCGGTTGCCAGGAATCTTGTGGCTTTCAAGCGGCTCGGGACGGCAGAAATAATATCCCTGAAAAAGCTCGAAACCTTCCCCGCACGCCAGCCCGTATTGCTCCTGCGTCTCCACATTCTGCGCCACCAGATAGGCTGGCGAGTCTTCGAGCGGATGCAGCAAATTCTGGCAATCGGAAGCTGGCGTCTTGACGATATCGACCTTGATGTAGTCGGCCACTTCGGCAAGTGGAAGGGATTCCGGTTTTCCGGTGAAATCGGCCAGCGCCAGCCGGAAACCCTCAGCCTTCAGCTTGCGGCAGGCGGAGAGCAGTTCCGGAGAGCTCTCCGCCGCGCCGGATAGCTCGAGCACCGTCGTCTGGGGCGGTAAAACCTGCACCCATTCCGCAGTCAGCGCCTCCGGCGTGCAGCTGACGAAAGCCGGCAGTCCGCGCGCCAGTTTTTCCACGCCGAAGAGCACCGCGTTGTCGAGCATGGCGCGCGTGGCTGTGTCGCCTTCGGAGGACACGACCGGATCACGCCCGTTCCAGAACAGCAGCTCGTAGCCGTGCGCGTTGCCCTGCGGGTCCAGAATCGGTTGGCGCGCCACATAGCGAAGCTCGCCGGTCTCCTGAGGAACCAAATCAACCGCCTTTTCCTTCTTGATCTGTGTCGCCATACGGTACTTCTCTCTTTCTTTATCGTGATCCAGGCGTGAAACGTGAGAAAAAATTGCGGCCCGGGAAGGTCTTTGGATGAAAATCGGAGATGGCGGAGAGCCTGACAGGCCCCGGACGAAACGGCACGCGACACTTTTGCGTAGTACACTCAGAGCGATCATCGCGCAGGACAAAGGAGACAGCCATGTATTGCAGCCAATGCGGTCAGGAACTCATTCCCGGGCAGGGATTCTGCCCGCGATGCGGCGCTCCCGCCGCCTCGCCCCTGCCTCCCGTTCCCGGCATGGAAATTCAACTGCGGAATTACGCCAGCCGGGTGCGGGCGCTGGCTACGTTCTGGTTTCTCTACGCAGGCCTTTCCCTGCTCCTGGGAGTCGCCGCTCTGGCCTTCGCCAACGCCTTTTTCGCCGGCCGTTTCGGTCCCTGGATGGGAGTTCCCATGCAGCCGATGTGGTTTGGACCGGCGATTTTGCACTTTGCCTGGGCAATCCTGCTGGTGCGCACCGCGCTGGCCGTGGCTGCCGGATGGGGTCTTCTCGAACGGACGCAGTGGGGGCGTACCGTGGCCATTCTGGCCGCCTTTTTGAGTCTCATCAAGTTTCCCTTTGGAACCGCACTGGGCATCTGGACGCTGGTGGTGCTGCTGGGCTGCCGGAATGCGGCCCTCTATGAGAGGCTTTAAGCCCTCCCGGAATCCAGCCGCGCCCGTTCCGCAGTACAATTTGAGCCATGAGCTTTCCTGAAATGCGCATGCGCCGCCTGCGGCGCACGGAGCCTTTGCGGGCGCTGGTGCGGGAAACCGCCCTTGATCCCGGCGACCTGATCTATCCCCTGTTTCTCTGCCCGGGCGAGCAGGTGCGCCACGCCATTGGCTCCATGCCGGGCGTCTTCAACCTTTCGGTCGACGAAGCGGTCGCCGAGGCGGAGCAAGCCGCGAGTCTCGGTATCGGCGGTCTGCTGCTCTTCGGCCTGCCCGAAACCAAGGACGAGGAAGCCACCGGCGCCTGGGAGGAAAACGGCATAGTGCAACGCGGCCTGCGCGCGCTCCGGGCTTCGTCGGCGGCCAGGAAACTGGTGCTGATGGCGGATGTCTGCCTCTGCGAGTACACCAGCCACGGCCATTGCGGACGGGTGGTGGAAACCGCCGACGGCTGGATGGTGGACAATGACCCGTCGCTGGAACTGCTGGCCCGTACCGCCGTCAGCCAGGCCCGGGCCGGTGCCGACGTTGTGGCTCCCAGCGACATGATGGATGGCCGCGTCGCGGCCATCCGCCGGGCGCTCGACACGGCAGGGTACAAGGACACCCCCATACTCAGCTACGCCTCCAAATTCGCCTCGGCCTTCTACGGTCCCTTTCGCGAGGCGGCCGACTCGGCGCCGCAGTTTGGCGACCGCAGGAGTTACCAGATGGACGGCGCCAACCTGCGGGAGGCCATGCGTGAGATTGACCTCGATCTCGAAGAGGGCGCGGATATGATTCTCATGAAGCCGGCCATGCCCTATCTGGACGTGATCCGGGCGGCGCGCGAGCGGGTCGACGTTCCCATCGGCGCCTATCAGGTTTCAGGCGAGTACTCCATGCTTCAGGCGGCATTTGAACGCGGCTGGCTGGACCGCGACCGGGCCATGCTCGAATCGCTGCTCGGCATTCGCCGGGCCGGTGCCGGCTTTATCGTCACCTACTTCGCCAAGGAAGCGGCCAGGCTGCTGGGCTGAGTGCGATGGCCGGCGCGCATCCGGCGGCGCTGGGAACCGGATTGCGGGAGTCCCGGACGCCTGCCGCAGGCCATCCCGGCGACAAGCACCCGGCCGGGTTCTCCTCGTGGCCGGCACCGGCGGTGGATTCAGACTTATGCTCTCCGTTGAAAAGTTTCTCGAAGACACCACGACGCTGACGCTCATTCTGGCGTTCATCGGCTATCTGGCCACGTTTTTCATCGCCCGGATGCTGGAACGGCGCAAGGACAAGCTGGAGATGGTCAACCGGCGCCTGAACGAGTTCTACGGGCCGCTCTACGTCGCACTGCGGGCGGGCAATATCGCCTATCGCTCTCTGCTCGAAAAACTGGGCAAGACCCAGTGTCATCCCATCACGGACAACGAGATGAAGGAGTGGATGCTCTGGGTCACCACCATCTTCATGCCCCTCAACGACATTCGCGAAAAGATCATCATCGAGAAGGCCTACCTCATCATCGAGGAGCGGATGCCGCAGTGTCTGCTGGACTTCGTGACCCACGTGGTCGGTTACAAGGCGGTGCTGGCCAAGTGGGAGAACGGCGACACCTCCGAACGCCGCTCGACCATCGGCTGGCCGCCGGAGTTCGACATCTACGTGGAGCGCTCCTACGCGGCGCTCAAGGCCGAACAGACCCGGCTCCTGCATGGTTTCACCTGGAGTCTCTACCACCGGCTCGTCCACGGCAAAAAGTAGGAACAGGAGTCCATCCGGTCAGCCGCAGACCGGGCCTTTCCGGCTGCAGAAAAAGCCGGATGCCGTTCCCATCTTCTGCTCCATGAGCACGGCATCCGGCACGATGTTCAAAAGACTGGCGGCAGCCTGTCTGGCATCCCTCCGGACGCCATGCCAGGTTGTCCCGTTCCCTGCGTGCAGCATGGCTTTTTCTGAACGGAAAAAGCCACGTTGCCGGCGTGTGCCGGGGAAGATCGGACGGGATCCGGCTTCAGTAGCGGTAATTCTCCGCCTTGTATGGACCCTCGACCGGCACGCCCAGATATTCGGCCTGCCTGGCGGTCAGCGTGGTCAGCTTCACCCCGATCTTTTCCAGATGCAGCCGCGCCACCTCTTCGTCCAGCTTTTTCGGCAGCGTGTAAACGTCCACCTTGTAGCTGTCGCGGTTCTTCCACAGGTCGATCTGGGCCAGCGTCTGGTTGGCGAAGCTGTTGCTCATCACGAAGCTGGGATGGCCGGTGGCGCAGCCCAAGTTCACCAGCCGCCCCTCGGCCAGAATGAAGATGCTGTGTCCGTCGGGGAAGGTGTACTGGTCGACCTGCGGCTTGATGTTGAGCTTGGTGACACCCGGTTCCTGGTTCAGCCGGTCCATCTGAATCTCGTTGTCGAAGTGGCCGATATTGCAGACGATGGCCTGATCCTTCATCCGCTTCATGTGTTCGACGGTGATGATCTCGGTGTTGCCGGTGCAGGTGACGTAGATGTCGCCGCGGCCCAGCGTCTCCTCGACCGTGGTCACCTCGAAGCCCTCCATGGCCGCCTGCAGCGCGTTGATGGGGTCGATCTCGGTGACGACAACCCGCGCTCCCATGCCCCGCAGCGAGTGCGACGAGCCCTTGCCCACGTCGCCATAGCCGCAGATGACGGCCACCTTGCCCGCCACCATCACGTCGGTGGCGCGCTTGATGCCGTCGGCCAGCGACTCGCGGCAGCCGTACAGGTTATCGAACTTCGACTTGGTCACCGAGTCGTTCACGTTGATGGCCGGCACCAGCAGTCTGCCCTGTTCCTTCATCCTGTAAAGCCGGTGCACGCCGGTCGTCGTCTCCTCGGAGACGCCACGCCACTCCTTCGCCAGCCTGTGCCAGCGCTCGGGGTCCGCGGCGTGAACCCGCTTCAGCAGATTCTTGATGACCTGCTCCTCGTGGCTCTCCGAGGGCGTGTCGACCCAGCCATCGCCGGCCTCCATCTCGTAGCCCTTGTGGATCAGCAGGGTCGCGTCGCCGCCGTCGTCCACCACCAGTTGCGGGCCCTTGCCGCCCGGATGGCAGAGTGCCCGGTACGTGCAGTCCCAATACTCTTCCAGCGATTCGCCCTTCCAGGCGAAGACCGGAACGCCGGCCGCGGCGATGGCCGCCGCGGCGTGATCCTGCGTCGAGAAGATGTTGCAGCTTGCCCAGCGGACTGCGGCGCCGAGCGCAACCAGCGTCTCGATCAGCACCGCCGTCTGAATGGTCATGTGCAGCGAACCGGTAATCCGCACCCCTTCCAGGGGTTTCTGGGATGCGTACTTGTTGCGGATGGCCATCAGCCCGGGCATCTCCTGCTCGGCAATCGTAATCTCCTTGCGGCCCCAGTCGGCCAGGCCAAGGTCGGCGACCTGAAAGTCGGCCGTAGTCGTTTCCATGGTTGAAGTTGCCATAACCTCCTCGCGTTCGCCCGGCTGCCCCGGGCGCACCCACCGTACATGTTCTTCTGAGCTTAGGATAGCATCGAACCAACCGCGCCGCGGCAGGAACATCCGCATCGAACTGCACGGTCCCGATTGCCGGGAAACATTTTTCCAGGCGCTGGCAGGGTACGACTACGAATGGGAGACTTCGGGCGAACTGACCCTCTGCAAGAACCTTCGCCTGAAAAACGCGGTGCATTGATCCAGTTGCCGCCGTCTTCAGCCGCGCCGGGCTTCCGCCGCCAGCAGCTGGCGTTTACGCTCGACGCCCCAGCGGTAGCCGGTTAGCTCACCCCGGGCGCCCACCACGCGATGACAGGGAACCAGCAGCGCCACGCGATTCATCGCGCAAGCGCGCGCCACGGCGCGGGTTGCCCGGGGCTCGCCCAGATCTTGAGCCAACTGGCGATAGCTGCGCGTCTCGCCGCGCGGAATCCGGCGCAGCGCCTGCCAGACGCGCAATTGAAAGGCTGTTCCGCGCAGATCCAGCTGCGGCAGGGTCCATGCCCTGGTTGAATTCATCGCGTTCGCCGGGTCGCAAACCTCCGCCAAAGCCGCGTCCACCATCGTGGCCAGCGATGGATCGCGCTCGAACGCGGCCATCGGAAACTCGGCGCGCAGGCTGGCCTCGGCCCTGTCTTCGCTGCCGCTGAGCGAAAGCCAGCAGAGCCCGCGTTCCGTCGCCCCCACAATCATCCATCCGAAAGGTGTCTCGGCCGCACACCAGCCGATGCGCGCGCCTTTGCCCCCCCGGGCGAACCGCGCAGGCGTCATGCCCAAAGGCGCACCCTGATAGACGCGGCTCGACGAGCCGAATCCAGCCTCGTAAATGGCGTTGGTCACGCTTTCTCCTCGCTGCAGCGCCTGGCGCAGGCCGGCCATGCGCAGCGCCCGCTGGTATTCGAGCGGGCTCACGCCGAGCGCCCGCTTGAACAGCCGCTGGACGGTAAAAGGACTCCGGTGGACGAGCCGTCCCAGCTCGGCGAGCGGCAGTTGGCGGTTCAGGTTGGCTTCGATATGAGCGCGCAGCTTTTCCAACGGACGGATCTCCGCAGTGTCTTCCGGACGGCAGCGCCGGCAGGGACGAAAACCGGCGGCGCGCGCTGCGGCGGCCGAAGGGAAAAAGCGCACGTTGACCCGCAGCGGACGGCGGCTCGGACACCCGGGCCGGCAGAAGACCCCGGTTGTCGAGACCGCATAAAAGAAGCTCGCCTCCGGGTCGCGGCCTGTGAGCTGCCGCCAGGCGGCCTCCCGGTCGATCCTCTCCGCTCCTGCGGCAGCCGGCGCGAATTCGCTTTTGCCCTTCATGAGAACCATGGTCGCCGATCGTCCCTGTCAAGGACTATCCGGTTCTTGCGCCGAATTTGGATTTTTTCTCCGCCGCGCGAAACATCTGCCGCCGCAGGCTTCGCGGGTGCCGCAACCCCGGAAAAGCGGTCACGCCCCTTCGCTCCGGACGCGCTGCCGCAGGACGGCCTCGGCCCGCAGAAGATCCTCCTCGGTGTCCACGCCGATGGTGTCATCCGGCGCGGCCGCCACATGGATTGCAATGCCGTTTTCAAGCATCCGCAACTGCTCGAGCCGCTCCGCCTGTTCGAGCGGTGAAGGCTGCAACGCGGCAAACCGCTCCAGAGCGGCCTTGCGATAGGCATACATACCGAGGTGTTTGCGATAGCCTGCGAAACCAGCGCTTCCAGCGCGGCCATCGCGGTCGAAGGGAATCGCCGCGCGGGAAAAGTAGAGCGCGCGACCGTCGCGCGCTGTCACCACCTTGACGGCGTTCGGATTGCCAACCTCTCCGGGCGCGCAGGGAACGGCCAGCGTGGCCACTTCCACCTCTGGCCGTATCACCAGATCCAGCAGTGGCTGGAAGAACTCGCCGGTCAGCGTCGGCTCGTCGCCCTGAATGTTGACGTAAATCTCCGCGTCGATCCGCCGGGCCACTTCCCTCACCCGGTCCGAGCCGCTCGGACATTCAGACGAGGTCATCTCCACGGGAATCCCCAGTGCCCGGCACACGGCGTTCACTTCTTCCGCGTCGGTGGCCACCACCACGGGGTCCATGCGCCCGCTGTCCCGGGCCGCACGCCAAACCCACTCGATCATAGGGCGTCCGGCAAGCGTGCGCAGCACTTTGCGACTGAGCCGCGTGGAGCCGAGCCGGGCCGGAATCACGCCAGCAATGCGGAACGTACTCATGGAGCCGAGTTTACACCAGCGTTTGCGATCCCTCCCTTGCCTGAACCCATCGACGGCGCCGATGCGACAGAGGCCCTCCGCTCCGCCGCCCGGCTGATCGGCCTGATGCGCCGTTTCCAGGCGCAGAAAGCCGGGCCGGCAAAGCCCGGCAAGGCTGGCCGGAGGAGGCGGTTGGAGCCGGCAGCACAGAGTCGCGAGTTTGGCAGCAACTCCACAGCCGGGGCCTCCTGCACGGTCAATGTGACCTTCAATCCGCAGACGCCCGGCATGCGCCCCGGCGCCGTTCTGCGCGAAGACAGTTCCGGCGATATTCTTGCCGCGGCCTTCGTTGGCGGCGTCGGCAACGGCCCGCTCCTGCTGTCCTCTTCGAGTGCGGTCCTGCCGCTTTATCCCAAGCTAACGGCCCCGTCTGGATGGGCCCTCGACAGCGCCGGCAATCTCTGCATGGCGGCACAAGTTCCGCCTGGGGAACAAGCTGCTGGCGATCGGCGCCACCACCATCGTGTGATGCGGCCCGATCCTGGGCTGGGCTCGTTTCCGCCGCACAAAGGGCGCGGTGAAGTTACATCCGATGTTAGATCACGGCGGGCTGCCACCGTGTTTCGCAGTGATCACCGACGGCAGGCAGCATGAGGTCACCGTGACGCGCGCGCGGGAGTTCGCGCCCGGCGCCAACCTGGCCTCAGACCGCGGTGATAGCGACTGCCAAGGTGAAGACTTCCGGCGGATGGATCGATATGATGGAATAGATTTGAGCTGCGGAAGGCCCCGATGGAAAACACGGTCAAGGTCCTCATCGTTGAAGACGAGCCTCACGCTTTGATGGGTCTGGCGGAACTGATTTCCGGCTGGGGTTACCGGACCGAGACCGCACGCGACGGCATCGAGGGATGGGAAAAGGCGCTGGCCTGGGAGCCGGCCATCGTGGTCACCGACCTGAAGATGCCGCGTTTGGACGGCATGGGCCTGCTTGAAAAACTCTCCGCGGAGGGTTCCGGACTGGGTTCTCACCTGGCAGTTGTGGTGCTGACCGCCATGGGTTCGATTCAATTGGCGGTCGATGCCATGAAGCTGGGAGCCTACGATTTTCTGCAGAAGCCAGTCGACGCAACCCGGCTCAAGACCATTCTGGCCAACGCAACGCGGCAACGCGAGACGGCCATCGAGCTGGAGATTGCGCGCCGCCGTCTGCGCGAGTCGGGCGTGCTGGGCGCAATGGTGGGCAATTCCCGCCCGATGCGGGAGATCTTCGCCTTGATCGAGCAGATTGCGCCTTCGAATGTCCCGGTACTGATCACCGGCGAAAGCGGCACGGGCAAGGAACTGGTGGCGCGCACCCTGCACGATCTGAGCCCGCGCAGGGCGCGCCCTTTTGTAGCGGTCAACTGCGCGGCCATTCCCGAAACATTGATCGAAAGCGAGATCTTTGGCCACGAGAAGGGTGCCTTCACCGGCGCTGCGGAACGCCGCGTGGGCTGCTTCGAGCTGGCTTCGGGCGGTACGCTGCTGCTCGACGAAATCGGCGAGATGCCTTCGGCAACGCAGGCCAAGCTGCTGCGCGTACTCGAGGAACGGAAGCTTCGCCGGCTTGGTGCGCGGACCGAGCAGGATGTGGATGTACGCGTTCTGGCCGCAACCAACCGCGACCCCGGGCAGGCCGTTGCCCTGGGTCATCTTCGCGCCGATCTTTTCTACCGGCTGAATGTTTTCAACATTCACATGCCGCCCCTGCGCGAGCATCTCGATGACCTGCCGGCGATGGCCGACGCCATGCTTGCCCAGATGAACCAGAAACACGGCCGCAGGATCTCCGGCGTGGCGCCCTCGCTGCTGGAACGGATGATGGCCTACGATTGGCCGGGCAACGGCCGCGAACTGCGCAACGCCATCGAGCGGGCGGTGATCCTCTGCGCCGATGGCGAGCCGCTCGATGCCCGGCATCTGCCGGCAGGTTTCGGCCAGCTGAGGCAGGCTCATTCCGCGCAGGCCCCTGACCCGGATATCGTGCCGGTGCGTGTCGGCTCGACTGTGGACGAGGCCGAGCGCCTGTTGATCCTGCGCACCCTGGAGTCCACAGGGCACAACAAGACCCGAGCTGCCGAAATTCTGGGCGTAAGCCTGAAAACGCTGCACAACAAGCTCAAGGAGTACAGCCATGCCCGCAATGGGCCGGGAGCCTGATCCATGCGTCTGAAGACCAAACTCGTTTTGGCCATCACCGCTCTGGTATTTCTCATTGCCGGGCTGCTTTCGCTGGTCTATATGAGCCAGTTGCTCCATGAATCGGTTCAGCAGTCCTACGAAACCAACCAGATGATCGCCAACCAGGTGCGCTTTGCCTTGCAACAGGCCCTGGAGATGGGTCTGCGGAACCGCAAGGTCGATCCCCGCAAGCCGGAAGAACTCCGCAGA
>JBMFHN010000017.1:0-26987 GCA_049976805.1 Occallatibacter sp. | reverse complement strand
TCTCCGACGAACAGCGCCCACCCGCCAGGACAGATTTTTCCGCAACCGCAGGCGAGGAGCAGCAGCGGGATCTGGATACGCCGGCCTTCCTGCGCAGGATGCAGTTCTAGCGTCCTTCCTGATCCTGGGGCGCTTCCCGTTTCCTATCGCGAAACCGCCTGCGACGCCTGCTCGCAGGCCGGCTGCAGAGGCCGCTGCGGTGTGAAGACCGGTTGCGGCGGCGCGCCTGCCCGGGGAGCGGGGATTCTTACCTGTCGGCCCGGTGATCTTCGATGCTGGCTGCAATTCCCCGAAGCATGCCGCTGAAAACAAAGTGGTGAAAGGGGAGCACGGAGTACCAGTAGGCGCGGCCGAGGATTCCGCGCGGATCGAAGGAAGCGGTTTGCCGAATGACGGAGCCGGTGGAATCGCCGGTGACTTCGAATTCAAGACAGGCGCGGCCAGGGAGTTTCATCTCCGCGACGAGGCGCAACAGGTGGTCGGGTTCTATCGCCTCCACGCGCCAGCAATCCACAACATCGCCGGCGCAAAGCCGGTCCGGATCGCGCCGGCCGCGTCCCATGCCCGCCCCTCCGGCTAACCTGTCCATCCACCCGCGCAGCTGCCACAGCCAGTTGGCGTAATACCAGCCGCTGGCGCCGCCAATCCGGCGGATCGGAGCAAACGCCCTTTCGGGCGCCGCATCAACGTGAATGCTGCGAAGATCGGTTTTCAAATGCGTGTTATCCGCATGGATGGCGGCCGCGATGGCTTCACGGAATCCGCAGGGACGGATGCCGAACTCGGCCCATGCCCGCGGATCTTCCACCACGGTTGAATGCCGGATGCTATCGATCAGTTTTCGACCCACGCGCACATAGAGCGGAGTGACCAGGCCAAGCCACAGGCTGGACAACCGCGGCGTGAGGAAGGGCACGGAAATCACAAAGCGCTTCAATCCCCGCTGCCGCGCGTATTCCCGCATCAGGCCGCCGTAGGATACGCGGTCTGAGCCTCCGATTTCAAAGATGGCACTCGATTCGAGTGGATGGTCAATGGCCGCAATCAGGTAGGCGAGCAGATCGTCGATTGCGATCGGCTGCGCTTCGGCGGCAACCCAGCGCGGCGCAATCATCACCGGAATCCGCTCCACCAGCGCGCGGATCATTTCAAACGAGAGGCTTCCTGATCCGATGACGACCGAGGCGCGGAATTCGATCACGGGGACGCCGGCGGAGCTGAGAATCCTGCCCACCTCCTGACGGCTGCGCAAATGCGCGGAGAGCGGGTCGGCACTGTGACCGAGACCGCCGAGATAGATGATGCGCTGAATCCCGGCCTCGCGGGCGGCGGCGGCGAAGTTTCGCGCCCCCCTGCGGTCCTGTTCTTCAAAGGATTGATCCGAGCCCATGGAATGGACCAGATAATAGGCCAGGTCGATGCCGGCCATTGCACTCCGCAGCGATGCGGAATCGAGGACGTTTCCCGCAACGACTTCGAGGCCGGGAAGGGCCTTGGCCCGGAGAGATTCCGGGCGCCGCGCCATGCAGCGCACCTTGTATCCGGCCTCCAGGAGCCTTTTCAGCAATGCCCCGCCCACATATCCCGTGGCGCCGGCAATCAGGACAAGAGGTTTCACGCCGCGTCCTTTTCTGGATGGCCGAACAGCGCGTCAATCTGCCGGCAGCGGTAGTCGAAAATATTGCCGACGTCCCTGCGTACCTTCAGCGCGTGAACGATCCGTCCGAGGACGCCGAAAGGCAAAGAATACCGCACCTCATCGATCATCTTTGTGCGGCCGCCGTGCGCCTCGAACCTGTGCGTGTGGCGCCATTGCTCATACGGGCCTTCCATCTGCTCGTCGACGAAGCTGAAAGGGGGATTCCACGCGCAGATCTCTGTCTGCCAATGGATGGGTATGCCGTGCAAGCGCAGGCGATAGCGAATCAGGGTTCCCTCGGAAATACAGCTGGTGCTCATGGAAAGAATCTTGAAACCCAGCCAGGGGGGCGTGATCCTCTCCAGATTCTGCGCGTCGGCGAAGAAGGCAAATACCTCCTCGACAGGATGGCCAATCCACTGTTCACGATGCAGGATGTAGGTCACAATAGGGTTCCTTTCCACCGCTCTGAGCGGCGCCGCTACCGTTCACGAAGCAAGGCGGATACGTGCGCATGGAGATCCCCGTAGGCGGATTCTTCGAACGGGCCGCTGTGGCGCCAGCGCACCACGCCGCGCCGGTCGATCAGGAGCAGATAGGCGGCATCCGGCGACTCGTAGCCCACGCGCTGTTTCCAGTCTCCGGTGCCGCCGTAGACGGTGATCACATTTTCCTGATCGCTTCTGGGAGTTCCCCGGCGCATGCCGCTGTCGATGAACCACTTTCCCAGACGCGCCACGCCACCAATCATCGGAATCTCGTAAAACGTGACCTGAGGATTCTTGCCGAAGTCCTTGCGGAAGCGGTTCGTCCAGGCTTCAACCGGGAACCTGGCATTGTAAGTGAAGCCCAGCGCCAGCAAGGCAACACGCCCCGCGGCGGCATCCGGGAGTTGAGCCTGACGGCCGGTGAGGAATTCGCCCCGGAGAGGGGGCAGGATCTGGCCGGGCTGCAGAGTTGGAATCAACGCGGATGCCATCAGAAACATCGCTAAAACAGCCATCGAACTTTTCCTCCCGTGCCGTGGCGCTCCAAGCTCGAAGAGCCAGTTGGAGAAGGTTACGCGCTACCGCCGGTGAATCCGGATCATCCCGCGCAATCACGAGGAAGAACCGCCAGCGGGCACCCGCTGCTGAACCTGCGCGCCGCCGTGGGCGGAGGTGAACCGATGAATCACTTCCGGGCGCAATCGAAAGACTCAACCTGTTCCCGGGCCCGCGGCAAGGCGGGTGCGGGCGGATGCGACAACCCGGAAAGCGCAGATGCCGCCGAAGAGCAGTTCCAGAACCATCCTCATCGTTTCTCTCTTTTCAACCTTGCCAGATGCTTTTCCATCTCCGGAAAATCTTCCAGCGCAAAAGACCGTGGGCGCCGAATGGAGGCCAGCGTCTTTTTCACGTTGCTGCCACCCAGCCAAAGCTCGGCCGAGGCCGGCAGCTTTGCGGCCAGCAAGCGCAGTTCTTCGATGGTTGCCCGCGCCGGACTGCCTGCCTTGATTCCAAGGACGACCACGCGCGGCGAGGTCCGCTCGGCCGCGATCACAATTTCCCGGGCCGGAAGGCTGGAGCCAAGGTAGAGAACCTCGAATCCTGCCGCCACGGCCAGCATGGCCGCCGCCAGGATGCCGAACTCGTGCATCTCCCCGGCCGGCGTGGCCAATAGAATCCGCTGCGATGGAGTTGAGAAGGTGCTGAGGCGAACCAGCCCGCCCAGCAGATTGCGCAGTATCGACGAGGTCATGTGCTCCTGGGCGATGCTCAAGGTGCCATCCTGCCAGCGCTCGCCAACCAGTTTCATGAGCGGAAACACCACCTCGTTCACCAGCCTGTCGGCGGGAAGAACGGCAGCCAGCTTCCCGAGGTGGAAGTTGGCTGCAGGGGAATCAAACGACTCGATCGCCGCCACGACGGGGAGCAGAACATCGCCAACGGGCGGAATTCTCCTCTCGGAACCGGCAGCCTTTTTGGCCGGAACCGGTCCCCTCAGCAACTTCCTGAGTGCGCCGTCCTTCAGGCCGGCCACCTGCCCGATCGTGTGCCCGCGCGCCACGGCATCCCGCAGCAGGATGAGCCGGCGGATCTGATCATCGCCGTAAACCCGGCCCCTTTCGCCGCGCAGGGGCGTAACCGCCTGGTAACGGCGCTCCCAAGCGCGCAGCGTATCCGCGCTGAGGCCCGTCAGACTGGCTGCTGCCCGAATCGGATATGGCACGGCGCTCTCGGATCTCACAGTGCAAGGCTAGCGCGCGCTTCCGGTTTTGTCAAGCATTTGTCTTGGACAAATATTGGACAAATGAACAGGCTCGGGCCACTCGCGGCGTGCGCCTCCGGAGGCATGCGCACGGGGAATCAGCGCGGGCGGGCGCGCAGTCCGCGCCAGGTTCTCGAGGATCTTTTCCGGAGTGCGGCCTGCCTCGGGTCCGGGGCAGGCCGGCGATTCCGGCGCTGGCGCTCGCGGCTTCGCATCGGCAGGCTGATCGGCGCGGCGGAAATCACCGGCCAGGTTACAGCCACATGGCCGCGTGCCCGGGAGAGGATTTTTCGGCCTTTGCTGTGATCCGTTCTGCCAGAGCAAAGCCGTAGCGCGCGAAATAGTAGGCCGCGCCGTGCAATCGCTCCTGCAGCACGCCATTGGGATAGAGCGACCGGCTGAGGCGGGCGGCTTGTCGCCCGAGCGCGGCGTCACGCTGCAACTGGAAATTGGCCGCCAGGCGGCGCAAACGGTTCATCTGGTAGCGCATCTTGCGGGCTGAGGTTTCGGCTGCCCGTCCCAGCCCGGCGTCGAGCGATTGCATCCATCCGAGCAGCGATGCCAGCTCTGCTTCCATCGCTCCGCTCGCCGCTGCCAGCGCGTCTCTGCCCCCGGAGGGAAGTGAGCGTGCCGCTAAAAGCTGTGCCAGAGAGTCCTGCGTTTCGGCGAAAACCTGTTCGAGCGTCAGATGGTGACGATGCAGCAAATCTCCGATCTCCGGCTCGACCAGAGTGGCGGAAAAACGCGGCAGCACAGGTGTGACTCGGCCAAGGATGCGCTTGAAGAGCACGGCTGACTGGGCAAAATAGGCGATCTCTGCCGGTCCGCCGACGGTGCACGAAGTGGAGAGCAGAAAATCCTGAAATACGGGCCTCAGCAGCGCCGCCGGCGAGATACGTTCCGGTTCGGCCTCCAGTATTCCCGTCAGATCGGCGGTCGAGTAACTTTGCCGCCCCGCCTGCCACACGCCATCGGGTTCCTGCGGGCTGGCCGGCTTTCGCTTGAGCGCAAGGCGCGCTCCGGTGTTGGAATCGAGAAGAAAAAGCAGGCTGGATTGCGGGCCGACGGTCACCTGGATATGGTAACCGGCGGCCTGAAGGGTCAGGTTCCGTTGCAGGAGCGCATGGTGCAATTCGTCGGCGCCTTCGATGGCCGCGCGCAGAACGGGCGCGCCTATGCGGTGCGCCGTGCGTCCGCTGGCGTCCAGCACCAGCAGCCCCTGCGCGGCAAAAGCCTTGCGATAGAAATCGGCAAAGGCCTGGGCGAAGGTGCGTCCCGGCCGATACGCCTCGGCCAGAGCATCCATCGCCTCCGAATCCCCGAGCAGTTCCCAGGCCTGATCGATGATCGGGGCAATCGCTTCTTCCAGAACGATGCCGCCCACCGGGAGCGGCGCCCCAGGCTCTGTGCCGTAATCGAGTTGGAGCAACTCGCGGCGGGCGGGAAAGACGACGTGGTTGATCTCGGCAAAGTCGTGATCTTCCGTGGCCAGCCAGAACAGGGCGGCATGCGGATCTCCGGCGGTTGTGGCCTGGCGGGCGCGAGCTAGCGCCGTGGCTGCCTTGAAGGGCGTAAACAGGGGGCCACCCAGCAAACCCACCTGCTGTCCGGTCACGACCACGCCCGCGCCTTCGCGCAGCGCATCGATCGCTGCCGCGGCGGATGGAGAAGGCGAAGGATTCTGCTCCATGAGCAGTTTCACCATTTCGGGCCAGTGCCCGGGAGCCGGAGGACGCGCCTGCCCGCCCGGTGCGGGAGGCGCGGGCAGATAAAACTGCCGGGCGTTTGCGCTGCCGGAACAATAGTCCAAAAACAGCGGATGGAATCCTGGCACTGCGGTCATGGGAAGACAATCTGCGGTCAATGTGGCACTCTCTTGGCGGTCCGGACTGCGAGGGGGAGTTCCCTGCGAGTGAAGATGCAACTCATATTATTTTTCAAGATGCCATGCGCATGGAAATCGATGCAGTATCCGATCCCGGCGTCCGAATGGAAACGGTGAAGCTGGTGTCTGCGCCCGGATGGCTCAACCGCAGGGTCGGCCTGCTTGCGCGCGTGGCGCAAACCGGAGTCTCCGCCGTTGACGATCGAAGGGGCTCGGACACGATAGAATGAATGGTAACCGGATGCATCGAACTTCACCAGCGGTTGCCGGCCAGGATGCCCGCACAAAGCGGGACTCGGAGTTGCGGCTAAAGGAAACCGCTTGCGCCGAAGGGGAAAAAGAAACCAGCTCCTTGCGCAGCCAGGCTCCGATGATTCTGGTTCAAAATCTCGAGAAGATCTACACCACCGCGCGCGGACCGCTCCTTCTTTTTACCGGGCTTGACCTGGAGGTTCAGGCGGGTGAGATGGTGGCTATTCTGGGCCAGTCGGGGGCTGGAAAGAGCACACTTTTACACATTCTGGGCGCTCTTGATACTCCTTCCGCAGGAAGGGTATACTGCGCGTCAACCGATGTGGCGCAACTCTCCCCGCGCCAGGCTGCGGCGTTTCGCAATCGTGAGATTGGTTACGTGTGGCAGTTTCACTATCTGCTGCCGGAGTTTACGGCGCAGGAAAACGTGGCGATGCCGCTTCTGGCGTGCGGCATGCGCAGGCGGGAAGCCCTCGATGAGGCGGAGCACTGGCTCCAGGAGGTGGGATTGGCGGATCGCAGCGGCCATCGGCCGGGTGAACTTTCCGGCGGCGAGCAGCAGCGCGTGGCGCTGGCTCGGGCGCTGGTTCATGGTCCCCGCCTGCTGCTGGCCGACGAGCCGACAGGCGATCTCGACGAGATGACGGCAGGCCATATTTTCGACTTGATTGGGCGCCTGCATCGGACCCATGGCCTCACTTCAATTCTGGTCACGCATAACCTGGATCTGGCCGCCCGCTGTACACGCGTCTTGCGCCTGGAAGCCGGCAAACTGGAAGCTGGAAGGCGGTAGGCGACGGCCGGGGTGGATTTTGACCCTGTTTCCCAAACTCGCTTGCAGAGGGAAAATTCTTGACAGAATTGCACCGTTTGGAGGGTTCCTTGAGTCTTATGGGTAGAGGCTGAAGGGGAGGGCTGTCCTTTCTGGTTGAAAGGAAGAAAGGGGACTCTTTCCGGCTTTGCCGGCGCGGGAGAGGTCTTCGGTGGCAAGAGTTGCCCAGATTGATTGCGAATGGCTGTCCGGGGCCGAGAGTGTTTTTTCGGGATTCCGGCGGCGAATCCAGAGGAAAGTGCGTGCGGGCCGGGTCGAGGCCGGCTCGTCATGCCGGCGGTTACGCCGCCGATAGCCAGTAGCAAGGGGGGATCGTGATGTTCGAACGCTACACGGAGAAGGCACGGCGCGTGATCTTCTTCGCGCGGTATGAGGCCAGCCAGTTCGGCTCACCGTATATCGAGACGGAACATCTGTTGCTCGGTCTATTGCGCGAGGATAAAGCGCTTACGAACAGATTCCTGCGCACCCACGCTTCAGTCGAGTCGATTCGCAAGCAAATCGAGGAGCACACCACCATCCGGGAAAAGGTTTCGACCTCGGTGGATCTGCCGCTTTCGAACGAGTGCAAGCGGGTTCTGGCTTATGCCGCCGAAGAAGCCGAGCGGCTGGCTCACAAGCACATCGGCACAGAGCACCTGCTGCTGGGCCTGCTGCGCGAAGAGAAGTGTTTTGCTTCAGAGATTCTGCAGGAGCGTGGCCTGAAGCTCGTGCAGATTCGCGAAGAATTGGCCCGCGTGACACAGGAAAAGGTGCCGCCGCCGCCGCGCCAGCGCGAGTCCAGCCTGCTGGCCGAGTTCAGTCGCGACCTGACGCAGGCGGCCATGGACGGTCAGCTGGATCCTCTGGTGGGCCGCGATGTCGAGCTGGAGCGTGTGGTGCAGATTCTCTGCCGCCGCACCAAGAACAATCCGGTCCTGATCGGCGAGCCGGGCGTGGGCAAGACCTCCATTGTCGAGGGGCTGGCGCAGCGCATTGCCGATGGAGAGGTGCCGAGCTTCCTGGCTGACAAGCGGGTGCTGGGCCTGGATCTGTCGCTGATCGTGGCCGGAACCAAGTACCGCGGTCAGTTCGAAGAGCGGCTCAAAACCATCATGAAAGAGCTGATGGAGAATCAGAATTCGATCATCTTCATTGACGAGCTGCACACGCTGGTGGGAGCGGGATCGGCAGAAGGGTCGCTGGACGCAGCCAACATTCTCAAGCCGGCTCTTTCGCGCGGCGAGATCCAGTGTATCGGGGCCACCACCCCGGGCGAATTTCGCAAGTCGATCGAGAAGGACCGCTCGCTCGAACGCCGCTTCCAGGCCGTCAAGGTGCCGCCGCCGACCGAAGCCGACGCCATCAAGATTCTGCACGGCATCAAGGACCGCTACGAGAAATTCCATGCCGTCAGCTACACGGATGCGGCGGTTGAGTTCGCAGTCACCCATTCCAATCGCTATATCCCGGACCGGTTCCTGCCGGACAAGGCAATCGACCTGATCGACGAAGCCGGGGCGCGCGTCAAGCTGCGCCAGACTTCGCTGCCTGAAGAAATCACCGAGGTGCAGAAGCGGATCAAGTTCATCGTGCATCGCATGGACTCGGCCATTGCCAACCACGAGTTCGAGAAGGCCCGTTTTTACTCCGACGAGGAGCGCAAGGAGCGCGAAAATCTGCGCGGCCTGCGCGACAAGTACCATTTGGATGATTCAGCTGCCGGTATTGTGGGCCGCGAAGATATCGAGGATGTGGTCAGCCGGTGGACGGGAGTGCCGGTGACGAGCATCAAGGAAGAGGAGACGCAGAAACTGCTGCGTGTCGAAGAGGAACTGCACAAGCGCGTCATCTCGCAGGACAAGGCCATCAGCGCGCTGGCGCGGGCCATCCGGCGCTCGCGCGCGGGACTGAAATCCCCGGCGCGGCCGATCGGTTCCTTTCTCTTTCTCGGACCGACGGGTGTGGGAAAGACAGAGATGGCCCGCACGCTGGCCAACTTTCTCTTCGGTTCGGACAAGTCCCTGATCCGCTTCGATATGTCGGAGTTCATGGAGAAGCATTCGGTGTCGAAGCTGATCGGCTCGCCTCCGGGCTATGTCGGCTACGAGGAGGGCGGCCAGTTGACCGAGCGCGTGCGGCGTTCGCCCTACTCGGTTGTTTTGCTGGACGAGATCGAGAAGGCTCACCCGGATGTCTTCAACATCCTGCTGCAGGTCTTTGACGACGGGCAGCTGACGGATGGCCTTGGGAACACCGTCGATTTCAAGAACGTGATCCTGATCATGACCTCGAATATCGGCGCGCGGCACCTGCAGAAGAAGCAGGGGCTGGGCTTCCAGAGCGACCGCGAGGATCTGGTCAGCGAGAAGGTGGAGGAACTGGTCAAACAGGAGGTGAAGAAGACCTTCAATCCGGAGTTCCTCAACCGGGTGGACGAGATCATCATCTTCCAATCGCTGTCGGATGCGGACCTGATCCAGATTGTCGAGCTGCTGGTGCAGCAGCTGAACGCCAATCTGGCGCAGAAGTCGATCACCATCTCGGTCACCGAGGCGGCCAAGAAGTGGATTCTCGAGCAGACTCTGGTGGATCGCAGCTACGGGGCGCGGCCTCTGCGGCGGGCGCTGCAGCGCTACGTCGAGGATCCCCTGAGCGAGGCGCTGATCTCAGGGCAGATCGCGGCGCGGCCGGCATTTCTCGAAGTCTATCTGGACGCAAACCAGCTTTTCTATCGTCCGGTGAGCGACGAGGAGAGCGGTGGCGAAGAGAAACCGGCGGGTGTTCTGCTGTTCAGCAACTAAGCGGCGGACCCACCCAGGCAAGCTCCCCGGTCCCAGGGCCGGGGAGCTTCTTTTTTTGGGGGGGGGAGGAGGAAATCGGAAAATATGCGCAAAGGCTTCCGGTGGCGCAGATCGCTCGGCCTGAGACGGACTTCAGCGCGCAGGTTCCGCATGCTGATGGGCCGGCTGAGGAACACTTCGCAAGTGTATGGTGTCTAAGCAACCAGAGGGATGCGGCAGGCTGCACGATGCCAGAAGGCCGAAGGCAGGAACGGGAGACCGGTGCGGTTCTTTTCGGCGCGGGGTCCGTTCAGGCGCTGAAAGTCAGTGAGTGTTTCCGGCCCGGCGCCGGCAGAGGCGAATGTGCCTCGGTTGGTTTAAAGTGAGAGAAGACTGATTTACGGGCGGATCTCACCATGGGGAATTATGCCAGCGCGTTGGCGTTTCAATCCGAAGAAGAGGCCTTGATCGCAGAGCTTCAGGCCGGCTCCGAAGAGGCTTTCGAGTGGCTGATCGCGCACTATCACCAGCCCATCTATTCTCTGCTGGCGCGCACCGTGCAGGACCGCGAAGCGGCCGCTGATCTGGCCCAGGATGTCTTCGTCAAGATCTTCCGGGGGGTGGGCGGATTTCACGGGGAGTCGTCCCTGAGAACGTGGATTTATCGCATCGCATTGCGTGAAGCCTCGAATCAGCGCCGCTGGTGGGTACGGCACAAACAGCGGGAAATTCCCATCGACGAAGAGATGCTGGAAGGCAGATCGGGACCATCGGAGCGGTTGAGAGAGACGTTGGTGGATCCGGTCGAGTCGCCCTACGAGATGGCGGTACGCGCCGAGGATCAGGCGCGGATCGAGGCAGCGTTGCGGCAGGTGCCGGAACCGTTCCGCACCACCCTGATTCTGCGCGATATTGAAGGTTTTGTGTACGAAGAAGTGGCAGAGATTCAAGGAGTCAATCTGGGAACGGTCAAATCCCGGCTGGCGAGGGGACGGGCCGTTCTGAGGGCGACGCTGGCGTCGCCCGCTGCCCCGTCCTGTTCCACGGTCCGCCCGGCATTCTCATTGCCCCTGGGAGAGGAGGCGCGATGAACGACTGCAAGGCCACGCAGACAAAGCTCACTGAATACCTGGACGGCCGCCTCAGCGGGCGGCAGATGCAGAGGATCGCCGCCCATCTGGAAGGTTGCCAGCGCTGTGCCGGCGAGTGGCGCTCTCTTGGGCACGCTCAGGCTTCGCTAGCCGTGCTGGGTTCCGTGCCGGAGCCCGAAAATCTCCTGCTTCGCATTCGCATTGCCGTCAGCCACGAGCGGATACGCCGCAGCCGCGGGATCTTTTACACCCTGAAGGTCTTCTGGAGAGACGCCATCGGGCCGTTTCTTCCGCAGGCCGTGGGAGGTTTTGCCTCCGCGGTGTTACTGATGGGCTCGGTGATCCTGCTGGTGGGCATGTTCACTCAGCCGCAGAGCGCGCAGGCGACGGCCGACGAACCGCTGGGCAGGGTGACCGCTCCGCACTTTCTCTATCTCTCCAGTGTCGTGAACGATGGTCAGATCGGCGCGGTTCCCAGCCCGGTGACAGTCGAAGCCTATATCAACGGTCATGGGCAAGTCTACGACTACCGCATCGTGGAAGGACCAACCGATCCTGCGACCCGCGCCAAGGTGGAAAACCTGCTGCTGTGGAGCCGTTTCGAGCCGGCCCGCCGCTTCGGCCAGCCGGTTCCCGGCCTTGCCGTGCTTTCTTTTTCAGGGGTTTCGGTGCGTGGATAAGGAAAGTCTTGCCGCATCGATGTACGATGTACCATGATATGGGATTTTACCCTCACGATATGCGGGGAAAAGGGCCTTTCCAGCGGAACATTCGCCTTGCGCCTGTCCAAAAACAGACTGAATTCCGTGCAAAATTTGCTTTTTGGGAGAATTATTTTTCCGCGGAGGCGTCCAATCTGTGTTTTCAGACTGCAAACAGCCGATGAACGAGGCCAGGGAAAAGAGTTGTAATTTTTTATAAGTATTTGAAATCAATTGTCTTATAAAGTAAATGGGCAGTAATGGGCGTACACGTTCGAGGCGGAGTCTTCCAGGATTCGCTTTTTCTTCCTCTTGTTCCACGAGTTTCCGTCAAATTTTCTCTTCCGCAAATGGGAAGAATCACGCTAGGCTCATCTTGCGCAAATATGCGCCAGAAAAAGGAGAATTCCCATGCAAAAATCTCTTCGCCTTGTCTTTGCCGTCTCCGCCCTTGTTTTCCTTGCGCCAACCGCTTCGTTTGCTTTCCCGACGGGCGGATGTATTCCTCAGCCGCAGGCGCAGCAGGCGTCTTTCCCGACGGGCGGATGTATTCCTCAGCCGCGGGCGCAGCAGGCGTCTTTCCCGACGGGCGGATGCATTCCTCAGCCCCCGAGGGCATAGGAACAGTTTCAAGCGCCGCTATGGTCATAATTCTCTCTGTTTCTGAAACGCCAGAATAAAGAGAATAGAAGCATTGAGGGGCAATGAATCTGTCGGCGCTAGATCTTGGGTTATGGTCGGCTGATTTTCTCGGCTGTACCGTACTCTTTTTCTCACTTGTATTTCGACGCAGGTGGAAGCATTTCCCTGTCTTTGCCGCCTATATAGGCTACGAAGCATTCATGAGCCTGGCGGTATATATCGTTTATCTGCATTGTTCCGCTGCTTGGTATGTGCGGATTTACTGGTCGTATGCCTTCCTTGACGAGGCTCTGCAACTGGGGATTGTCTGGGAGATCGCCAGGACCGTGATGCGGCCCACGGGAACCTGGATGCGCGACGCCCGGAAGCAGTTTTTGCTGTGGGCTGCGGCAGGCGTTCTGCTGGCCGCGGCGTTCCCCTGGCTGGTGACTCCGCCGGGCGCCAGCCTGATCAAGGTTGTGGAGGTGCGCGTGGGTCTCTTCGCAAGCCTCATGATCTGCGAGCTTTACATCGTGATGATGAGGGTTTCAACCCGGCTGGGGCTGGGCTGGCGCAACCACGTGATGGCGCTGGGCAACGGGTGGATGATCTGGTCTGTGGTCGCGATTCTGGTGGAAGGGTGCCATAGTTTCTTTGGCGTCGGGCGCTATTTTTCCGTCCTGGAGCACGTGCGGATGTTTGTCTTTCTGGGGGTTCTTGTCTACTGGATCGTCCAATTCTGGATGGAGGAGCCGGCCCGGCAGCCGATTTCGCCTGAACTGGAGGCGTATATTCGGGATTTGCACAGGCGCGTCAAAAATGATCTTGACACGATGGGAACTCAAAGGTAACATCATCTCCGATGACCAGCGAACTGTCCTATTTCGTGTTCAGTCTCCTGCTGTGTGCCGTTGCTAGCGCAGCGATCGCCACGTGGCATTCCCTGCTCGCCCAGAGGCGGCGGGAGTGGCATGAGCTGGTCGCAGATCTGAACCCGGTGGATTTGGGCGGACTCTCCACGGTGGCTACCGATTACCTGACTCCACGGCGTGGTCAGATCGACCTGGAGCCGGAGCAGATCTGGGCATCTCTGGGTGGCTACAATGGCCTGAAAAAAATGCGCCGAAATGCGGAGATCATGCTGGCTCTGGCGGCGTACGCGCAACGCTGGAATTTCGCTGAGGCGGTGATCGTGACCGAGCGCATGCGGCACGATGCCGCTCTTTTGTGCCGCGCCGTCCGCCGGGCGGAACTCTGCAAGTTCCCGGCCATCCTGCCGCGCCGTTACCGCTTTACCCTTCCGCTTCACGCCCAGGAAGCTTCTGCAGCCTACTATCTGATGCGCCAGCGGCTGTTGTCTCTCTATGAGACCAGCCACGCCGGTCTCTATCCGGCGCTTGCCGCCTCTCTTTGAGACTCTTTGAGAAATGACTGCTGCGGGTGCTGAGCGTTCAGGGCCTTCTCCGTTGTGTATTTGACCCCTGTGTATTTGACCCTGTCGATGCGTCTTAATAGACTTGCAGACAGGATTTTTCCATGACGTTGAGAACCTCACGATGGATCGTTTTCCTGTGGGCCGTTTTCCCGTGTGTCTTTGCGGGCATGGTTCCAGCCAGGATTGCAGCCCAGTCTTTACCGGTCTCGAAACAGGGCCAGAGTTCGTCCGTCGGAGCCGGATACGCTCAGGAAAAGGCTCCTTCGCTGGTGGATCCGGCAGGTCCGACAATCTCGCTGATCAGTTCCGAGCCGGTCTTTTTCATGGCCGCGGCGCTGAACGCATGCGGCTACGATGAGGGGCTGGCGGAAAGCTCCCCGGTGCGCAAGCGGGTGCGCGCGGAGATGGACCAGGCGCTGTTTGCCAGCGGAGAAGCCCGCGCGGCGCGCGACAAACTCTGTCTGTTTGTTGCTCAGCACCGCATGACGGGCACGGATCGCGACATTGCGCAGTACATCTCGCTGGCGCTGTATCTGACGCAGCCGCCGGAGCTGAAGCTTTCGGCCAGTCTGGCCCAGATGCCGCCCGACTCAACGGCGGTGGCCGAGGTCGTTCCCCTGTTGCGCGGCTTCGTGAAGGCCCTGGACCTGAAAGGCATCTGGCTGACGGTACGTTCCACCTACGACCAGGAACAGGACGAGATCCACGATCCGCTCTCGAAGATGATTGTTTCCACCAACCTCTATCTCAAGATGCCGGCCTCGAGCTACAGCGGGCAGAGGTTTGTGGTGGTCATTGAGCCGATGCTTTCGCCGCGCATGGTCAACGCGCGCATTTACGGCACGGACTATGTGGTGGTGGTTTCGCCTTCGCTCAGCGGCGCCATCCCCATGAATGATGTGCGTCATACGTATCTGCATTACGTGATCGAGCCGTTGCTGTTCGACCGGAGCAACTCCCTGGACCGTCTGGCGCCGGTTCTCAAGGAGATCCGCGAGGCTCCTCTCGAGTACCGTTTCCGTTCCGACCCCACGGCGCTGACAGTCGAGTGCCTGATCAAGGCGATCGAGGCGCGCACCATGGACACCGGAATTCCCGTCTACCGGATCCCGGCCGACGCGGATCGCGAGCAGATGCCGCATTACCTGCGCGAGCGCCAACTCTACCGGCAGAAGGTGGCTGCCGTCCGCCAGGCCGCCGTGAACCACGATATGCGGCAGGGATTCGTGCTCACGCAATACTTCTACGAACAACTGCTCCAGTTCGAGAAAGACCCGTCCAGTCTGAGCGATGTCATCGGCGAGATGGTCTACAGCATTGACGTGGACCAGCAAGCGCACATCGCTCGCCGAATCGAGTTCGATCCGGAAGCCGATTCGGACGTGCTGATGCGCACGGCACCGCGCGTGCTCACGGGTCTGGATCTGGCCGAGGCCCGGCTGGCGGCAGGCGACACGGCGTCGGCTGCCACGCTGGCCCGCCAGGCCCTGGTGGCGCCGGGCGACTCGGCCGAAGCGGTTGCCGCACAGGCCCGCGCTCATTTCATCCTGGCCCGGGTGGATATTCTCGAGGGTCATCCCGGAGCAGCGATCAGCGAATTCCAGCAGACGCTGGCCATCAGCAAGGATCCGCGCCAGGTCTCCTGGTCGCACATCTATCTGGGCCGCATGCTGGATCTGGACTGCAAACGTGCCGAAGCCGTGGCCGAATACCAGGAGGCGATGAGAACGCGCGACGGAGGTCTGGATACCCTGCTGGCTGCGGAACGGGGTCTCAAAGCGGCCTATGCCGTGAGCGGGCACAGTTGCCAGGCGGACGACGGGGACCGCCCGCCCGGAGCCGAGCCGGCCCAGCCGCCCGCGGCCCCGGCGGAACCCGGGCCTCGAGGAAGTGAAACTCCCTGAGAATGGAAGCAGGCTGTCCGTAACTGGAAATCCGCCCGGTGCAGCCGCCATGGGACAGAGTGACAAGAATGTCGGGAGAACGGATCAAGGCGCAAGTGGAAGACGATCTCGCCGAACTGGAAGCCGCGCTGGGGCATGATTTTGCGCGCGCCGAGCTGCTGGTGCGCGCATTGACGCACCGTTCCCTGGCCAACGAGCAGGGGGCCGGCGAGCCGGGCGCCGCAGAGGCGGTTGCTGGCGGGCAGATTCCGGTCGAAGGCAAGGCGGCAGGGGACAACGAGCGGCTGGAATTTCTGGGCGATGCGGTTCTGGGACTGGTGGTGGCCGAAGCTCTTTTCCTGCTGCATCCAGAGTGGCACGAGGGTGAGTTGACGCGCGTTCGTTCCCAGCTGGTGAGCCGCCAGCACATGGCGGAGGTGGCTGCGGCCATCGGGCTGGGCCATCATCTGCGCCTCAGCCGCAGCGAGGAGAAGAGCGGCCTCAGGCGCAAGAGCAATGTGCTGTCGAACACCATGGAGGCGGTACTGGGCGCGCTTTTTCTGGATGGCGGCCTGGAGCCGGTAAAAGACTTCGTCCGCTGCCGGGTGATGGGTGATGCCGTCGAGCAACTGGCCCGGGAACTGCGCTCCGGAGCCGCGCTGGGTAACTATAAATCGGCGCTGCAGGAGCGCCTGCAGGCGGCGCGCGCCGGCATGCCGGTCTACCGCGTCAGGAGCGAGAGCGGACCGGATCACCACAAGCGCTTTCTGGTCGAGGTACGGCTGAAGACCGCCGCAGGAGAGCCGGGAAAGCAGCTGGCGCGCGGCATGGGAAGCACCAAGAAACACGCCGAGCAGGACGCGGCGCGGCGGGCGCTGGAGCGGCTGACGGCGCGGGAAGAAGATTTCCTCCGGAAGGCGGATGTGCCTGGCGGCCGGGAGAGGGAACAGGCAGCGCAATGAGCGCCACAGTGCAGGAGGCTGATCCTGCGGTGCGGGAACTCGCGCATTGGCGGCGCTCCCGGCCCACCGTGCCTGAGGCTCTGGCCTCTCTGCTGGGCACGGTGATCGTGGCGCTGTTTCTGCTCACCTTCGTGTTGCAGCCTTACCTGATTCCCTCCGCGAGCATGGAGCGCACCCTGCTGGTGGGTGATTTTCTGCTGGTCAACAAGCAGATTTATGCTCCTTCGGACTGGTTTGCCCGCCGGTTTTTGCCCTATCGCGCAGTCCGGCGCGGCGACATTGTCATTTTCCACGCTCCGGACGATCCGGCGCGTTATTACGTCAAGCGCGTGATCGGCATGCCGGGCGACCATCTGCGCATTGCCGGGAAGAGGGTCTATGTGAACGGCACGGCGCTTGACGAGCCCTACGCCGTCTTCGATTCCGCTCCCGCCGGTGCGTCGGCTGAGGATTTTCCCGCCCGGGTCTATACGGATCCCAACGTGGATCCGGCCTGGTGGAGGAGAATGCAACGCCTCACTCGCGATGGCGAACTGACCGTGCCCCCGCAGCAGTACTTTGTGCTGGGCGACAATCGCGACGACAGCAGGGACTCGCGCGATTGGGGCTTTGTGCCGCGGCAGGCGATTGTGGCCCGGCCGCTCTTCATCTACTTTTCGCTATCCCAGCCGCCGGCCCACGGTGCTCAACAAGCTCCGGATGATAGACTCGGACACGAAAAGGTACTCTCGGCCAGGATCTCCGGTTTTGCCCGCTGGAACCGGATTTTTCACGTGGTGCATTAGCCGGATTACCGACCCTTCCAGTTGAGCGACAGGATGACGAAGAAAAAAACGCCAACTCCCAGGACGCCGTCCGCACCCGAGCCTGTCGAGCAACGGGTGGAAGAGACGCCCTTTGAGGCTTTGGCCAGCATCTGCACGATTTTGGTCGTGGGCTTGTTTGTTCTTACCCTGGTGGCGCAGAACTTCGTCATTCCTTCCGGTTCGATGGAGAAGACGCTGCTGGTGGGCGACCACCTGGTGGTGGACCGCATCACCCTTGCGCCGCCCGCCAGATGGATGCCGCTGGTTTATTATCGCGAGCCCCGGCGCGGAGACGTGGTCGTGTTCATCAAGCCGGGTGAACTGGGGCCTGACGGCAAGCCGGTGGTCATGTTTCTGGTCAAGAGGCTGATCGGACTGCCAGGCGACCACATCCAGTTGCGTAACGGCATCGTCATCCTCAATGGCGTGGCCCAGTCGGAGCCCTACGCGCAGCCGACGACGCCGGAGAATCATTCGGATTTTCTCGACGAGTTTCCTTCCGTGCCTCCATCGGTGGACATGGGCGCCACGGAGCGCTGGGTGGTCGATTTTCCCCGCCACGTCGTCAACGGCGAACTGGTCGTCCCGCCGGGCATGTATTTCATGATGGGCGACAACCGGCACAACAGCCTCGACTCGCGATTCTGGGGCTTTGTGCCCCGGGCCAACATCGTCGGCCGGCCGCTGTTCAACTACTGGTCGTTTGTGACTCCGGAGGACCAGTACGAGCAGACCGGAGCCGCCAACGGCCTGGCTTGGATCGGGCACGTCGCACTGCATTTCTTCACCGATACGCGCTGGCAGAGAACCCTGCACCGGATTCGCTAGGCGGAACCGCAAGATGGACGCGACAGGAAAGAGCATGAGCGAGAAGAACGGAGGCGGGTGGAGAAGACGCAAGCGGTTCTGGCTTTCGTTGATGGTGCTGTGCGTTCTTTTTCTGGGCGTGCTGCTGCTTCCCCCGCTGGTGAACATCAGCCGCTACAAGGCGCAGATCACGAATCTGATCGCGGCGTCGCTGGGCCGTCCCGTGCGGCTGTCCTCCGTGGAGGCGCGTCTGTTTCCCTGGCCGGGATTCGTGCTCACCGATCTGAGCGTTGCCGAGGATCCGGCCTATGGCGCCGAGCCGGTGCTGCACGCCGATACGGTCAGGGCTTCAATCCGGCTGCTTTCGCTCTGGCGCGGAAGGCTGGAGATCGACACCATCCGGATGGACGATGCCAGCCTGAATCTGGTGCGCATCCAGGGCGGCGGCTGGAATCTGGACCCGCTGTTGCGTACGGCCACGGCCCACGCGCACGCGGCGGAAAGCGGCGGGGGAACGGGCGCGCCAAGGGTTTTGCCCTTCTTCGAGGCCAGCAATTCCCGCATCAATATCAAAAACGGCGTGGAAAAGCTGCCGTTTTCCCTGGTCAACGCCGACATCTCCTTCTGGCAGCCGAATCCGGGCGAATGGCGCGTCCGGCTGCGCGGCGAGCCGGTCCGCACCGACATCAGCCTGGCTCAGGCCGACACCGGGTTCGTGCGCCTGGATGCAGATCTGCACGAGGCCCCCGCGCTGCGCCAGATGCCGGTGCATCTGGACATGGAATGGAGCCAGGCACAACTGGGCCAGCTCACCCTCCTGCTGCTCGGCTCCGACGCGGGCTGGCGGGGCGATCTGACGGGCGACCTGCACCTGAGCGGGACGGCGGAAGCGGCCCAGATCAAGGCTCGTTTGCGCGCCACCGGCGTTCGCCGCGCGGAGTTCGTTCCGGCCGAGCCGATGGACTTCGACGCCAACTGCGGCTTGATTGCCGACTTGCCCCAGCGCGCCGTCCATCATCTGACCTGCGATTCTCCCCTGGGCGACGGCCAGGTCCATCTGAGCGGCGAGTTTCCGGGCGGAGCCGCGCTGCCCCATTTTTCCGTCGATCTGGATCGCATTCCGGTTGCCGCCGCTTTGGATGCCCTGCGTACCCTGCGCAGCGGTTTGGCGCCTGATCTGGAAGCGAGCGGTACGGCCAGCGGCAATCTGACCTACGCGCCGGCTATCCTGCCTCCGGCCGCGAAACCGGCGCCGTCGCGATCGAAGCGAATCCATTCCGGCCGGTTGCTGGCGGCGACGGCCGTCCATCCGCTGACCGGCAGCATCGCCGTCAAGGAATTCGAACTGCGCGGCGACGGCCTCAGCGAACCCATTCGCGTTTCCAAACTGCTGCTGGCGCCGGCGCTCGGTCCGATGCCGGCGTCCTCTGACGCCTGGGCTCTGGCAGCCACGACGGCCATTCCGGCCGGTGCCGCCGTTCCGCTCACGGTCTCCACACGTTTCGGGATCTCCGGCTACCGGCTCGAGTTGCATGGCCAGGCCTCCATCGCGCGTGTCCGGGAGCTGGCGTCCCTGGCGGGCCTGGCCAGCGCCGCCGGGCTGAAGGATCTGACGGGAGACGCACCCCTGGCCATGGACATGACCGCAGAGGGACCCTGGCTGCCGGTCGAAAAGCTGTCCTTTGGCGTTTCGTCCCCGGCTTTGCAGCCTGGTCCGGCACTGCCGCAGCAGGCCGGGCAAGACGGCGACCGTCTCAGCGGCACCCTGCTGTTGCGCGATGCACTCTGGAAGGCGGGGTATCTCGCCGACCCTGTGCGCATCTCGGAGGCGACGCTGCGCGCCGAAGCCGGCCAGCTCCTCTGGAGCCCGGTGATCTTCTCCTATGGCCCGGTGGAGGGAACGGCCAGCCTCACGGTGCCGTTCTCCTGTTCGTCTTCCCCGTCCTGCGCACCGGCCTTCCAGGCCCGCTTGGGCGCACTCAACGCGGCGGTGCTGCAAACGACTTTGCTGGGAGCGCACGAGCGGGGCACGCTGCTCTCGACGCTGCTCGCCCGCTTCCGTCTCTCCTCCGCTCCCGCCTGGCCCGATCTGGATGGATCGATTCAGGCCGCATCGCTCGAACTCGGACCGGTCACGCTCGAAGAGCCAACAGCCACCGTGCATACCGGAGCCGATGGAGCCCGCATCACGGCTCTCGATGCCGGATTGTTGGGTGGGCACATTCATGTGACCGGCACGGTGGCCGCTGCCTCGGCCGAGGACAAGCCTTCTTACGCCCTCGAAGGGCAATTTGAAAAGATCAGTCCGCAGGCTCTCGGCCGGTTGCTTGGATTGCGCTGCTCCGGGGGCGCTCTTTACGGAAACGGACGCGTTGAACTGGCTGGTTTTACCGCCAGGAATCTGGCCGCTTCGGCCCGCGGTTCGGTTCATTTCGACTGGCGGCGCGGGTCGGTTGCTGCGCTTTCCGGCGCCAGCTCCGTTCCGCGCGCCCTGGCACGCTTCGACCACTGGAGTGCGGACCTGGCCATCGCCAACGGCCAGCTTGCGATCGAGCAGAGCCAGCTCTGGCGCGGCGCGCGCACGCTGCCGGTCCACGCATCGATCAGCCTTTCCAGCCCGCCCAGGGTCGTCTTTGCGCGTTCCATGCGGAGCCCGGCCAGGCGCTAGTCTGCTCTGCAGCCGGCCGGTAGAGCCGCCGGAACCACGCTTCCCGACTGTTTTCCGGCTCGCCTCTCGCACGCCTCGGCGATGCGGGGCGAAAACCGGGAAACTGCGCGCTTCCACCGGCTGCTTCTACAATGGAACCATGGCTTCTTCTCCGGTTGCTTCTCCTGTCCGGCTTCAGTGCCAGGGCATTCTCTTCGACATGGACGGCATTCTGATCTCCTCGGTGGGCTCGGTCGAGCGCAGTTGGAGCAAGTGGGCCCGTTTGCGCGGCATCGATCCCGGCTACGCCTGCCGGATGGCTCACGGCCGCCGGGCCATCGAGACCGTTGCCCGGCTGCGCCCCGACCTGGACAGTGCAGCGGAGGTGAATGTCATCGAGGAGATCGAACTGGCGGATGGCGAAGGGATGGCCGTGCTGCCTGGCGTGCGCGAACTGCTGGCGGCTCTCTGCCGGAAGGGCGAAACCGGGGTCCGGTGGACGGTAGTCACCAGCGCCAGCGAGCGGCTGGCCCGCCGGCGTCTGGAGTGGAGCGGCCTCGCGCTGCCGGAGCGGTTTGTCCATGCCGGCTGCGTGCGGGAGGGCAAGCCGCATCCGGCGCCGTTTCTGGCAGGCGCCGCGCTGCTCGGCTTCGATCCCCGGCAGTGCGTGGTCTTCGAGGATGCGCCGTCGGGCGTGCAGGCTGGCCGGGCGGCGGGCTGCACGGTTGTGGCCACCACCTTCTCCCACTCCGCCGACGCGCTGGCGGGGGCCGACTACCTGATCGAGGATCTGACCGGCGTGGCCGTCACGTTCCTGCCCGCCGGCCAGGGCCTGCAGCTCGAATTCACGCCTCTTCCAGCCGTATCGAGCCCGGCCCGGGATCACTCGATCCGGGGCACCGGCCGATAGAGAGCGGCGGCGAAGAGCTGTCGCCGCGGAGGCCGGAAAAGGGAAAAAACGCACCGAGGCGAGGTTCCGCCGGGCGGCAATTCCGGAAAATGCCGTGAAAATCGGGGCGGGTTCACAGAATGGGATAGGAGGCGACAAAACGCTTCCTTGCGCCATGCGGGGAGGATTCCCGTTGGCCAAAACCGCCCTTGAACTGGTACGTTGGTGAAGAAAGGTTCTGTTTTCCAAGATGGTTTCCAGCCCTTATTTCTCTCTGACGGTCCTGTTCGTGGCGGCGCTTGGCTTCGGGCTGGCTCCGCTCGGTTTGGCGTGGTTATGGGCGAGGGTCTACTCGCCGCCCAAACCGAATGGGCTGAAAAACGCCATCTACGAATGTGGACTCGAATCGAAGGGCGATGCCTGGGTGCAGTTCCGTTCGGCCTATTATCTTTACGCGATCATCTTCCTGATCTTCGATGTGGAGACGGTTTTCCTGCTGCCCTTTGCGGTGGCCTTCACCGGGCTGGGAGCCGCGGCCTCGGTGGCCATGCTGGTGTTTGTGCTGCTGCTGGTCGAGGGGCTGGCCTGGGCGTGGGCGAAAGGCGTGCTGACCTGGGTGTAAGCAAAAGCTGAGCTTTCGTTCTCCGGCTTTTCAGAGGCCCGGGAAGCGAGTGCGCGGAAGATGAAGATGCGGGGATTCGGCGCTGGCGGAAGGTTTCGCGGCCGGATGAGGAATTGAATCGGACGACCGGGACGCGAGAGCGCGGGCATCCTGATTGCAGATGGAGCAGGCGATGGCGGTAGAAGAAGGATTGAAGATTGAACTGGGCAAGCAGGGCGTCTTCGTCACGACCATGGAAGAACTCTACAACTGGGGGCGGCGCAGTTCGGTCTGGCCGATGAACTTCGGGCTGGCCTGCTGCGCCATCGAGATGATCGCCACCACCATGGCGCGCTACGACATCGCCCGCTTCGGGGCCGAAGTCTTCCGTCCTTCGCCGCGCCAGGCCGACCTGATGATCATCTCCGGCACGGTGACCAAGAAGATGGCGCCGCAGGTGGTCCGGCTCTATAACCAGATGGCCGAGCCACGCTATGTCATTGCCATGGGAGCCTGCGCCATCAGCGGCGGGCCGTTCAAGCAGGGCTATAACGTGCTCAAGGGGATCGACCGCTATATTCCGGTGGATGTGCATATTCCGGGCTGCCCGCCGCGTCCCGAAGCGCTCCTGCAGGCGTTCATGACGCTGCAGAAGAAGATCGACGGCGAGCCTTTGACCGGGGAGGGCCGGCCGCGGTATCTGGACGCCGCGGCGCAGGGCGAGTTTCCCGTGCCCGTACCCGGAGAGCACGACCTGGAGCCTGCCTCCAATCCCGGTGTGTGGACCGTTCCGGTGGTGATTGAGTGATGCTGACCGTGGAAGAGATCAAGGCGGCGATCGAGGCGGCCGTGCCGGGCGCGGGCGTCGAAATCGTGTTCAACCCAGCTCCCGCCGCGCAGCATTCACTGCTGATTGCGCCCGCTCATGCATTGGCGGTGGCCAGATTCCTGCGCGATGATGCCCGGCTTCGGTTCGATTTCCTGTCGAATGTGACCGGCGTGGACTGGCTGGACCGGGAGATATCCGAGAAGGTGAAGGTCGTGCGGCCGGTGACCAGGACCGTGGACGGGGTCGAACAGAAGGTGGAAGAGACGGTCGAGGAGACCCGCAAGCGCGTCGAGCCGGGGTACCTTGAAGCGGTTTACCACCTTTTTTCGATGGAGAAGAAGCACGGCCCTCTGGTCGTGCGGATGCGCACGGCGAACCGGACCGACCAGGTGGAATTGCCTTCGCTGACGCCTGTCTGGCGTTCAGCCGAGTTTCAGGAGCGGGAGGTATTCGATCTTTACGGAATTGTTTTCGCGGGCCATCCTGATCTGCGGCGGATTCTGATGTGGGAGGAATTCACGGATCATCCCATGCGTCGCGATTACGTGGAACCGGACGATTTCGAATACGAGCCGACCGCGCATGACGAGGTGCTCAAGCGGGCCGAGGCGCATCGGGCGGCCAGGGCCGGCGAGCGGGAAACGGAGGTCGGCCAATGAGCGAACGGAAGCAGGCGGGCATGACGGCCGTTCCGGAGCAAAGCGGGGTTTGGAACCGTCCGGCGCCGATTCATCCGAGCGACGAAACCGAGATTCTGGAAGTGGCCATGGGGCCGCACCATCCTTCGACGCACGGCGTCTTTCGCATGGATGTCTCGTTGGACGGAGAACGGGTGGTTCGACTCAAGCCGGTCTTCGGTTACCTGCACCGCAATCACGAGAAACTGGGCGAGGAACAGAGCTACCTGGCTTCGATGCCCTACACCGACCGGCTGGATTACATTTGTTCGATGACGAACAACTGGGCTTACGCGCTGGCGGTCGAGAAGCTGGCAGGCCAGCCGGTTCCCGAGCGCGCCGAGTATCTGCGGGTGATCGTGGGCGAGCTGACGCGGATCCAGAACCACGCCCTGTCGGTCGGCTTTCTGCTGCAGGATATGGGCGCCAGCGGCACGCCGCTGATGTACGCCTTCCGCGAGCGGGAAAAGATTCTGGATCTCTTCGAGGAGCTGAGCGGAGCGCGCATGATGTGCAACTACATGCGCTTCGGCGGCTGCCGCGTGGATGCCAGTGCGGACTGGCTGGAGCGGGTGCGCAAGCTGGTGGCCGAGTTGCCGCGCTTTGCCGACGAGTTCGAGATGCTGCTGACCACCAACGAGATTCTGATGGCGCGCACCCAGGGCGTGGGTGTGCTGCCGGCCGCGCTGGCGGTGAATGCGGGCGCGACCGGGCCGCTGCTGCGCGCCTCGGGTGTGAACTATGACCTTCGCAAAGTGGACCGGTACAGCATCTACGACCGTTTCCAGTTTCAGGTGCCGCTGGGCGAGCATGGCGACGTCTACGACCGCTTCATGGTCCGGCTTCTGGAGTTGCGCCAGTCGCTCAAGATTCTGGAACAGGCGCTCAAGGAAATTCCCGGCGGCCCGGTCATGGATGCGAAGGCGAAAATACGCGGTTTCCGGCCCAAGCCGGGCGAAGCTTACGGACGAATCGAGGCACCCAAGGGAGAACTGGGCTTTTATCTGATCAGCGACGGCAGTCCGAACCCCTATCGCTACCGGGTGCGTCCCCCGAGCCTGATCAACCTGACGACCCTCGAAGACATGTGCCTGGGCGCGAACGTGGCCGACGTGGTGCTGATTCTGGGCTCGGTGGATATTGTGCTGGGAGAAGTGGATCGATAGGAAATTGATTCCTGATCGGTGAACCGTCAGCCGGGGGTGCAGGCAACAAGGCCGGGCTTCACGGGCCCATGCTGACGAATCGATGGAGGTTGCACGTGCTGGGTGAAGGAATCCTGAAGGGACTGGCGGTGACGGCGAAGAACTTTGCCGCAAGCTACGTTTCGCCGGAACGGCTGACGACGGTGCAGTACCCGGAAGAGCGCGTCGCTCCGATCGAGAGCACGCGCGATTTTCCCTTTCTGGTGTTCGACGGCGACGACTGGGAGGCGGGCCTGCGCTGCGTGGCCTGCCAGATCTGCGAGAAAGAGTGCCCGCCCAAGTGCATTTATATCGAGAAATCCAAGGACAAGAAGCCGGATTTTGTGGGCAAGATGCAGAACTATCCGGTGCGCTTCGATATTGATATCTCGGTCTGCATGAGCTGCCAGATCTGCGTTGAGGTGTGTCCGTTTGATGCCATCCGGATGAACACGGAGTTTGAGCTGAGCACCACGGACCGCTTTGGCGGGTTGCTGCTCAACCGCCAGGCGCTGGCCCGATCGAACGAGTACTACCGCAGGATTCATCCCACCGAAGCGGCCGAAGTGGACAGGCGGCGGGCCGAAGAAAAGGCCAAGGCGGAGGCCAAAGCCGCGGCCGACGCCGCCAAAGCCGCGGCCGATGCCGAAGCCAAAGCCAAAGCCGCGGCGGATGCAGCCAGGACCAAGGCCGAGGCGGAGCCCAAAGCTGCGGCGGAGGCCAAGACTGCGGCGGAGGCCAAGACTGCGGCGGAGGCCAAGACTGCGGAGCGGCCGGCTGGAGCGGGAGAGTAGCCCATGATCGAAAAATCGGATCAGGTCTTTGTTTTGTTCGCGCGCTGGCTGGAAGGCTTTCTGCCCGCCTCCTGGCAGGCGGCAGCCGGCGTGCTGCTGGGCGTTGTCGGCATTCTCGTTGTCTTTCCCACCCTCTTTGCCTTTTCCGTGTGGCTGGAGCGCAAGGCGCTGGGGCGGATGCAGAACCGGCTGGGACCGAATCGCGTGGGGCCCTTCGGGCTGCTACAGCCCGTGGCCGACGCCGTCAAGGCGCTGACCAAGGAGGATGTGGTGCCACGGAATGCCGATGGCGTGGTGCACTTTCTGGCCCCGCTGGTGCTGGTGGTGGCCGCCTTCATGGGCTTCGCCGTGCTGCCCGTGGGGCGCAACATGGCGCTGGTGGAGATGAATGCCGGCCTGCTGTTCTACTTTGCCATGGGCGCCTCGACCGAGCTTGCGGTCTTCATGGCCGGCTGGTCGAGCCGCAACAAGTATTCGCTGCTGGGCGCCATGCGCGCCGTGGCCCAGATGGTCAGCTACGAGGTCCCGATGCTGCTGTCGGCCGTGGCCGTGGTGATGATCTCGGGCTCGCTCTCGCTGACGAAGATCGTCGATGCGCAGAACCACTATACCGGCATCTTTCCCCATTGGTATGTCTTCACGCCCTGGGGGCTGGCGGCTTTCCTGATCTACGTCATCGCCGCCACGGCGGAGACCAACCGTTCGCCCTTCGACCTTCCCGAGGGCGAGTCGGAGCTGGTGGCCGGCTACTTCACCGAGTACTCGGGCTTCAAGTTCGCGCTCTTCTTTCTGGGCGAGTATGTGGGCATGCTGTCGGTCGCCGGGCTGGGCACGACGCTGTTTCTGGGCGGATGGTCGGCGCCGTTCTCCTTGCTGGGCTGGATTCCGTCGTGGATCTGGTTCTTTGCCAAGGTCATGCTTTGGATCTCCTTCTTCATCTGGCTGCGCGGAACCCTACCCCGGCTCCGTCAGGACCAGTTGATGAACTTCGCCTGGAAGTTTGCCCTGCCGATGTGCCTGCTCAATCTGGTGGTGGCCGGGCTGTGGCGCTTTCTGGGCGACGGCTGGGCGCGCTGGGTGGTCTGCTCGGCGATTCTGTTGGTGGCCTATGTGGGGCTGGGCTGGGGCGGAATGCGCAAAAGGGGCATCGGTCCGAGGAGGTATCGCTATGCGGAGTGAGTCTTTTCCGTTGCATTTCCAGCCTCCGGCCGGCGGCCGGGAAAGGAGCGGCGGGCGATGAGCTTTGTCTTTTACCTGATCGCGGCGCTGACGGTGGCCGGCGGGCTGGCCGCGATGCTGCTGAAAAATACGGTTCACTGCGCCTTGGCGCTGACCGTGGCCCTGGCCGGGCTGGCGCTGCTGTTTCTGGAGCTGGGGGCGCAGTCTACGCCTCAGGAAGGCATTGCCTCGCTCCAGACGTGGATTACGGACAACCCTGGC
>JBMFHN010000016.1:0-28383 GCA_049976805.1 Occallatibacter sp. | reverse complement strand
CCCTTGTCAATCAGCTGATCCACAAAATCTTCAATCGACAAATTTCGATCCTGCGCCGCGCGGACAACCGTATCCGGAACCGTAATGGAGATGATCATGATCGATGGATTCCTTTTTACCGCTTTCATCGGCAGCCGGCGGCCGAGATTGAGTGAAAAATTCACAAATCGCCGGAGGCGGCCAAGGCCGGAAAGAGAATCTGCAGCGTGGACTCCGGTCATGCCACGCCGAAAAATCGCGCGCCGCTTGCCGTAGGCGGAAGGGAGCGATAGGCTAGGGGCATGTACGAAGACTTTCATGTTACCGACCGCTGGAGCGGCGAAGACCTGCACTGCCGCTGGAAGGGCACCATGGTGGCCATCGCCACCCGGCACGCCGACGCCGTCGATGTGCGTTTCGACGTCAACGGCCGCCCTCTCTGGGTCGCCCTGCCACTCGAAGCCTGGGGCCGGCAGAAGTCGCTCACCGGCAAGGTCATCACCGATCCGCTCGCCGCCCAGATCGCCGGCCGCTTCCTCAAGCAGTCGATCGAGGAGGGCTACGACTTCCGTCGCGAGGTGGTCACCATGACCGTCGACGATGTGCTCTCCCACCTGGAGGCGGTGGTTACTGAGGCCAAGGCGCAGGGCGCGCTGCCCACCCTGCCCGTGCTGGCGTAAAGGGGAACGGAGCGCGCAGGGGTTCCGAGTCGGAGCCGGCGTTTTGCTGCCGGGCCAGCTCTCAGCAAGCCTGAAATTCTCCGCTGCGGCCGTTAGGCTCTCTTCCCTGCCTCGCGCTCTGGCGAGAGGCACCGCTTCACCCGCTCCGCGGCAGGCTCGGGATTCGGTTCCGCCGGAATCCCATCCCTGCCCGCTGCCTGCCAGACAGTCACCCGTTTCGGCTGCGAAGATCTTCTTTCCACATCGGGAAACCGCCTAGCGCCGGACAATTTTCTCCAGCCGCGGATCCTTCCACAAGGGGGCGAAATCCGGGTCCGAATACACCCTGCGCAGATCGGGAAAGTGATATTCCCTGGCCCTTTCCAGATAATCCAGGGCGCCTTCCGCGTTGCCCCGTTTCATGTACGCCTCGGCAATCAGATAGGAAATACGCGCCCGCTCCTCCGGCGTGCTGATCTCGGCGAAATCCCCACTCCGGCTTCTGCTCAGGACATCCGGATCCAGTTCGAGCGCGCGGGCGTATTCGCTCATGGCGCGATCCATCTTGTGCATTCCGGCCCAGGCCTCGGCCAGGTTGACATGAGTGGCGGCAACCGACTCGTCCAGCGCCAGCGCCTGCTTGAAATCGCCCACTGCCTGCTTGTACTTCTTTTCAAGCAGCGCAACCGCGCCCAGGTTGTTGAGCGCCGGAATCAGCCGCGGGTCGAGCTTGAGCGCCCGCCGGAAGCATTTGCGCGACTCTCTCCATTCATTCAGTTGCAACTCGGCCACGCCCATTTTGTTCCAGAGCATGGCGTTCCCTCTGGAGATGCGCAGTGCGTTCCGGTAGTAGGAAATGGCCAGCAGATAGTTGCCGCGAACGCACGCCAAATCTCCTCTTTCTTCCGCCGTCACCATCGTTTGCGATTTTCCGGGGGCTGCCCCGCCGGCATTTTGCGCCACCGGCCCTGGGGCGTCGGCGACAGCGTTCGCTATTGCCAGCCAGGCCGCGCCGAACAACAGGACTCCTGCCGCCAGCCTTCTCATTTCTCTTCTCATGACTCACCTCCTCATCACCGGAAATTGCGCCCGCGCGTCGCTCCTGGCCGCAGCCGGCCGTCGCCGATTTCTCCCCGCGCTGCCTTTATTCAAGACCGATTCTTCCCGGCCGGCAATGCCAGACCGGCTACCGGACCGTTACGCGGGAGTCTAACCCCATGGGGCTTGGCCAAAACAAAACCGGAGACATTGCCTATGGAAAACAAGGTTTTCCCTGGCATCACACCGGCCGCCGATGGCCGGCTGCACCTGCAATTTACCGGCGAGGACGGGGCCGAGGCTCCGCTCTCGGCGACGGAGATTCTTCCCGGTTTTCGCAGCCGCATCCGGCCCGCTTGCATCCTGGCCCGGCAGACGCTCCCTTGACTCGAACGATAGCCGCTGGTGGGGTCCGGACGACGGCTTCGAGGGCGGCCAGTTGGCCGCCTGCACGGCCCCGGTGCGAGGAACCGGCGATCCCGAACTCTGCGAAACCGAGCGCTGGGGCAACTTTTCGTGCGCAATTCCGGTCGCGCCGGGAAAATACACGCTCACACTGCTCTTTGCCCTGCGCCACGGAGAATGGGATCCGCCGTCTTCACTCTCAATGGGCAACCACGCGCGCTCCAGTCGCCCATGTCTTCGATGTCTTCTTCAATGGAACCGTCCTGCTGAGAAACTTCGGCCGGAGCGCCGAGGCTCGCCGAACCGACGCGGTCACGCGCAGCTACACCGCCCCTGAAGCCAGCGCTCAAGGCAACCTCCGGCTCGATTTCGCCCCCGTCGAGGCTACGCGGCCGTGACCGGAATCCCGGTGATTCCCGAGAAGTGGATCCTCGCCGGCAGCGGTTTGCTCCGCGCGATTCCAGCCTCTAAGCCCCGTCCTCGCGAAACATCGGATGGGGAATGAGACGACGGTAGTCTTCCTGCGTAGCGTTGTCCAGACAGGCTTCGATGATGGTTTTCCCCAGCGGATCCAGCTCGGGAACCAGGAACTGCTTCAGCTCCTTGGCGAAGAACTCGCGCCACTGGCGCGCGCCCTCCTGGTAAACTTCCATTCCACCCTGCAACTGCTCTTCGACGCGCAGAAAAACGGGCGGAATCATCGAGCCTTCGATGCGCAACTGGTTGGGAATGTATCCGAGCAGCGGGCAGACAGCCTCGCTGACCTGCTCGCGGGCAAACTTGGCGCTGCCCCGCCGGGCCAGGTACTCGCGAGCAATCCACTCGGGCATGAAACCCACCTTCCAGGCGCCGATGTGCTGGTTGGGAATCAGCACGTAACGGGTCTCCGGGGTATTCATGATCTGTTCGAGCAGCAGGTTGGCCTGCGTGACCCGCAGCCCGGTGGCAAAGGCCCAGTACGAGCCCACGCCCTCGGACTGCATCTCCTTGCTCTTCTGCGTCTGGATGCTGGGGTTGGCATGGCCGCGCGGAGCCGCCAGCCGCCACAACCAGGCCAGCGCCGGACTGAGCACGTGCATCATTCCCAGAATGCCGTACAACTGGCTGTCCTTGTGGGTCGGCGGACAGCGCACGCCAAAACTTCGCACCCCCACCCGCTGAGGCCCATCCAGAACGTCGCGCAACATCCGCCGGGGCAGGATCACCCGCGGATTGGGGCACGGCTTGCCCGGCGCATCCTCGACGTGTTCCCAGGTCAGACAGGTTCCACCGGGCACAATGTAGTGATTGAAGAAGATCAACGGCTCGGGCGGCTCGATGCAGAGCCGCTCCAGATCAGGCGCTGTGCCATAGCTGTGAATGTGATCGACGCGCACAAACCATGCGTTTTCCGCATCGGCCACGGTCAGCCGGCCGCTGGCGTTCTTGTAGCTCGGGTGCGCGCAGGCCATGTCGTCGGCAATCGGCCGCAGATGGCAGGCCTCGGGCAGATTCAGCGTCCGTTCTTCCCGGGTCACCAGGTTGCGGCCCAGCAGCAGGCGCCCGTCCTCCATGCGGTGCACGTGCTCGGTCATCTCGCTCTTGCCGCCGCCCGAAGCTCCCTCGTGCATCAGGATCAACTGGTTTTCGTAAGGGGTAACCACGGCGACCGCGGCGCAGTGGTTGGTGGTCCATCCCTCGCGTTCGCCCTTGTCCAGAAGGATGGAATAGACGCCCTTCTTGGCGCTCGGCCCCGGATACAGGTTATAGGCGAAAACCTCCTGGTGCGTGGCATAGCGGTCATGCACGACCACCTGGCGGCCCGCAAAGTGGGTGTGGCGGAACGGCGGCGCCACAAACAGCACCCCCGCGGTGATCCGGAAATCGGCAGGAACCTGGCTGCGCGGAATCATGCCCTGCAGGTCGGCCAGCGCCGCGGCGAAAAACGATGCCTGCCGCGGCGCAATCAGCAGCGCTCCATACCCCAACTCATCCGTGCCGGCATAGAACGGAACCACCACCAGCTCCTGCGTCTTGAGCCAGTCAAGCGTCTCCTGGCGGGTTCGCTCGAAGCTCTCGCCGAAGCGCTGCTCATAAGTAGGCTTGTTGGTAGGCAGCGAATCACCGATCACCATGGCTTCCGGATCGCGCCTCCGCATGGCGGGATCGGGGAAGTTGATCGCCAGCCCATTGCGCGCCTTGGTCACCACCGCTTCGACCACGCGCCCTCCGCCGGGCAGTTGAAACACCGTCTCATATTGCCCGTGGTCCTCGCGATTGCCCAGTGTCCAGTCGGTCTCGCCCGTCACCCGGCCGAGTGCCCAATCCATCAGTTGTTCACGGGTTTCCGGCGCCTGTACCAGGGGCGCTGCCCCCAGCACTTCGCGGACGTGGACGGGCAGCTCCAGATCGTTCCAGCAGGTCTGAAAATCGACAAAAGCGCCCCTCTCAGCTTCGATGGCCATAGTCTGATCTCGCTTTCTCGGGGAAGGACGCGCTCTTTCTCTCCTTACCGAGCGGTATAAAGCCCCTGCGATTTTATTCTCGCATAACGGCACACTTGGCAGTGAGATTCATCACACAAGCGGAAAACTCCTCCGCACCAGCTCGATCGCTTCGGCTGCCGTCGCAATTCTCCCCTCCAGTTGCGCATCCTCGACGGCGCGCAGCATCTGGCGAAACCGCGCTCCCGGCCGGTACCCGGCGGCAATCAGGTCGTGGCCGGTCACCAGCGGCCGGGGCCTGACCGCTTCCTCGGGCATCGCCGCATAGCGCTGGCGCACGAACTCCCAATTTTCCAGGTTGCCGCTCGAAGCCCGGCAATCCATGCGGTGCAGCGCCAGGTGTTGGTCGAATTTTTCCAGCCGGAAAAACCGCTTCAGCGTCGCGGTCTTCATCTGCCGCGCGTCCATGAAACGCATATGGTTCTCAATGAGCGCAAGCGTCTGCCGCGTTTCTTCGTTCGAAAAGCGGAAACGCCGGCAGATCTCCGCGGCGATGGCCACGCCCACCGCGGCATGCCCGTTGAAACGGATGCGGTCACCCCGTGTGAAGGTCGCCGGCTTGCCCACATCGTGCAGCAGGGCGCCCCATGCCAGCGTCATCGGGCAACCGGCTTCAAGCTGCCCGAGCACGAGCAGGGTGTGCGTCCAGACGTCGCCTTCGGGATGGAATTCGGGCGGTTGCTCGACACCCTTCATGCGCTCGACCTCCGGAAGCACCTGGGCCAGCAGACCGGTCGCCTCCATCAGTTCGAAGGCCCGCCGCGCAGCGCCCTCGGTAAGCATCTTCGTCAGCTCGTCGCGAACCCGTTCGCGGCTGATGGCGGCAATCGCCGGAGCCAGACGGCGCGCGGCCTCTGCCGTTGCCGCTTCCAGTTCGAAACCGAAGCGTGCCGCAAAACGCACCCCGCGCAACATCCGCAGACGGTCTTCCGCAAAGCGATCCTCGGCTCTTCCGATCGCCCGCACAATGCCGGCGTCCAGATCCGCCACCCCGCCCACGTGGTCGATCACGGCGGCGCGCAGCGCCCTGGAGTCGGCCAGGAATCCCTCCGCAAAATCCTCTTCGCGCGGCGGTTCGAGCAGCAACCCGTTCATGGTGAAATCGCGCCGGCGCACATCCTCAGCGGCGCTCTCCGTGTAGCGCACCGCATCCGGACGGCGGCCATCCGAATACGCGCCATCGCAGCGGAAGGTAGCCACCTCCGTCACCACGCGTTCCGGCTCTTTCCATGCCGTTTCGTCGCAATCCGCGACCAGCACCACGCCGAACCGCGCACCCACGGCGTAGGCGCGCGGAAACAGATCGAGCACTCTCTGCGGCGGAGCGCTCGTGGCCACATCGTAATCCTGGGGCGTGCGGCCCAGCAGCAGGTCGCGCACACACCCCCCCGCCAGATAGGCCGCATGACCGGCGGTGCGCAACCGTTCCACGACCCGCAGCGCCGCGGCGAGTTGTCGGACATTCCTTTCCATGGCAGCCTTTATTCTCGCCCAACCGGAGCGTTGCGTGCCGCCCGGCGCAGACGCGCGGCCGCGCACCGCGCAAAAACACGTCTGCCGTACACTAAACAGGTGAGCGGCACAGGACTCATTCTCGGCATCGAATCCTCCTGCGACGAAACCGCGGCGGCCGTCGTCGAGCGTGGGGCGCGGCGGCTTTCCTCGGTCGTCGCCTCGCAGATCGCAACCCACGCCCGCTACGGCGGCGTCGTGCCTGAGTTGGCCAGCCGCGAGCATCTGCGCGCCATCCTGCCCGTGGTCCGCACCGCGCTGGCCGAGGCCGGCGTCACCCTGAACGATCTGGACGCCATTGCCGTCACCAGTGGCCCGGGCCTGGCTGGAGCGCTGCTCGTCGGTCTCACCTACGCCAAGGCGCTGGCCTTCGCCCAGGGGTTGCCGCTGGTCGCCGTCAATCACCTGGAAGGCCACATTCACGCCGTGCTGCTCGACGAACGCGAGCGGGAATCGGAGGCAAACGGGCGGAAGGAACACCCCGCCGACGAACCGGCACTCGCGCTGGTCGTCTCCGGCGGCCATACGCATCTCTATCTGGCGCAACCGGCCGATGGCGCCTGGTCTTACAAGCTGATCGGCAGAACACTGGACGACGCCGCCGGCGAGGCTTACGACAAGGTGTCCAAACTGCTCGGCTTCGGCTATCCCGGCGGCCCCTGGATCGACGCGCTCGCCCGTTACGGCAACCCGCGCGCCGTGCCGTTCTCCTTTGCTCAATTCAAATCCAAAGCCCACTTGGCGGGTAAGGCCGCCCCGCGCACCAAGGCCGCGCAAACCGCGCCCATTGCGGCCCTGGACCCGCGCTTTCTCTTCTCGTTTTCCGGCATCAAGACAGCCGTGCTGCGCCATGTCGAGCAGCAGAACCTGCGTCCGGAAGCCGAAGCCCGGGCGCGCAGACTCTTCGCTGCCGGCGCTCCACCGGCCCATCCTCCGCAAAGCAGGGAGGAAGCGCTTGCGCTCTCGCCGCAGCCGGTGCTGGACCTGGTCGCCAGCTTCCAGCACGCCGTCATCGGAGATCTGATGAAGAAGACCTTCGCGGCGGCCGAGTCGCGTGGCGCGCGGCGGATTCTCGTCACCGGCGGTGTGGCCGCCAACCGCGAACTGCGCACCCGTTTCGCAGCCGAAGCTGCGCGGCGTGGTCTGCGTATTGCCTTTCCGCCGCCCGCTCTCTCCACCGACAACGCGGCCATGATCGCCGCCGCCGCATGGCCGCGCTTTCTGGCCGGCGAGTTCGCCTCGAGCGCGCTCTCCGCCGATCCCTCGCTGCCGCTCGGCGCCTGAGGCGCGAGGGTCAGATTCCCGCCATCTCGGCGGCGGCCGCCGCGGAAACCACTCCTTGCCCCTTGCGCGGACTGAAGAAGCAACCGGCAAAACCGCGCCCGGATTCCGCGCACCATGGCGTTCCGGCACTCTGCCGCGGAAGATCCGGACTCCGTTCAGCGGTGAAATTTCTTTTCCCGGCGGATCACCTGCATCATGCGGAGATTGATCCAGATGAAACGCCAGATCTGCCACGGCAGAAATGTGCGCATGAAGAGCGTGAAGCGGGTTGGCTGCGTCGCATAGGCGTTGGTGTTGACTCCGTTGATATCCGTTCCGTTCATCGTTTTCAGCCTCCTCCGTCGCTTTCAGGCCTACTCGGGGATGAGGCGCCATCCGGGACGGAGTTTCGCCTTATGGAGAAACATATAATGGAGCAGCATCTTGATCCAGTGACCTGCCAGTCCGATCTCGCCCGAGGTGTAGCGCAGATCGCGTCCGTACTTCGGATAACGATCGTAATCGGGGACGATGGGATAGACGGTCATCGAAGCCGCGGTTCCGGTCAGCCATCCGCTGCCGGCCGAGGCCACGCAGGCAGCCCCGAGCTCGGCCATCGATGCCGTATACGGGAGTCCGTGCCGACCCTCCAGCGCATCCGAGATGCTGCGCGCAACAATGCGTCCGATGGTGGCCGACGGCATCCCCGTACGCGGCGCGGTGGCGTAAATCGGCGTTCCCTTCGGGCTTTTGTAGGGGCGGGAAATGGTATGCGGCGGAGCGAACGCGATGCCGGCGGCAAAGATATTCGGGTAACTCTGACACTGATAGGTCTTTGGCCAGTCGGACGCGTTCCACTCTTCATAAGGCTTGGACGTGTAATCGCCGTCCACTTTCATGAATCCATTCGGCGCAAACAGCTGCGGCGAGATATCCTCCCCGGCAGGATTGAAGGCCTTGATTCCCACCCCCGTAAACGGCGGCAGCAGCATGGCCATGTCAAAGGCAAGTTCGTGTTCCTCGCCCGCCAGATTCTCATAGAAGATTCTTCCCGCCTCGACCTTGTGCACATGCGAACGGGTAATCGACCAGATGTTCCGCTCGGCCAGAACGGATTCGGTAAAGATGTTCGTCGGCGTGATGTAACCGTTGCGGCGGATGAATGCTCCGCCCATGCCGAAGTCTCCCAGCTCGTACTCGTTGGTGAGGAAGATGATCTCGGCCTTGTCGCGAACGCCATGACGCTGGAGTTCGAACTCCAGATTGACGACATACTCGAATGCCGCGCCCTGACAGGTGCACATTCCGTGCCCCGTTCCGATGACAAAGCGGCAGCGGTCGCCCTTCTTCATCCGCTCGACGAGAGAGAGAAACCGATGCGCGGTCTCGACGGCATGATCGGCCGTGCAGATCGAGGCCGTATGTTTGTCCGGCCCCAGGCCTTCGGTCGCCTCGAAGTTGAGTTTCGGGCCCGTCGCGTTGATCAGATAGTCGTAGGGAAGGGCCGTACGCGCGACAGCATCGCCCTGAGTCTTCTCCACGATGACATGCGGCCCGGCCAGAGCCGCGCTGCCCTGCGGATACAGTTCGACGGCGCGCGCCATCTCAAAGCGAATCCCCGCCTTCTCGTAGATTGGAGCCAGGGAAAAAGTCACCTGTTCCTTCCGCATCCGGCCCACGCCCACCCAGATGTTGGAGGGAATCCAGTTGTAGTGGGGCAGCGGCGAAACCACGGTGACATCGTGCGACGGATTCAGCCATTGACGAAGAAAGGAAGCCGCGGTATGACCTGCGACTCCGGCGCCCAACACCATTACACGAGCCATGAAAAGACGGATCCCTTCGTTGATTTCTTCCAGAAATGCCGCACACCTGCGCCTCAGGAGAATCGGCCGGCTGCCGGACCCTGCTCCGCAAGCAGGAGTCTGCACTGCGGGCCGGGCAGATGTCAATCGCATTTCGGCCCATCCATCCTCCGAATCGTTCGCCTCCGAGCAAACCGGGAATTGAAGGGCAATGGGGACATTCTGGCGCGGCTGTTCCTCTTCTTCGCTTTTTCCGAAAGGCCGGGCATCGCAAACCCGCCTCTGCCGCCGGATCCAGGGAACTGGAAGGCCTGTCCGCCGCCGCCGGGAAATCGATTCCGGATTCCGCAACCCCGCCCCGGCCGGCACGGCACTGAGCGGCGGCCAACCCGCTCCTTCTGGCGGCAAAGAACGCGGCAAGCAGGCACCCTCACCCGGGGGCTCTCATCGGGAAAGTTCACACTCCCTGTTCTTTACCGTAAGACATTGATATGGAGATTGTTATATTCTGCAAGCGGCCAGGATCCGGATCGAATCGCCCGATGCGCGCACATGGCATCCGGTTCGGTTTGCGGGCGAAAAAACGCCGCAGATCAGGCCCTGAATGCGAGGCGGAAATCCTCGACGTGTCAAAAGGTACCTAAATGTGTGATTCTAGTCACCGGCACCACCGGTCGGGATATTCCATATCGGTCTTGACCGGGTTTTTGCAGAACGTAACTGAAGTGCGGGTCCGCTGAAAGGCGCCCGGCTTCCTGACCACTTTCTTGTTGTGCGCATTCTCAGAAAGCGAAACTTCGAGGAAAAGGATACCATCATGCCGTCAAACACTCTTACGGTTACAGACAATCGCACCAATCGCACCTATACGATTCCGATCAAAGACGGGACCGTTCGATCCATGGATTTCCGGCAGATCAAGGAAAGCGACGAGGACTTCGGGCTGATGATGTACGATCCAGCCTTCACCAACACGGCGTCCTGCCGAAGCGGCATCACCTACATTGATGGCGATCGCGGCATCCTTGAATACCGCGGATATCCGATTGAAGTGCTTGCAGAACGCAGCAACTTTCTGGAAGTCGCCTATTTGTTGCTCTTCGGAGAACTTCCGGATGCATCGCAGATGAAAACCTGGGTGGATGAAATCACCCACCGCACCATGTTGCACGAGACGACGAAGAGGTTTATGGAAGGCTTCCGCTATGATGCCCATCCCATGTCCATGTTCGTCAGCACCGTCTCTGCCCTGTCCTCGGTTTATCCCGAGGCGAAGAATGTCCGCGATCCCGCCAATCGCTTGCGCCAGATCAAGCGAATCATCGCCAAAGTGCCGACCATTGCCGCCATGTCGTATCGGCACAGCGTCGGTTTCCCCTATGTCTACCCCGACAATGATCTGAACTATGCCGAAAATTTCATGAACATGCTCTGGAAGATGGTCGAGCCGAAATACGTGGCCAATCCGATCATTGCGCGGGCTCTTTGTATTCTCTTCATCCTCCATGCCGACCATGAACAGAATTGCAGCACCAACGCGATACGTTCCGTGGGCAGCGCGAATGCGGATCCCTACCTGTCAGTGGCCGCGGCCGCAGCGGCCTTGTCCGGACCGCTGCACGGAGGCGCGAACGAGGAAGTCATCCGCATGATCGATGAGATCGGCTCGAAGGAAAACGTGCCGGCTTACATTCGGCACGTAAAGGAAGGACGCGGCAAGCTGATGGGCTTCGGACATCGCGTGTACAAATCCTATGACCCGCGCGCGAAGATCATCCGGGAAACTGCCAACCGGGTATTTCAGGTCACGGGACGAAATCCGAAACTCGATATCGCCCTCGAGATTGAAAAGATCGTGCTCGACGATGAGTACTTCGTGACACGCAAGTTGTATCCCAACGTCGATTTTTATTCCGGGATCATGTACCAGGCCATGGGATTCAAACCGGAGTTGTTTACCGTGCTCTTCGCCATCCCGCGCACAGTGGGCTGGCTGTCCCAGTGGGAGGAGATGCATCAGGACGCAGAGCAGAAGATTGCCCGCCCGCGCCAGATCTACATCGGAGAGCGAAAGCGCAGCTTTGTGCCGATGGAAGAACGACAGGCTGCCGGCGCTGCAAAAGCATAAGTGAAAGGAAGCCGAACCCGGGCCAGCCCCGCCGGCAAGAGCGGGGTTCCATGACCTGATTGCTGAACGAAAGGATGGACTTGCCGCCGGACCACGGCCCCTCTTGTTCTGCCGCGGGAGTATGCTGGAACATCGAAGAAAGATCATCCGGCTTCGATTGCGGAATTTACGGGGAGGCGGTCATGAAGGAGAAGATCGGCAGCGATTACGATTACCTTTCATTTCTGGTATCGCGCTGCAGAACGGCGGTCAAGTCCATCCTTGAGCAGTTCGAGGGGCAGGAAGGCTGGGCGGGACGCGGGGGCGGTTGCCTTTGCATCGCCGATGGCGAGACCGGCTTTCCTCTGATCATGGTTCTGATCGGCGAAGTGCCGCTCCAGAAGGCGCCAAAGTACCTGTCCTTCTGCCAGGAGAAAGCGGTCCGCCTGGCGAGCCATCGCGATCACGAGGCAAGCTGGGAAAGCCGTGACATCGAAAAGAACCAGTTGGCTGGCGCCGTGCGCTTCGGGGAATGGATCCTCTCGTTTTCCGGTCTGCCGGAACTGGGCGATGAGGCGGCCATGCTGAAAACGGCGACGCTGGCCAGCGCCGGGTTTGGCGCCGCGGCCGAGCGCATTGCCCGGCGCAGCGATAATCCTTACTGGTCAACGGGCAGACAGCGCACAAGGGCCTGAAGACAAAAAGGCTCGCAAATCGCTGTCTTTCCTCCGCTTCCTGCGCCAGCGCCGCGCGCGCCCGGTGATCTGCCGGGATGGGCGTGTTTCCATCGCCATGCCCTGGCCGCAATTCCGCCGCTGCTACAATCAAGGAAGCTGAAAAGCAGCCGAATTCAACTGTTTAGCGAGCAAAAAGTGTCCGATTCCGCGATCAAAATGCCCTCCATCACCCTGCGCCTCTTCAATACTCTCACCGGAGAACTGGAGGCGCTGGAACCTGCGGACGGCGCCATGCTGCGCATGTACGCATGCGGACCGACGGTTTACGATTACGGCCACATCGGCAACTTCCGCACCTTTCTGCAGGTGGACGTGCTGCGCCGCTTTCTCAAACTGACCGGAACCCGTGTGCGCCACGTGATGAACATTACGGACGTGGACGACAAGATCATCCGCAACGCCGCCGCGGGCCACCTTGCGATCAGCGCCTACACGGAGCGCTTCGAACAGGCCTTTTTCGAGGATCTGGAAACGCTGCGGGTGGAGCGGCCGGAGATTGTGGCGCGAGCCACCGAACACATTCCGCAGATGGTCCGGCTGGTGGAGAAGCTGGCCGAGGCGGGGGCAGCCTACCAGACCGAGGACGGAAGCTGGTACTTCCGGCTGTCAGCCTTCCCGGAGTACGGCAAACTCAGCAAGAAGGATCTGTCCGGAATGGAGGATGGCGCGCGCGTGGACGTGGACGAGTACGAGAAGGACTCGGCGCGCGATTTTGCGCTCTGGAAGGCGGCCAAGCCGGGCGAAACCTCGTGGGAGACGGCAATTGGCCGCGGCCGCCCGGGCTGGCACCTGGAGTGCTCGTCGATGGCCATGGAGTACCTGGGCGAGAGCTTCGACCTGCACGCCGGCGGCGAGGACCTGATGTTCCCGCACCACGAAAACGAGATCGCGCAGTCGGAGAGCGCGACCGGCAAGCCCTTCGCGCGCCACTGGATGCATGTGCGCTTCCTGCTGGTGGATGGGCGCAAGATGTCCAAGAGCGAGGGCAACTTCTATACCCTGCGCGACCTGCTGCTGAAAGGCTACCGGGCGTCGGCGATCCGGCTGGCGCTGATCTCGGTTCCCTACCGCCACCAGTTCAACTTCACCTTCGAAGGGCTGACCGAGGCCACCAGCGCCATCGAGCGGCTGCGGACCTTTCAACAGCGGCTTTGCGAAGGCAGCTTCGCGGCGGGAGAAAACCCCGCGCTGCAGGCGGCGGCAGGCAAGGCGCAGGACGAGTACCTGGCCGCGCTGGCCAACGACCTGAACACGGCCGAGGCGCGCGCGCCCATCTTCGACCTGGTGCGCGCGGCCAACACGGCCATCGATCAGGGACAGCTTCGGACAGCCGACCGCGATGCGATTCTGGATGTGCTGAGCCGCTTCGATGCGGTCTTCGACGTGCTGGCTGACCGCGATGCCGAGGCCACGCGCCGTGCCCTCGAGTGGGCCGAGCGGGAGAACCGCATGGCCGACGTGGCGCCCGAACTCGCAGCCCGCCAGGGGCTGACCGATGAGGCGATCGAGGCGCTGGTGGCCGAACGCGCGGAGGCCAAGCGGCGCCGCGACTTCGCCCGCGCCGACCAGATTCGCAACGAACTGGCCGAAAAGGGCGTCGTCATCGAGGACTCGAAGGACGGCGCGCGCTGGAAGCGGAAATAAAGAGCGGAATTGAAGCCGGAGGAGCGGAAAGTCCGATGGATGCAAGCGAGGCGCACGAGCTGCGAGAACACGCCGAAGATGCCGGTCACGAGGCCGCGCTGCGGCCGGTGGCCTTCACCATGAGCGTGCTGGCGGTGCTGGTGGCCGTCACCACGGTGCTCGGCCATCGCGCCCACACCGAGGCGGTTCTGGACCAGAACAAGGCTACCGACCAATGGAATCTGTATCAGGCCAAGAAGATTCGCTCGTATACCACCTCGCTGGCTGCCGACCTGCTCAGCGTGACGAAAACCGCCGACAAGAGCGCGGCGGAAAAAATCGCTGACGCCTACGCCAGTCACCAGGCGAAGTGGGCGGGCGAGCTGAAAGACGAGCAGAAGAAGGCGCATGGACTCGAGGCCCAGGTGGAGAAAGCCGAGGCGCGCGCCGGCCGCTTCGATCTGGCTGAGGCGCTGCTCGAAATCGGTTTGGTGGTCACCTCGGTTACGCTGCTCACACGCAAGCAGGCTTACTGGTTTCTGGGAATGGCTTTTTCAGCGGCCGGAATCGCAGCGGCTGTCATGGCCCTGCTGCGCTGAAGATGCGCCGGAACAGACTCGATGCGGGGCCTGACCGCGCGGGGTTCCACCGCTCCCGGCCGCTTCTCAGTTGGGCCGGTTGCCGGAGGCGGAGCGGCGGCGAAAGCGATCATCGACCGGCTGGCGGTCTTTGAAGCCGGCGTCGGTCGCGTGCCAGTAGGCGATGGAGGGTTCGCCCATGCGCCAGCAGAGCAGCACCACCTGGTCGTCGAGACGGCAGGGAAAATCCAGCAGTCCAGTTTCCAGATCCTTCACCTGCGCGCCAATCGAGTCGATTTCGGCAACGCTCTCGCGGACCCGCTGCATGTGCGCCTCCATCTCCGCGCGCTGCCTGGCGACCTCCGACACGTCCACGGACATGCCGCCGGAAAGATAGATGCGCTGCGCCAGAGCGGAGAGTCCGGCGTTCACCTCCTCGGCCTGGCGCTTTCCTTCAATGGCGCGCTTCAGCAGCGACTCCAGTACCGGGAGCAGGGATTGCGCTTCGTCGAGAGTGAACGTCTTCATGGGGAAATTTCCTGAAGAATAGAATACGACGAAACCGGGCAGCCAGCGGCGGCCGACAGCCATTCGTCCGCGCCTCGCTCCGGCGGCAGCGGCCCGCTTCTTGCCGTTTTCGCTATCCGAGGAAGCGTTGCCGGGCCGGGAACTTCGATCGCCTGCCGTCTTTCTTTGCGGCGCCGGCGCTCCGCCGGGCCATCGTGGTATTCCCCTTCGTTCGGCTTACGGATCGTAACGGGGAGCCCGGCTGAGCCAGATCCTTTTCGCTTTTTTTATCCGGAAAGACAGGATGGCGCGAATTCGGATGCAGGGAACAGGCTTATATGGGTCACACTTCCAACATCCGATCCAAAGCCACCCGCGCCCAGCGTTTGATGGCAGGCCGGACCTGAATGCGGTTGACCACCCGGCCCTCGACCAGATTTTCCAGAACCCAGGCCAGGTGCTGCGGGCTGATGCGGTACATCGTGGTACACAAGCAACCCGTATCATCGAGCGTGATGACCTTCTTGCCCTGAGCGGCGAAGTGCCGGGCCATGCGGTTGACCAGATGAATCTCCGTGCCTACGGCAAAGATGCTGCCCTCGGGAGCCTGCTCAACCAGCGCGATCAACTGTTCGGTCGAACCCATGGCATCGGCCTGCTGGCAGACGTCGAAGCGGCATTCGGGGTGAACGATGACCTTGATTCCAGGATACTTGGCGCGCACCTGATCGACATGGCCGGGCAGGAAGCGCTGATGCACGGCGCAGTGCCCTTTCCAGAGCAGGATACGGCTGGCGGCAAGCCTCTGCTTCGTTTGCCCGCCCAGGTCCTGGCCGATCTGCACGGCCCATGGATTCCAGAGAACCATCTCATCGAGCGGAATGCCCATCGCATAGCCGGTGTTGCGCCCCAGATGCTGATCGGGCAAGAAGAGCACGCGCCGGGCACGGGCAAAGGCCCACTCGATGGCGGCGCGGGCACTCGAGGAGGTACAGACCAATCCGCCTCGCTCGCCGCAAAACGCCTTGATGGCGGCCGTCGAGTTGACGTAGGTAATCGGGATCGTATCCTTGGCCAGACCGAGCGATTCGAGCGTCTCCCAACAGGATTCTACCTGCGAGATTTCCGCCATGTCGGCCATCGAGCAGCCGGCATTCAGATCCGGCAGAATCACCTGCTGGTCCACGCGCCCCAGCACGTCGGCACTCTCGGCCATAAAGTGCACACCGCAGAAAACAATGTATTTCGCTTCGGTTTCCGCGGCGATCCGGCAGAGTTTGTAACTGTCGCCTGTGGCGTCGGCGAACTGGATCACTTCGTCGCGCTGGTAGTGGTGCCCGAGCAGGAATGTCGTCGAGCCCAGACGGGCGCGGGCTTTTGCGATGCGCGCATCCATCGTGTGATCAGGAAGCGCCAGGTAGTTTTCGAGGCTGCAACTGTCGCCGACATCCGGCCGTGCCGCCGTGAGATCGTCTAAAGTCAGATTCACCGTATTCCGCCTTCAGTCCAGCTCGTTCCTCCGATGCCCGGAAGAACAGCGAACGGGGATGTTGAAAGCTAACCGTGGCTGCAGTGGATGCACTGGCTCTGCTCAAGCCCTTCGGCGCTGCCGATGGCTTCTTACCGCTGCCCCCATCCACGGGGTTGTTGCAGCCCTTTCACATCTTGGATGCGACACCTGCCCGGCGGGATTCTTGCAAAATCTCCGGCGGGAGCCGCGTCCATGAGGATTGATTTTAACAAAACTGGAACGGAAACTTCAAAAACCGCTGAACGCCGAACCCTGCATGAAAAGAAAAACCGTCCCGTCCGTGCGGTTTGTGAGCCTCCCGCGCAGACAGGTATCATGATCTTTCATGGGAATGCCTCCGGCCATCGAGACCGCCAGCCTGGGCTGGGAAGATTCGCTGATCCTGATGGCGATGGCGCTGGTCGTCTTCGGTCCGCGCCGGCTGCCGGAGATCGGCCGCCAGATCGGCCGGCTGATGTACGAGATTCGCAAGGCCTCGAGCGACTTCAAGGTTCAGATCGAGGCGGAGTTGCGCGCGGCCGAAGAGGCTGACTGGCGCAGAAGGAACGAACAGCAACTCCTCCTTCAGACCGCCGTTGGGGCAGAGGAGCTTTCTGCGCCGCCAGACGCCAGCGCTGACAGGTCCGCGTCTCGGGCGCCGGCCACAGACCGCGGCCAAGCCAGCAGCCCGGCAACGGAGAAAACCCACGATGGTTGACCCGGCAGAGGCGATCGGCAGGGCGCGGCAGGCGGTCAGCGAGCGTGCGGAACTGCCTGGAATGAGCCTGATCGAGCACCTGGAGGAGTTGCGCAAGCGCATCCTCCGCTCGGTTCTCTTCCTGGCCCTGGGGTTCGCCGTGGCGGGAATCTTCTATCAGCGGCTGGTCGCCTTCATCCAGGCGCCGCTGACCCGCATCGGCAAGTCGCTGGTCTTCACCCACCCCATGGACCCGCTGAACCTGGACCTGAAAGTCGCGCTGGTGGGCGGAGCCATTCTGGCTTCGCCTTTCATCCTCTACCAGGTCTGGTTGTTCATCGCGCCCGGGCTCTATCAAAGAGAGCGGCGGTTCGTGATTCCTTTCATGGTGGCCACCGTGGGGCTGTTCCTGGCTGGCGCTGTCTTCGGTTACTACTACGTGCTGCCCGGCGCGCTCCAGGTTCTGATCGTGGATTTCGGCCATGATTTCACCCCGATGGTCACCATCGATGAGTATTCCAGCTTCTTTCTCTCGGTCATTCTGGGTCTGGGCATCAGTTTCGAACTGCCTGTCCTCATCTTTTTTCTGGCCCTGTTCGGCATCGTCAGCCCGCGCTTGCTGTGGAAGAACATCCGCTACGCAATCCTGGGGGCCTTCGTGGTGGCAGCCATCATCTGCCCCAGCCCCGATCCCTGGACGATGTGTGTTTACGCCGTCCCCCTGCTCGCGCTCTATCTGGGCGGCATCGCCGTGGCCTGGTGGGTTCATCCCGCGCGCCGCAAAACCAAGGAGACTCTCACGTGATGGGTTTTTCATTCTGGAAGCAGATCAACGCGGATCGGCCGGGCATCGGCCTCCGGCCAACGGGCCGGTTTCCGCTGCCGGGAAGTGGAAATTTCCTGTTCCTGACGCGATTCGCCGCAGTGCTCGCCGTCGCGCTGGTTCCATGTTTGGCCAGCGCCGCCGAGCCTCATTTCGACGGCGCGCGCGCCCTCGAGTACGCACGCGAGTTTGTCGCCATCGGGCCACGCTGGCCCACCGGCGCCGGCCACGCCAAGGCTGAAACCTTTCTGCGCGAGCACTTCCGCCATGACCGGCTCGAGGTGGATTCCTTCACCGCCCTGACGCCCATCGGCCTGGTGCCCATGAGCAATTTCATCGTGCGCTTTCCCGGCACGAAAGACGGCGTGATTGTGCTCGCATCCCACTACGACACCAACTACCCGCTCAAAAACATTCACTACGTCGGGGCCAACGACGGCGGCTCGACAACCGGCCTGCTGATGGCGCTGGCCGACCGGCTGCGCGCGGAGACTGCGGGTGGCCGGAAGCTCAATGGCTACTCGATCTGGCTGGTCTTTTTCGACGGCGAGGAGGCCATTCAGAGCTGGTCGGATTCGGATTCGACCTATGGCAGCCGTCACCTGGCCGCCGAGTGGGGGCGCGATGGCACGCTGGACAAGATCAAGGCCTTCATCCTGACCGACATGATCGGCGACAAGGATCTGGACATTCAGCGCGAATCGCAGTCCACCCCCTGGCTGGTCGATCTGGTCCGCCAGGCGGCCGAAAAATGTGGCGACCAGCGCTATTTCTTCAAGACAACGGAGGCGATCGAGGACGATCACCTGCCCTTTCTGGAGCGCGGCGTGCCCTCGATTGACATCATCGATCTGGACTACGGCCCGCACAACAGCTATCACCATACCGCGCAGGACACCATGGACAAGATCAGCGCGCACAGCCTGACGGTGGACGGCGATGTGATTCTGGAGACAATCCATCTGCTCAACCAACGATAGATTTCTGCGGTGGGAAGCCGCGATTCGGAGTGTGGCCTGATGATTGCCGGCGTTTCCTGGCTATGGTGGCTGGGGTTTCACGCGGTGGTGGCGGTGCTGCTGGTGGTCGATTCCCTGCTTCCCGGCGCTCCCAACGATGGTTCCGCGCTCCTGGGCTGGCTCACCGGCAATCGCCGCGCGCTGCGCAGGCCGCAGTCCATCGCCCTGCTCTGGACAGCGCTGCTGGCACTGGCTGCCATCGGCTTCGCGGTTTGGATCGCCGTCACGCGGGGGCATCGGCCAGCGCTCGAATTCGCCGCCGGGTATACCCTGGAAACCGCGCTCAGCGTGGACAATCTCTTTGTTTTCATGGTGATTTTCGAGGGTTTCCGCATCAGTTTGCGCCGCCAGCGCACGGCTCTGCTGTGGGGCACCGCCGGAGCCTTCGTGCTCCGCGCCCTGCTGATCGGAGCCGGCATCGCGCTGATCGAGCGCTTCACCTGGATTCCGTGGATCTTCGGCCTGATCCTGCTTTACGCCGCCATGCGGCTGTTGCGCGGCGGCTCAACCAAAGCGGCGGTTCCCGGCTGGATTCGCCGGCTGCAACCGGCCAAGCGATCGCTCCTGCCGGTGATTCTGGCCGTCGAGGTCACGGATCTGCTCTTCGCCGTTGACTCGGTTCCCGCCGTGCTGGCCGTCAGCCACGACCCCTTCGTGGTTTACACCTCGAACGTGGCCGCCATCCTCGGCCTGCGTTCGCTCTACTTCGTGCTGGCCGATCTGCTGAACCGCTTTCGCCTCATCCACTATGGCCTGGCCGCGATGCTCGCCTTTGTCGCCGTCAAGATGCTGGCCGCGCGCTGGATCGAGGTTCCGGTCACCCTCTCGCTGGCGATCATGGGAGCGATCCTGGCGCTCTGCGCAGCCGCATCCTGGTTCACGCGCGGGCAGGAGGCGGGCAGTTGAACCGCGCCATCAGAAAAAATCCCCGGCCGCCGGCCGGTCCCGCTGATTCATGGAAATCCGCACCAGATCACTCTCCCGCCCGGATGGAATCCTCCCGCGTTCCCGCCATGCGGGCGCGGACGCACGTCCGCATCGGGCCACAAGGCTGCCGATCCGGAAAGACCCTTCGAAAATGGCGAAAAAGACAGACCGCCGGCCCGGCTTCAAAATGGCTCGAATGCAACCTGTCCCTCGCGGCTGAAGATCGAGTGTTTCTGGAAACGCGCATCGTCGCGCCGGGGGTGGTCGTTGCGGAAGTGGGCGCCGCGGCTCTCACAGCGCGCCAGCGCCGAAGCCAGGATCGCGCGCGCCACCCGGCTCATGCCCAGCGCTTCGGCCAGCCGGCGGCTGCCTTTTCCCTTGCGGGCGAACTCGTCCAGGGCCGCCGCGGCTGCCTCCTGCTCCTTCAAGCCTTGCCGCAGCGTGGACTCCTCGCGCAGCAGGCCGGCATAGGCCCACATGGAGGCTTGCAGCCGGGCAATGATCGTCTCCAGACGCGCCTCTTCGACGGCGCTCAGCGGTTCCGGCCGCGGTTCGGCCATTGCCGCCTTTTCTGCCACTTCAAAGCCGTCGCCGATCATCGCCCGGGCGGCGCGCGCGCCGAAAACCAGCCCTTCGAGCAGCGAATTCGAGGCCAGCCGATTGGCCCCATGCACCCCCGTGCAGGCAGCCTCGCCTGCGGCGTAAAGCCCGGGCAGGCTGGCGCGGCCATGCAGATCGGTTTTGATCCCTCCCATCAGGTAATGCGCCGCCGGGCGCACCGGGATCAGGTCGCGGCCCAGTTCCAGTCCGTAGCCAGCCAGGAAGGCGCTGATACCGGGAAAACGGCGTTTCAGGTCGACTCCCCGGAGGTGGCGCATGTCCAGATGCACGGCGCGGAACTCGCCCGGCCGCTCCCCCATTCCCTCGCGGGTGATGGCTCGCGCCACCACGTCGCGCGGAGCCAGTTCGAGCAGCGGATGATAGCGTTCCATGAAGCGCTCGCCGCGGTCGTTGAGCAGAATGGCGCCCTCGCCGCGCAGAGCCTCGGAGAGCAGAAAGCGCGGCGCTCCGGGATACAGAAACGCGGTTGGATGGAACTGGTAGAACTCCATGTCGGCCAGCTCGGCGCCGGTCTCCCAGGCCAGGGCGATGCCGTCGCCGGTGGCCACAGCCGGATTGGTCGTGTCGCTATAGACCTGTCCCGCGCCGCCGGCCGCAATCAGCACGGAGCGCGCCGCCACACGCTCCAGGCGGCCCCCGCGTTCGAGCAGGTCAGCCCCCGTAACCCGGCCATCGCTGGCTATGAGACCGGTGACCGTGGTCCACTCGGCAAATTGGATACGCTCCTGGCGGCCCGCAAAGGCGACCAGCGAGCGGCTGATCTCGGCGCCCGTGGCGTCGCCGTTGGCGTGCAGCACGCGGGCCAGCGAGTGCGCTCCCTCGCGCGTGCGCAGCAGTTTGCCCTCCGCGCGATCGAACTCCGCGCCCCAGTCGATCAACTCGCCCACCCGCAACGGCCCCTCGGCCACCAGCGCCTCGGCCGCGGCACGATGCACAAGCCCGTCCCCGGCGTTGATTGTGTCCTCCAGATGCAGCGCCACGTCCCGTTCGCCTTCAAGGGCCACGGCGATGCCGCCCTGCGCGTAGTGTGTGTTCGACTCCGCCAGAGACTCCTTGGTAACCACCAGAACCCGGCCATGGCGCGCCAGCCCGACGGCCGCCCGCAACCCCGCCACACCCGCACCCACCACCAGAAAATCCACTTCGGAAGCTTTTTTCATCACGGTTCAGGCTACCACCACGGGACGGGAACGCATCCCGTGCTCAGCCCCCGGGACTCGGACCCGGCGCTGTTTGCGTCCCCGCGCAGCGCCACGACGTCCACTCGATATAGTGAAGAAGAGGAATCAGCCTTTGACTCCATCGAACCCCGATCCAAACGCGGAAACGGGCTCCTCCGCTCGCCGTCCGGCGTCGCTGCCCACGCCCGGCGGCATCTCCCACGCATGGCGTGCGCTGCGCCATCGCAACTTCCGGCTCTTTTTCGGCGGTCAATCCATCTCCCTCATCGGCACCTGGATGACAAGGATCGCCACAGGGTGGCTGGTTTACCGGCTGACCGGCTCGGCTCTGCTGCTGGGCACGGTCAGCTTTGCCGGACAGATACCCACCTTCCTGCTGGCGCCCTTTGCCGGCGTCTGGGTCGACCGCCTGGATCGCCGCAAGGTGCTGGTGGTCACGCAGACGCTCTCCATGGCCCAGTCGCTCGCCCTGGCCGCCATGACGTTTTCCGGGCGGATCACCGTTCCCTGGCTGCTCGCCCTGGGCGCGATCCAGGGCTCGGTGAACGCCTTTGACATGCCCGGCCGCCAGGCCTTCATGGTGAAGATGGTCGAGGATCCGCGTGACCTGCAGAACGCCATCGCCATCAACTCCTCGATGGTGAATATGGCGCGGCTCGTCGGCCCTTCGCTGGCCGGCATCCTGATCGCGGCCACCAGCGAAGGCTGGTGCTTCCTGCTGGACGGCATCAGCTACATCGCCGTCATCGCCTCGCTGCTGATGATGCGGCTCGACGCGCCGGCGGCCCGGCGCGGTTCCGCTTCGGCAATCTCCGAGCTGAAGTCCGGATGGAACTACGTCTCGGGTTTTCTGCCCGTCCGCACCATCCTGCTGCTGTTTGCCGTGGTCAGCCTGATGGGCATGCCCTATGTGGTGCTGATGCCGGTTTTCGCGGGCCAGGTGCTCGGCGGAGGACCGCACACGCTGGGATTCCTGATGGGGGCGATGGGCTTTGGCGCCCTCGTGTCCGCCCTGTCGCTGGCGGCGCGCAAGACCGTGCGCGGGCTGACCCGGATGATTCCCATCGCGGCGGCCGTCTTCGGTCTGGGGCTGATCGGACTCGGAATCTCGCGCAGTTTCTGGCTCTCCATGCTGATGGTGATGGTCGCGGGCATGGGCATGATGCAGGGCATGGCGGCCAGCAACACCGTGATTCAAACGCTCGTGCCCGAGGAAAAACGCGGCCGGGTGATGAGTTACTATACGATGGCTTTTGTCGGCATGGCGCCCTTCGGAAGCCTGCTGGCCGGAACGTTGGCCAACGCCCTGGGCGCACCCAGAACCGTCATCATCAACGGAGTGATTGTCCTGTTGGGCGCGGGATGGTTCTTCACGCGGCTGAAAGGGGTGCAGCGCGAAATCCGGCCTATTTATCAGCAGATGGGAATTCTGCCGGCAGTGGAGTTGCTGCCGGTGATGGAAGGAGCCGAGGAATGACCTGCGATGCAACCGATCTGACCTTCGAGGCGCGGCGCACGGCCGTCGTCGTCATCGACCTGCAAAAGGGAATTGCCGGAATGCCGGGTGGAGCGCCTCATGCGCGGGCAACCGTGGTGGCCCGCTGCGCGCGCCTGCTTGCGGCGGCCCGCGCCGCCGCAGCGCAACCGGTGCTGGTCCACGTCGGCGGCGCGCCGGACGGAGCGGATCGCCTGCGCACCCGCACGGACCAGACCTGGCGGATGCCCACGCCGCCGCAGCCGGATTGGAGCGATCTGGTCAGCGAACTGGATCAGCAGCCCGGCGACGTGGTGATTTTCAAGCGCCAGTGGGGCGCCTTTTACGGCACTGACCTGGATTTGCAACTGCGCCGGCGCGGCCTCGACACCATCGTGCTCTGCGGCATCTCGACCGAATACGGCGTGGAGAGCACGGCCCGCGACGCTTACGAGCGCGGCTACGAACTGGTCTTCGCCGAGGACGCCATGACGGGCATCTGCGCCGAAAGCCACCAGAACAGCGTGGAGCGCATCTTTCCCCGCCTGGGACGGGTACGCTCCACCGCGCGGATCGTCGCCGCGCTGGGCGGCTGAACGCTCTGCGCGGGGCTTACAATGCTTTCCATGGAAATGACAACCATCGCCGGGATGCGGGTCTCGCGCATCGGGCTTGGCACCTGGGCCATGGGCGGCTTGGACTGGGGCGCAACGCCTGAAGACGCCGCCCTTTCCACCTGCCGGGCCGCCCTTGATTGCGGCATCAACCTGATCGATACCGCACCGATTTACGGCCACGGGCGCTCGGAGGAGATAATCGGCAAGGCCATGCGCGCCCACGGCCGCCGCGAAGATTTTTTCATCGCCACCAAAACGGGCCTCGTCTGGAATGAGCGCGGCGTCTTTGCCGACTCGACGCCCGGGCGTCTGCGCCGGGAGATCGAGGCCAGCCTGCGCCGGCTGGGAACAGAGTTCATCGACCTCTACCAGGTGCACTGGCCGGATCCACGCACCCCCATCGCCGCAACCGCCGCCGTATTGAACCAGTTTCTCCAGCAAGGCAAAGTGCGAGTGCTCGGCGTGAGCAACTTCTCCGTCGCACAGATGGAGGAATTTCGTTCCGCCGCGCCGCTGGGCTCGAACCAGCCGCCCTACAACCTGTTCGAACGGCAAATCGAAGACGAGATTCTGCCCTGGTGCGCGGCCAACAGCGTGGCCGTGCTGAGCTGGAGCACGCTCTGCCGCAGCCTGCTCGGCGGGCGGGCCAGTCGCGGCATGAAGATTGCCCCTGGCGACATCCGCGGCTTCGATCCCAAGTTTCAGCAGCCCCGCTTCTCCGCCTACATGAATGCCATTGACCGGCTGAGTGCGCTGGCCCGCGAGCGCTATGGAAAGTCGCTGCCGGAACTGGCTGTCCGCTGGGTTCTCGACCGCCCGGGTGTTTCAGTGGCCCTCTGGGGCGCGCGCCAACCCGATCAGCTCAAGGCCGTTGCCGGCGCGCTCCACTGGAAACTCGACGCGCAAGCAATGGCCGAGATCGACCGCATTCTTGCAGAATCGGTTCCTGATCCAATCGGGCCCGAATATCTGGCGCCCCGGATACGCGAAGACTGAAAAACGGACCGGAAAGGGCTTCATGCCAGGAAGAAATTCTTCCTTCGCCCGCCGGAGCGCGGGATTTCCAATTCCGTCGCTCGCCTTGCTCTGCGATACTGTTCAGTGATGCCTATCGAAGACCTGCACCAAGCAGCCCGCAAGATTGCCGATTTTCTCGCCGCCCTGAACAAGCTGGGCGGCATGCGCCTGAAATATCGCATCAGCGCCGGCGACGGCGCGCCCGATCCCGGAGGCGCGGAAGCTCCCTCCATTCACGTCGAGCTGAGCGGACCCGACACTGCCCTGGTCACCCGGCACAACGGCGAGTTGCTGCTGGCCCTCGAGACCCTGGCCGCGCAGATCCTGCGCCTCGACCAGCGCGAGCAGGGACTGCTCAGTTTCGACGCCGCCAACTTCAAGGCCCTCTATGCCGAGGAGTTGCGCCTGCGGGCCGAAGCCGCCGCTGAAAAGGTGCGCAGCTCGGGCCTTCCCTACGCTTTTCCACCCATGAACAGCCGGGAGCGCCGCCTGCTTCACCTGGCCTTCCGCTCGATCGAGGGTGTCGAGACATCCAGCTCCGGCGAAGGTCGCGACCGCTTCCTGGCTGTCTATCCTGCCGGCAAGACGAACCTTCCCGTCACGCCGCCGGCCAAGCCGCGTGGCTTCAGCCGCCGGTAATGCAGCATTGTCTGCATCGGAACGGGATGCCGGGAAAAGGGGAAAAACGCAGTCTTCGCAGTGGAGTGTGGCACTGCGCCCGGAATTCCGCGGGCGCCCGAAAGAGAACCGCTCGGGTCGCGGCGCATCGTCAGGGCGAAACCCTCTGGATTTCGGAGGACCGCGCGCCCATCCGGGGAGGAAAAGCCACCACGCGGCCTCCAAATTCGAATGAAGAACGGAAAATCAGCCTATTTGAGCTGGTTGATGAAGTCCATGATGTAATACCCGACGACGAACAGCGAAGCCACCGCCACCACCCAAAGCATGAGGCGGAGAACCGGTTCAACCTTGTTCACCCGAGCTACAATCTCCGCCTGAGCGGCCTTTTCCTGACTGAAAGAGTCGTCCAGAAAGATCTGGTCCTCTTCGTCGCGGGTCAGCCTGGAGCGATAGACGTAAAGAGCGGCGGCAATCACCACCAGCGCGCCCCACACGGTCCACATCACCGGAACAAACATGATTCTCACCCCCCAGGAAAACTCCTTGCCCGGCGGTCTGCCCCCTGCGCCAGAGCGGTTTCGCCAGGCAAGGAAGTCATCTGGAGGACCATCATACCCCGGAAACCGATCCTCTGGGGTGACAAAAATCACAGGCTGCTGCCGCGCGCTCTCGCTCCCTTCCGCCTGGACAGGCCGTCCCTGCGGCGGAAATCATCCCCTTCCGGCCGCCCATCTGCTGCAACTTCCCCCCGCCGGGCCGCATCGAAAGTACAGTCGCCGTGAGGAAGCGCTTGAATCGCCGGCCGCGGAACTGTAGAGTAGCTTGTACGGAGAGCATTTAACGTTTTAGGAGAAATTATGTCCACTTCAACCGCTGCGTCCGAACCGGGAACCGCTAAAAAGGCTCCCATCACCCTGACCCCTCAGGCCATCGCCAAAGTGCGCGAGATCATGGCCACCCAGGACCCCTTGCCCGCCGGACTGCGCATTGGCGTCGTCGGCGGCGGCTGCTCCGGCTTTCAGTACTCGATGGCTTTTGAAAATCAGAGCGGCATGATGGACAAGGTTTTCAACTTTGAGGACCTCAAGGTTTTCGTGGATGCCACTTCGATGATGTATCTGGACGGCTGCACCGTGGATTATGTCGAGACGCTTGAGGCCGCCGGCTTCAAGTTTGACAATCCTCAGGTCAGATCTACCTGCGGCTGCGGATCCTCGTTCAGCGTGTAAGCCCCCGATCACGCCGGCGTTGGCCTCCCGCAGGTTCCGGCTGTCCCGCCCATGAGGGCAAACCCTCCGTGATCGCGCGGAGGGTTGGTTCTCCTGTCCGCATCTGGTTCGCAGAGCGGGCGCTGCTTTACGGCTGAGTCGATCCGGTCGTAAAACCGGAGAAGTTGTCGCCTGTGCTGGTCGTGCTGGTTCCCGGGGTCGCGGCATTGCTGCCCGTCGAACTGCCGCTCAGGCTGCTGGCTGATTGCCCGATGGTCCCGGCGTTGCCTCCCTGCATCATCTGATCCGCCAGCGGATCGTAAACAAACTCCCACTGGTTGTAGTGATTCTTCTTTTTGTAGATCAGAATCGACTCCTTGGGACAACCCGGCGAAAAGCCAATAATTCCCGCGCCGCCAAAGGTCTGTCCGCTCAGGCCCGTGGAACTGCTGCCGCTCGCGCTCGAACTGCTTCCGCTTCCCGATGAACTGGCGCCACCCATGGCAGAACTTGCGCCAATCGTAGAACTTGCGCCAATGGATGAACTTGCACCCATGGAGGAACTTGCGCCGGTGCTTGAACTGCCCGAATCGAAGAACGAACTGCCGAACGAACTGCCGCCGGTGACGGAAGAAGCTCCCGCAACCCCGTTGCTGCCGCCGGGTCCGGTGCCTGCCACGGTCGACCCCGCCAGCGCCTGCCCGAAGAATCCCATGGCGGTCGGCGTCTTGTTCTGACCGAAAAGAATCGGTTTCCAGTCGTCCTTGCCGGTCATCGGATCGGTATATTTCTTGCGCAGATAGCGAATGTCATTGACGCCTTTCACCACCGCGTCGACATTGGGCGGATACGCCCCAAACTGTTCATAATAGAGCTTGATGGCCCGCGCGTACTGCAGGCCTCGGTGCATGGTCTCAACCTCGCGGTCGCGCTGGATCTGCTTGGCGATATTCGGCAGGGCGACGGAGAGCGCGATGGTGAACATCGCCAGCAGGAGAATGACCGCCAACAGCGTAAATCCCTGTTCTCCAGGGCGCGATGGACGGAGGATGGAAACGGACTTTTTCATCTCAGTCTCTCCCTTGGCTGCCGGATTCCCGCAGATTCCGCTGAAATCCATCGAATCATTCTCTGGCAGCGCTCGTTCCCATGCGAAATCCCGAAGACCGGAGGCGGATTGCGAACCGCCGCCCTGTCAGTTCTCCTGCAAAGGCAGGATCTGGGTATGGTTGTAGCTCAGATCGGTAACCTCGACATTGGCGGGCCGGATCGTGCCCACCTTGTAGCGGCGGTCGACGATCTGGCCGGAGCGCGCGATGAAAATGTCGCCTTCGTAAGCGAAAAAGGCTTCGAGCGGCTCGCCTTTGGCTAGGGTGTAGCCGAAATACTTCAGCCCGATGGACGGCGGCTGGGGTGGCGCGGGCGGCGCCGAGGGCACACTCACGCCAGGCTGACCGGGGCGGGCGCTCTTCAACGGAGACTCAATCGCGACGGGTGCCGAATCCGCCGAAAAGATGTTCCTGCCTGTACCGAGGTACTCCACCTGCTCGCTCAAGGCCAGTTTTTCCAGGTGCAGGGTCGGATCCATGCCGGCATTGGTGATCAGCTGCGCCTGTTGATCCACGGTGGACGGCGAAGCGGCGGCGCCGTTCACCCGCGTGGCCTCGACGACGGGTGGACGAACGGGCGCGGAGGAATGGCCAAAGTTTTGCACGATCTCGTAGCCTCCCAGCAGGACAATCAGCGCGCAGAGAACGATCAGCAGGTAAACCTGGCCTTTCTTCTCGGTTCCTATCCGCATCCTCACGGTTATTCGCCCTCCTTTCCCGGATGGGCCGGAGGCGTGGCGGACAAAGGCGGGCCAAAAGACTCCTGCTTCTGCCGGGGCGTGGGAGGCAATCCGCTGGCCGCCGCGTCAGCCGGCCGCAGCCAGGTGGAGACCCGCAGGCGCAGATTCACGGTTCCACCCTGC